>NZ_CP047241.1:900460-1200613 GCF_009856625.1 Aquitalea denitrificans
GGATCAGCCCGAGCAGTCAGCCGACAAGGTAATGGCCTTTGTCCGGCTCCCCATCGGCCGTGGCAGTCGCGATGAGTTTGTGGTCACCGGGCTGGTACAGCCTCTGGGCAGCGTGCTGGCACTGGCTGCCCCGCTGGGCTTGCGCATCATCCACATGGTGCTGGCCTTCAGTGTCATCGCCATTCTGCTGGCCGTGGTGTTTGCCCGCGCCATGCTGCGGCCAATCAACATCCTGGCCCAGGCGGCCAGCAGTTTTAGCGATACCCGTCAGCAATTGCCTCTGCCAGTGGAGCGCAATGACGAGATTGGTGTACTGGCACGCAATTTTGACCGCATGCAGCGGCAGATCAACAGCCATATGGCCAGCCTGTACGACAACCAGCGCGAGCTGAGCTATCTGGCGCACCACGACAGCCTCACCGGTCTGGCCAACAGGGCGCTGTTTTTCCAGCACCTGGAAAAGATGCTGGCGCTATCGCAACGAAGTGGCGCACAGTTTGCCGTGCTGTTTGTCGATCTGGACCACTTCAAGCAGATCAACGACCAGCATGGCCACGCGATTGGCGACCAGGTGTTGCAAGTGGTTGCCCGCCGTCTGCAGCATGCTGTGCGCGGTAGTGACATGGTGGCGCGCATGGGCGGGGATGAGTACCTGATCCTGCTGCAAGGCAGTTTTTCCACCGATGCCCTATCCGAGCTGCTGGGCAAGCTGGCGCTGACCATTGGCGAGGCCATGCTGGTAGAAGGCAAGAAGCTGGAAGTAGGGGCCAGCATTGGTTACAGCCTGTATCCCCGCGATGGCACCTCTGCCGAACAGCTGGTCAACCAGGCCGACCATGCCATGTATCATGTCAAGGCCATCCAGCGCGATGGCCACACCAGGCAACTGCCTTATTCCTGATTCCCGTTTGCGCCGTATACGGCCTAAACCGCTTCGTGACTGATGCCGACATTGACTTCTGATGCCCGCCACCCCCTGAGCGGGCCTTTGCTGACAGCCCGCCATCGTGGCCAAGCGGCTGATGCAGTCCCGCTTGCCAGCTTGCTGCGCCAGCTGCATCTGCGTTTTCAGCCGCAGGCCCAGCACCTGCAGGTGGATTTCAGCTTGGAACTGGACAGCGCACTGGCCGCGGTGTTGCAACTGAACCTTGCCGTACTGCAGCAACTGCTGATGCAACTGCTGTCGCTGGTCTTGCCTGCCCAGGCCGGGGGCCGGCTGGTGCTCAAGGCACAGGTGTGGGCACAGCAGCACATGCGCCAGATTCTTACCCTGGAGCTGATAGCCAGTTGCGCAGGCGACGCTGGCATGTCGGCAGGCAAGCACTACGGACCGGCGTGCGCGCGCAAGCGTCGGCACGCCCCGGCCGACTGGCTGCACTGCCGACAACTGGCGCGCAGCCTGGGGGCGGAACTCAGCCTGGAGTCCGGTGCGCACGGCATGCATATCAGTCTGCAGCTCAAGCCGACCATGCCTGAGGCACAGACTTCCCCTGGTGCCACCGTGGCTGGACGCTGGCCGGTTTTGTTGCTGTGTGCCGATGCCGAGCAAAGCGGGCAGCTACAGCGGCAATTGCAGGGCGCGGGCTATCCGCTGAAAACCGTCAACACGGTGGCGGCTGCCTTGCAGTGCTGGCAGCAGCAGGCGGTGGCTGCGCTGCTGTTGGCTGAGCCGGACCCCGGTTGCAGTCTGCCAGCCTTGTTGCAGCCGATGCGCCGCCTGGAAAGCATCCAGCCTTGGCGTGGCCACACGCCGCTGCTGGCGGTGCTGCCAGAGCCGCATGCCCTGCCGCAGGCGCTTGAGCCGATGCCGGATGGCTGGCTGCCCCGTTCTTTTGATTGCACTGCCTTGTCCCCCTGGTTGCCTGAATGCGCGCTCAGCAATACTGCGGCCTTGCCGGTGCTGGACCGAGCGGTGCTGTTCGATCTGAGTCAGGGCGACTGGGCGCTGGAGCTGCCCTTGCTGCAGCACTATCTGCAGGACAAGCAGGCCGATCTAGGCCTGTTGCTGCACGCCTGGCAGCAGGGTGATCTGCCTGCCTGTGTGGCACTGGCGCATCGCATCAAGGGAGCCAGCCGCACGGTAGGTGCGCACCGGCTGGCAGAGGCAGCCGCCAGCCTGGAACAGGCTGCCCGGGCCGGGCTGGGTGACAGCCTGCCAACCATGCTGTTGACGCTGGAACAGGCGCTGGAGGATTTTGCCCAGCATCTGCAGTCTGCCGCCGAGCCTGTGGGCAAACCAGGCACAGGCATGGCGCAATAAGGCGCAAGCGCCTAAAATGTCCCGACAATTCCTAAAGCCCCTACGCTGGAGAGACCGCTCATGGCTGTTATCCGTCAGGATGATTTCATTCAAAGCATCGCCGATGCTTTTCAGTACATCAGTTGCTACCACCCCAAGGACTACATCGACGCCCTGTATCAGGCCTATCTGCATGAAGAAAGCCCGGCGGCCAAGGACGCCATGGCGCAGATCCTGATCAACAGCCGCATGTGTGCAGAAGGCCGTCGCCCCATCTGCCAGGATACCGGCATTGCCGTGGTGTTCCTGAAAGTGGGCATGAACGTACAGTGGGACGCCACCCTGTCGGTACAGGAAATGGTCAACGAAGGCGTACGCCGCGCTTACAACAACCCGGACAACAAGCTGCGCGCTTCCGTGCTGCTGGACCCGGCTGGCAAACGTCAGAACAGCAAGGACAACACCCCGGCCGTGGTGCACTTCGAAATCGTCGAAGGCGACGGCGTGGAAGTCACCTGTGCCGCCAAGGGCGGTGGCTCGGAGAACAAGTCCAAGTTCTACGCGCTCAATCCGTCCGACAGCATTGTCGACTGGGTGATCAAGACCGTACCCACCATGGGTGCCGGCTGGTGTCCGCCGGGCATTCTGGGCATCGGCATTGGCGGTACCCCGGAAAAAGCCATGCTGCTGGCCAAGGAAAGCCTGATGTCGCACGTGGACATCCACGAGCTGAAAGCCAAGGCTGACAGCGGGGCCGAGCTGTCCCGTGTTGAACAGCTGCGTCTGGAAATCTTCGAAAAAGTGAACGCGCTGGGTATTGGCGCACAAGGCCTGGGTGGCCTCACCACCGTGCTGGACGTGAAGATTCTGGACTACCCGACCCACGCCGCCAGCCTGCCGGTAGCGATGATCCCCAACTGCGCCGCCACCCGTCACATCCATTTCCATCTCGATGGCAGCGGCCCGGCCCACCTGGCCGTGCCCAGCCTGGAAGACTGGCCGGAAATCACCTACGACACCAGCAACGGCAAGCGCGTTGATCTGGACAACATCACCAAGGAAGAAGTGGCCAGCTGGCAGCCGGGTGATGTGCTGCTGCTCAACGGCAAGATCCTCACCGGTCGTGACGCCGCGCACAAGCGCATGGTGGACATGCTGAACAAGGGCGAGGCGCTGCCGGTGGACTTCACCAACCGCTTCATCTACTACGTGGGCCCGGTTGATCCGGTGCGTGACGAAGTGGTTGGCCCGGCAGGCCCCACCACCGCCACCCGCATGGACAAGTTCACCCGCCAGATGCTGGAACAGACCGGCCTCTTGGGCATGATCGGCAAGGCCGAGCGTGGCCCGGCGGCCATCGAAGCCATCAAGGACAACAAGGCTGTCTACCTGATGGCGGTGGGCGGTTCGGCCTACCTGGTGTCCAAGGCCATCAAGGCCTCCAAGGTGGTGGGCTTTGCCGACCTGGGCATGGAAGCCATCTACGAGTTTGAAGTAAAAGACATGCCGGTAACGGTAGCGGTCGATTCCAACGGTATCTCGGTGCACAACACCGGCCCGGCGGAATGGCGCGTGAAGATTGGCAAGATTCCGGTCAACGTGGCCTGAGCCTGCTCGTAGCCTTGCAGCAAGCAAAAACCCGCCATCCGGCGGGTTTTTCATTGGCGGCAGCTTGGAGCGTACTAGGCCAATGCTTGTGCTACTGTCGGCAGTGCCACGCGAATGGACAGGGCATTGAGCGCAATCGCATGCAGCATCTGGTCCACGGTAGTGCAGCAGTCGGCCAGCACGGCTACTTCGTACTGTGTGGCTGCTGGTGACAGCGCGGTGTGGGTGACGCAGTTCTGCGTCATCATGCCGCAGATCAGTAGTTTACGGCTGCCCAGTTCTGCCAGCGTGGCCTGCAGCGTGGTCTGGTAAAAACTGTCGGCGGCCTGTTTCACCACTACCGGTGCTTGCGGCGCGGCAGCCAGAATACGCGGGTGAATGGCCACGCCTTCGCTGCCGGCATTGAAAAAGGGTGCCAAGCCCTTGCTGCTGTCGGCCACATGCTGAACCAGGATGACCGGCATACCCAGCACTTGCGCCCGTGCTATGGCGGCCACGCAGTTGTCCAGTACGGTTTCCGTATGCCATAGCGGGTATTTGCCGCCAGGAAAATAGTCGTTCTGTAGATCGATCACGATGAGTGCGGTGTGGGCGTAATCCATGGCGTGGCTCCTGTGCCGGGTTGCAATGTGGCCATTATTGCCAGTGGCAGCTCAAGGCAGAAGTGGCCCGATTGCCAGAATACGTTAAGATCGGGCCAATTCTGTTTCGCTTCGGTATCCCGCCATGTCTGCCCCCGTCATTGCCGTTGTCGCCTTTGCGCAGATCAGCCCCTTTCACTTGTCGGTGCCTTGCGTGGTGTTTGGCGATGCCCATCCCGGCCTGCCAGCATTCGACTTGCGGGTTTGTAGCGCGGATGCCGGTGAACTGCGCACCAGCGCCGGTTTCAGCATCCACTGTGAGCATGGTCTGGAAGCGTTGTTTGATGCTGAAATCATCATCCTGCCTAGCTGGCAGGCTGGTCGCCCGGTACCGCCGCGCTTGTTGCTGGCGCTGCAGCAGGCGGCGGCGCGTGGTGTGCAGATTGTCGGCCTGTGTCTGGGGGCTTATGTGCTGGCCGAGGCCGGCTTGCTGGATGGCCGTGCCGCCACCACGCACTGGGCCTATGCCGATGACTTTGCCCGCCGCTATCCGCAGGTGCGGCTGGACCCGACGGTGTTGTATGTGGAAGATGGCCAGATGCTGACCTCGGCCGGCACAGCGGCCGGGCTGGATTGCTGCCTGCATCTGCTGCGCCAGCGTTATGGGGCGGAGCTGGCCAATGGCGTGGCGCGGCGGCTGGTGGTGCCGCCACACCGTCAGGGCGGGCAGGCGCAGTTTATCGAGCAGCCACTGCCGGCCAGCGCCGGTGATTCACGGCTGGCGGTGCTGCTGGACTGGATCAGGGCTAATCTGGCCCAGCCGCATAGCCTGGACAGCTTGGCGGACAAGGCGGCGATGAGCCGGCGTAGTTTTACCCGGCATTTTCGGCAACTGACGGGGCGCACGGTCAGCCAGTGGTTACTGGACGAGCGTCTGGCCTTATCTCAGCGCCTGTTGGAAAGCGCTGATCACAATATCGAACAGATTGCCCGGCTGACGGGTTTTGGCTCGCCCGAATCCTTGCGTCATCACTTCCGCCAGCGCTATGCGGTGTCGCCCAGCCAGTGGCGGCAGAGTTTTCAGTGAGCAGCTGACGCTGAAACAGGCTGTTCCCAGGGCGGGATGGGGGCAAAGCGTTGCTGCAGGAAGTCCAGCAGTGTGCGCATGGCTAGTGGTAATTGGCGGCGCGAAGGGTAGAGCGCATAAATGCCCAGGCTGACGGGTTGCCAGTCCGGCAGCAGGGCTACCAGTTCGCCGCTGTGTAGCAGCGGTTTGACCAGATAATAGGGTTGCATGGCCAGGCCGGCACCGTGGCGGCAGGCTTGCAGCAGCGCCACGGCTTCATTGGCGCTCAGCCGGCCATGTACCTTGACCACGGCTTCTTCCCCGCCGCGGCGCAAGCGCCATTCGCTGCGGCCAAACTGGCTGTAGCTCAGGCAGTGGTGCTGGCTGAGGTCGGCGGGCTGCTGTGGCTGGCCGTGCTCCGCCAAATAAGCAGGAGCCGCCACGATGACCGAAGCGCAATCTGCCAGCCGGCGCGCAATCAGGCCCGGCTCCGGGTCATTGGTGATGCGGATGGCCAGATCAATGCCTTCTTCGATCAGGTTGACCGCGCGGTCCCCCAGTTGCAGGTCGATGCGGATCTGCTGGTGTTCGGCCAGAAAAACGCTGATGGCCGGGGCCAGCTGGGCCATGCCGAAGGACATGCTGGTAGTGATGCGCAGCTGGCCGCGCAACTGGCCATCGCGCAGGCCCACTTCTTCGCGGGTTTCCGCGGCCAGATCCAGCATCTGCTGGCAGCGTGCCAGGCAACTGGTACCCGCATCGGTCAGCGTCACCTTGCGGGTGGAACGTTGCAACAGGCGCGCCCCCAGCCAGTGCTCCAGCTCGGCGATATAGCGCGTCACCATGGCGCGGCTCAGCTCCAGCTCTTCGCTGGCGGCGGTAAAGCTGCCACGGCGCGCCACTTCGACAAATACCTGCATGGCAATCAGCCGGTCCATGGTTATCCTTGTTGCTTGGAGTGCATGCGCTGCATGATAAGCGATTGAGCGTCCGCTGCGCGCTTTCGTGGCCAGGCATGGGCGTGCGGCGGGTTCCGGTCGAAAATACTCTGCTGCGCAGTATAAACATGCTTGCTGGCTGCTGCTTCCTATGTTTAATGCCATGCCTGACGTGCTTTTGCTCATTTGTCATCGAATGTATTGCCAAGCGGATTTACACCGATTTACCGGGCGGCATTTCCGTTATACTGCTGCGTGAATTACAAGTCAGGGCATTTCTCCGGCCCGTTTTAACGCACCATCCTCCGCCCGGAAACCACTGGAGCCGCACCGTATGGGCACCGGCCTGCTGCTGCTATGGCAACGACAAGCGCAAGATGACTGATAAAACCTCGCCGCAGCTGGAGCAGGAACTGGCTGCCGCCGACAGGCAACCCTGGTATCAGCTGGCCTTTCCGCCCGTGCTGGAAGAAGCTTATCTGCATGCGACTTGCGAGCAACGCTTGCGGCGATACCGGCTGTTTGGCGCTATCGGCATTGTGGTGTTCATGTTGTATGGCCTGGTGGACAAGTTTTATCTGGCCGATGCCTATGGCCGCATCTGGCTGTGGCGCTGGCTGATCCTGCCTGTCATGGGGACTATCTCCATCATCGGCAGTTACTGGGCTCCGTTACGCCGCTGGTACGAGCTGTCTGTGGTGGGCGTCAGCACGGCTTGCGTGTTGGCCCTGATCTGGTTTTTCTCCCTCAGTCACATGCCGACGGCACAGCACTATTATGGCGGGGTGATGCTGTGCCTGGTATTCACCATGTTCGGCCTGCGCATTCCCTTCCGTCTGGCTTGTTACAGCAGTGTCATCAGCCTGTCCTATCTGGGCTGGGTGCTGCTTGACTGGCATTTTCTGGATGAAGCCACCCGCTCGCTGATTTTCATTCTGGTGATTTCCTGCGTGCTGCTGGGCTTGCTGGGCTTGTTCCAGCTGGAGAAGGAAGCGCGACGCAGCTATCTGCTGGCGCAAGAGTTGCAGCGTGATCATCTCCAGTTGCAGCAGGGCTTCAAGTATTTGCAGCAGATTTCCACTGCCGATGGTCTGACCGGCCTGTTCAACCGGCGCTATTTCGATCAGCAGTTGCAAACGGTGTGGGAGTCCCGCCTGCAAAACAAGGCCGATATTGCCTTGTTGTTTGTCGATGTCGATTACTTCAAAAAATACAATGACAGCCAGGGGCACCAGATGGGGGACGATGCGCTGATCCGGGTGGCGCAGGTCATCAGCCGCCATGCGGAGTCGGTGAATGGCTGTGCAGCACGTTATGGTGGCGAGGAGTTTGTGTTGCTGCTGGCTTGCAGCACGGTCGGGCAGGCCAGCAGGCTGGCAGAACAGATTCGTCAGGATGTGGAAGCGCTGGCCCTGCCACATCCATCCTCGCTGTGTAGCCAGGTGGTGACCATCAGTATCGGCATTGCGGCAGCACACGCCAGCATCAACCAGAAGCCGGATTGGCTGGTGAGTACGGCGGATGCGGCTGTCTATCAAGCCAAGAAGCAGGGCCGCAACCGCATTGTCACCATGCATTCTTGTCAGCCGCTGCCCAATTAATCAGGCTGTCTTTGGCCTGGACACCCTGCCAGATCAAATAATTAGTACATTTTTTGAAACAATCATGCGCGTTTTAATGGGTATATCTGCACGATTTTTGGCGCTAAAGTACGCTCCATCATCAATCAGGCGCTGGTTTTACCCTGCGCCATCCGGAGCCGATCATGCCGCGCACTTCTACTGTTTTCCTGTCCCTTTTGCTGTCATCCGGCCTGCTTGGCAGCGCTGCCCAGGCCGCGGACGCGCTCAAATTATCGGTGTATCAGGCCGATGAAAACAGCTTCAATGTCACTTCGGTGTTGGTCAGCGGCGAAAAAGATGCCGTGCTGATCGACAGTGGCTTCACGCGTGCCGATGCCTACCGTATTGCCGCCAGGGTGCTGGATAGTGGCAAGACGCTGAAGGCCATTTATATCAGCCAGGCGGACCCGGACTACTATTTTGGTGCCACCGTGCTCAAGCAGATTTTCCCGCAGGCTGAGTTGCTGGCTGCTGCCCCCACGCTGGCGCGCATCAAGAGCAATATTGCTGGCAAGGTGGCATTCTGGGGGCCGAAAATGGGCACCAATGCACCACAGGCTCCGCTGACCCTGCCCAAGCCACTCAAGGGCAGCCAACTGACGCTGGAAGGGCAGGCCATCGAGGTGCGCGGCACTTCCGGGTTGCTGGCGCATCGCGGCTATGTGTGGATTCCGTCCATCCGGGCGATTGTCGGTAATATCGGCGTGGTGTCCGGCCTGCATGTGTGGACGGCCGATACCCAGAGCAAGCAGGAGCGCCAGGCCTGGCTCAGCCAGCTGAATGAAATGGAGGCGCTGCAGCCGAAGCAGGTGATCCCCGGCCACATGGCAGCCGATGCGCCCACTGGCCTTGCCAGCATCCGCTTCACCCGCAGTTATTTGCAGCAGTTTGAACAGAATCTGGCCGTTTCGGCCACTAGCGCGGAGCTGATCCAGCATATGCAGCAGGCTTTTCCCCAAGCTGGTGAAGCGCTGTCACTGGAGATCGGGGCCAAGGTCAACAAAGGTGAAATGAAATGGTAAACACTACACTACATTACTTTTACGACCCGCTGTGCGGCTGGTGTTATGCCGCATCACCCCTGTTGCAGGCTGCTGCGGCGCTGCCCGGTCTTAACCTGGCGCTGCACGCCGGCGGCATGATGAGCGGTAGCCGTCGCCAGGCAGTTACGCCGGCCCTGCGCGATTACGTGATGCCGCACGACCAGCGTATTGCCAGCATCACCGGCTTGCTGTTTGGTGACGCCTATTTTGACGGCCTGCTACGTGATGGCAGTGCGATATTCGATTCCACTCCACCCATTGCCGCCATTCTGGCGGCAGAAAAACTGGGCTTGGTCGCACTTGCCATGCTGTCTGCCTTGCAGCGGGCACACTACCAGCGCGGCCTGCGCATTGCCGATACCCTAGTCCTGCGGATGATAGCGCAGGAGCAAGGGCTGGATCCGGCTGGATTTGCTGTCGAGCTGGAACGGCAGCTCAGCCTGGCTGAGCTGCATATCCAAGACAGCCGCCATTTGATGCAGCAATATGGCATGCAGGGTTTTCCCAGTCTTTTGCTGGAGCGGGATGGTCAGTTGCAGAGGGTGGACGTTTCCCCCTGGCTGGGCCAGCCACAAGCATTTACTGCGGCGTTGCAGGGCGTACTGGGGAGTGGGGAGGCCACCGAGGCATCACTTTGCACTGCAGACGGTTGCGGATTGCCAGGATAGCCAGCTGGCAGGTGGGGTTTCAGGGGCAGCGTACAACCACCAGAGAAATATCGTCGTGGTTTTCGCTGCCGGCCAGATGCTGGTTCACTGCCTGGGTGATCGCCCCCTGAATGTCCTGCGAACCGGCCTTGCGCATGGCCTCCAGTATGCCGTCCAGACCGAAGGGGTGGCGATCGGCATTGTAGGCTTCAGTCACGCCGTCCGAGCATACGACCAGTGCACCGCTTTCCTGCCAACTGAAGTAGTCGAGCGTGGATTCGAAATCACTGTCCGGCAAAATGCCCAGCGGAGGAGACCTGGAGGCGAAAGAGCGCAGCACCTCGCCATTTCTGCCTACATACATGGCACAGGGAATGCCGCCGTTCCACACCGCGATGCGGCGTAGCTGGTAATCCACCTCGATCAGCGCCGCGGCCACGAAGCGGCCAATAGGCAGGATGGTATGCAGCTTGCGGTTGATCGTCCGGGCAATCTCCTGCACCGGCAGATTGCGATCGCTCATGGCAAAGAAAGTATCCACCGCCGGCAGGCCGCAGATGGCTGCTGCCAGACCATGGCCGGTGCTGTCTGCCAGCATGATGCGATCCAGTCCCGGCTGGCTGCGCCGGATGCAGATGGTATCGCCGCTGAAGTTCATTGCCGGACGCTGCCATTGCTGGATATTGGGCGGTGTCTGCTCGGCGCGGCGGGTAAAGCGGTCCAGCACCATCTGGGCAAACATCTGCTCCTGCTCATTGATGCGGTAGTACGCTTCCAGCCGTTCGCTATCCTGTGCAATGCGCTGCTGCATGTCCGAAATACGGATCAGCACATGCAGTTTTGCAGTCAGGATATCCAGATCTATCGGTTTGGTCAGGTAATCATCGGCCCCCATCGCCAGTCCACGCAGCAGTTGGCTGCGGTCGGTCAGCGAAGTCAGGAAAATGATGGGAATCCAGTGTTCTCCCAACAGTCTCCGGATGGCGCTGGTGGCGGCAAAACCATCCATCACCGGCATGGTGACATCCATGAAGATGACATCCGGCCTTTGTTGCTGACAGAAATCCACGGCTTCCTGGCCATTGCATACGGCTACGGCCTCGTGGCCCAGCAGGCGGATGTAGTCGATCAGGATCTGACGCGAGGTCGGGCTATCTTCGGCAACCAGAATAGTCAGCGCGCGGGTCATTCAACAAACCTTGTGGGAGAAGGGGGCAGGGTGGATACCTGCCTGTAGCGTAAGCATATGCATGTCCGGCTACTATAGAGTGCCTGAACAGTTTATGCCATTAGCTTGGTAATGAATCTGTCGACTTTAACAGATTGACATGGGCAGACAAGCCGGACTGTTGTAGGCTTGCCGCACCTTCATTTTTGTCAAAGCGCATGCCATGACTATCTGGGTTGATGCCGATGCCTGCCCTGCGGTCATCCGCGACATCATCTGCCGTGCGGCCCAGCGTACGGCAACATCGGCCGTATTTGTGGCCAATCGCCTGACTGCCTTGCCTGCCAGTCCCTATCTGCGTGCCATCGTGGTGGCCAAGGGTTTTGATGTGGCCGATGCCGAAATTGCTCGGCAATGTGTGGCAGATGACTTGCTGGTCACCGGTGATATCCCGCTGGCTGCCGAAGTGCTGGCCAAGGGTGTTGCTGCAGTCAATTTTCGCGGTGAAGCCTATTCCAGGGAAACCATTGCCGGTCTGCTGACCATGCGTGACTTTATGGAAACCATGCGTGCCAGTGGTATCCAGAGTGGTGGTCCTCCGCCATTCAGCCAGGCGGACCGGCAACAGTTTGCCGGTAAACTGGACCAATGGCTGGCTGCCCGTCGCCGTCAGGCCAGCAAGTAAATCGCATCTGGACGCAGTAGTTGCTGCGGCAATGCGGTTTGCACTCTGTTACACAGGCAGCTACAAGAATTGCCTGCTGCTGCCGATAAGAAACCAATGATCACAATACATGTGTGCCATGCCGCTGATGTAGCCTGCTTGCTTATGGTTTGTGATTAGTTATTTGACTTGTTTAAACTTTATCTTTCAAAAGAAATTAATTGAAATTAAATGGCATGCACAATGCTATTATCATTAACACCTTGCATCCAAGGGGTGACGCGGAATAGTCCAGCGCACCGTTTACCCGAGTGAGTGTTCATTTGAGCCCAATCATGGATACGCGTGCCATTGCCACCTTCGACCTGCAGTCAGACCAATATGCGCGCTACCGTCCGCAATATCCGGACATGCTGTTTCGCTGGTTGCAGGCTGCGGTTCCCGGCCATCAACGTGCCTGGGACTGTGCTACAGGCACCGGTCAGGCGGCAGTACAGCTATCTCGCCTGTTTGGCCGGGTTGATGCCTGCGATATCAACCACAGCCAGCTTGATGCGGCCGAGCAGGCAGCCAATATCATGTATCTGGAATGTGCGGTGGAGCATCCGCCCTATGGCGATGCCGTATTTGAGCTGATCACGGTTGCCCAGTCTTTGCACTGGTTCGATTTCCAGCGTTTCTGGCCGCATGTGGAAAGAACCCTCAAGCCCGGTGGCGTGTTTGCCGCATGGGGCTACGACTGGTTTCAGGTTTCGCCGGAAGTGGATGATGCCATGCGCTTTTTCCGTGCGGTGATCGAACCGTTCTGGTCCAGTTGCAGCCAGTTGTTGTGGGATGGCTACCGGGACGTCAGCATGCCCCTGCCTGCCATTGCTACCCCGGTCTACCAGATTGTCATGCACTGGAATCTGGAGCAGTTGCTGGGTTATCTCCACACCTGGTCGGCGACCAAGCTGTGCGTGCAAAGCCTGGGTCATCATGTGCTGGATGATGCACGCCAGCGTCTGCTGCGTGGCTGGGGAGATCCTGCCTTGGTGCGTCGGGTCAACATGCCGCTACATTTCCTTGCCGGCCGCAAGCCGGGCTGAGTCAAAAAAAACCGGCATTGCCGGTTTTTTTCATCGACATCCGGCGGTGTTCACTTTTGCTGGCGATGTGATTCCGCTTCCAGGTCGGACAGCAGGATATTCAGCGCATCGGACGAGCGTACCAATTCCCACAGCGAGGTGGCCAGGGAGGCAATCATCAGCAGCAGGCTGATGCCAAATGACATTTCTCCCAGCTGCTGCCAGCCGGTATAGATCTGGAACATGGCCATGCTGCAAAGAAACAGACTGCCTATGCCGAGGAATTGCATCCATTTGATCAGCTGGATACGGGTACGCAGATTACCGATCTGCAGCAGGATCTTCGGGTTCTGCTCTGTCTTGTAATCGGTGTACAGATTGCGAATGATGCTGGCCAAGCCGAGAAAACGGTTGGTATAGGCTAGCAAAAGTAGCGAAATGGCGGGAAACAGCAAGGCTGGTGTGGTGAGGTTGAGTGCTGCGTGCATGATGTTCAGGAATTCTCGTCTATCAAAATGTCTGTGCCATTGGGCGTTTGGTCAAATAGCTGGATGATGTCCGGATTCTTCATCCGCACACAACCCAGTGAAGTAGGGGTGCCAAAGGCAACATGATCGCCTGCGCCATGCAGGTAGATGGCTCGGTCGTAGCTGTCGACATTACCCCCCTGATTCCGGCCGGCCTCATCGCCGCACAGCCACAGGATGCGGGTGAGAATCCAGTCTTTTTCCGGATACTGCTGGTGCAGCTCCGCCGTGTACTTCCATGGAGTTACCCGGCGACGAAAGATGATGGTATTGGGTTCGGCTCCCGCTCCCAGTTTTTCACATACATGGTGCCAGCCCCGCGGGGTCTGGTAGCTGTTGGCCTGTTCGCCGGCCCCGCGTCGTGCTGTGGAAACAATATAGTGCTGCTGCTGACGGCCCCATTCATCAAACAGAATCAGCGACTGGCTGCGTATTCCAACCAAAATCCAGGGTTGGCCATAGTGCCGTGCATTGGCACGGGTGGCTTGCAAGGGAGCGTCCTGTTCTGTCTGCAAAATAAAAGCCGCCGGATCTGTTGCATCTGGAGGAGATGCCAGCAATGCCTGTGACAACAGGCTGATGCTTGCTCCGGTGCGTAGCTTGTCCAGCAAGCTTCGTGCCATTTCATGTCTCCTGCTCACGGCGTTGCCGAAAAAAATCACTTAACTGCTGGCTGCATGCCGCTGCCTGCTGTCCACCCCATATGGCCGTATGGTGATTGAGTTGTGACATGGCAAACAGGTTCAGTACGCTGCCGGCGGCTCCGGTACGCGGTTCGCTGGCACCAAAGATCACCCTGCCAATACGGGCATGCAGGATGGCACCGCTGCACATGACACAGGGTTCGAGTGTGACATATAGATCGCAGTCGTCCAGTCGGTAATTACCCGCATGTCTGGCGGCATCGCGCAAGGCCTGCATTTCGGCATGTGCCGATGGATCGGACAAGCCCACTGGCTGGTTAAAACCGCGGCCAATAATCTGCCCATTTCTGACCACCACCGCCCCGACCGGTACTTCCCCGCTTGCGGCCGCCAGGCTGGCCAGCTGCATGGCTTGTTGCATGAAGCTGGCAATTTCTTCTGCTGCTGGAGGAAGGGCAACGGGCGGATGGCTTGCCAGCATCTGGATCAGCCTTTCCCTGTCAGCATCTCCCAGTTGAGACCAGTGCACACCACGCGCAGCAGCTTCCAGTGCAAACAGTAAGCGCCGGGTAGCCGTGTGGCCAGCTGCTTTCAGCTGCAAAAAGGTGGTCACACTGCCGTTTTGCACTAGCTGGTCACGCGTATTGATGCCGATTTGCCGCAACCATTGCACTGCAGCTGGGGGCAGAGGAGGCGTAGCAAGCAGGGTGTCGGTGGGGGAGAGCATGGCAGCGGGGTTGCAGTGGGTAGTTTATCTATTTTAGCGTTTTCGGTGGCAGGACCTATAGCAGTGCGTTAAAGAATCAAACAAATATGCCGATAGAATCAGGTAAAGACATCACTGTGGTAGCTGCCAGCATGCTTTCCATCCAGTATTTGACTCCGAGTCTTGCGCGGGCCGATGCCAGAGACAATGCCCCGGTCTCTGCCGCCTCCGGCAAAGGACAGGCTATGGCGACCAATAGTGCGGATACACCGGTGTTGCCGGGAATGACGCCTGCTGTACAGGACAATACCCGTCAGGCGCTGAGTCAGTCCTTGCAGCAGGCCCTCAACCAATGGCGGCAGCAACAGGCTGCGCTGCAGAAGCAGGCCCAGAGCAGCAAACAGAGTACCAATCAGCCGCTGGATGCCGGTCGTATGGAGATGCTGAAAGAGAGGGTGAAGAACCTGCGCCAGATGCTGTTGCTGGTGGGGCGGGACAAAGCCGGCCTGCGTGCCATTGCCATGCAGCTCAAGCAGATCAGTGCTGAATTACGGCAGATGGTTGCCAATGCAACCGGCCAGGCTCAGCCACAGGGCATGACGGTGAATGTGAGCATGGCTGCTGCCGGCAATGGGCAAACCGGTGCGGATACTGCTGCAACAGGGGATGTCGCTTCCGCGTCGGCGACTACTCCGGAGCAATCCATGGCAGGGGACAGTGGAAACAAAGAATCATCAGACGGCACTGATACCGCATCCACCAGCAGCGTTGCGGATGCAGGCAATATGCCAGCTGGCAACGGAGTGGCAACTGGCTTGAGCGGCAATATGGAGTTGCAGACGCTGATCAACAGTATCAAGGCCATTCAACAGTGGCTGCGACAGCGCCAACAACAGACGCAGGATGAGTCGCTGAAAAAATGGCTGGATGACAGCAGCAAGGATATGGCGGCTATCACGAATATGTTGAACGGAGGCAGCAATAATGCCGAAGGAGAACTGAACCTGCAGGTAGAACTTGCCGGCAGCGGTACGGATGGCAGCAATGGTGTAGATGTCGGCAGTGCTGGCGTAAACGGTCAGGCCTGAAGAAAAAGCATAGTGCGCGCCAGCTGTTTCAACGGGATGCCCAGAATTTACTGACCAGCTTCCACATCAGCAACATTCTGGTGCCACGGCGCAGCCAGCGGCGTACAGATTCCGAAGGTAGTATATTGGCCAGCGAGGACAACAGGCTGGCGGTGCGACCTCCGCCGGTAAAGGCCATAAAACCTTTTCCGGCCATACCCAGCGGGTGTTGACGCAGCTGTTCCAGCTCCAGGGTCAGCTTCACGCGCAACACCTCGCCCTTCATCAGTAACAGCTGCTTCTTGATGGCACGGTCTTGGGGTTTCATGTCACCTTCTCCCGCTCAGGCTGGTCCAGTCCTTGCGGACTTCGGCCACTGTGTCGGCAAACGGTGCCGGGCTGCGATAAGCACGCTGACGCACATGCCACAGCAAGCCCAGCGCAGCGGCCAGGCTAAGCAGCGTCAGTGCACCCAGCACCAGTGCCCGGGATGACTCAGGGGTAAGCACCAGAATCAGCAGCAATCCACACAACAGGGCCAGCAGCAGCAGGATTAGTGCCAGCCCGCCCAGCAGCAGGCTCAGCAGCAGGTTGTCTTTCTGCTCTTCCGCTTCCAGCAAAAATAGCTCGAAGCGGGTAAGCAACAGAGAGAATACCCCGCTCATCAGCGAGCTGATGCTGCCTGGGCGGGGCGGGCACTTGGTGGAATCGGGCATGTGGTGGAAAGCGGCTTAGCGGCGTGAAACCAGCATGCCCAGCAAAAAGCCTACCCCTGCTGCAATGCCGATGGATTTCCACGGATTTTCATGTACATAGTCATCAGTTGCCTTGGCGGCAACTTTGGCCTTGCCGACCACGACCTTTTCCGCCTCCAGCAACCGAGCCTTGGCCAGCTTGATGTTTTCACTCAGACGTTTGCGTAGTTCGCGCCCCTTTTCGCCGCCTTCATCACCGGCAGCGCCGAGCAAATCCTCGGTACTGGACAAAACCTGGCGTACGTCATCCAGCAGTTGTTCTTTTTCCTGATTCAGTGCAGCTTCGGACATGGTTATTTCCTCGGTGAGATTGAAACGGGTAAACAAATACAGACTGCAATGCAAAACGGATGGTTCCCATGCGGGCATGGCACTTGTTGACCGTATCAGTGGTACTGCAGCGCGTCAATTGCCAATGGATTGTGATTTGCCCTGCCGCAACAGTGGCTGATGGTTTCTTAATTGCTTACTAGACTGTGCGGAGAAGCAAGCCTGGCTTGCATGACAAGATATGAATTGTTACTGCTTCGCGTATTACGGATAATGCTCAAAAAATTCACACTCCCTCTGCCTTTGATGCTGATGGCAAGCCCAGGTGCCATATGGCTGGGTGGGACCGCAGCATAGGCAGATCCGTTTCCGAATGGGCAAGACTACATGACGCCGTTGTCAATCTATGTACTGACTTTCAATAGTGAAAAATATCTGCAAGCCATCTTGCATGCAGTAGCCGATTTGGCTGACGATCTGCTGGTTGTCGACAGCGGTAGCCAGGATCGTACGGTAGAAATTGCGCAACAATGTGGCGCACGAGTGGTGTATCGGAAGTTTGATGATTTTCGTCAGCAGCGAGATTTTGCCCAGCAGCAATGTCGCCATGACCACGTTTTTTTCCTGGATAGCGACGAGATCCCCAGTCCGGAGTTGGTGGCCCACATCCAGCAGCTCAAGCAGAACGGGTTTCAGCACGATGCCTATGCCATCCAGCGTGACTGGATTGTGATGGGTAAGCAGGTACATGCTCTGTATCCGGTCGGTTGTCCGGATTACCCGGTGCGTATCATCGAGAAAAACCGTGTGCGTTTGTCTGAGCAAGCGGTGCATGAAGACTTTGTCGGCTACCGTAGCCGTGGCCGGATTGCGTTGCCGATCAAGCACCAGACTTTCCACTCCATGGCGGAGATCAATCGTAAGCTGGATTTGTACACCAATCTGGATGCCAGTGATCTGGCACGCATGCATACACGCAAGAACTTTGCCCTGCGGCAGTGGACCAGCCCGGTTGGTGCGTTTTTCAAGTGGTACGTCAAGAGTGGCAACTGGAAAGATGGCCGTGTCGGCCTGATTCTTGGTCTCTATGCCGCACGGTTTGCACACCGGAAATACAAGAAGGCATTGCAATTGCTCCGTACTGCACCGGGCAGCTAAGCGGATAGCCTGGTTGAGGCCATCAAGGGATGGCCCGTTGGATGACTTACCCGCTCGCTGCTTTGAGGGTCAGTCACGGTCATAAGATAGCTGTATGCCCATGGTGCCCCCGGTTTGAATGAATATATCCATGAAGTCCTGCACAGTTGCCGTGCGTTTCCAGTCGCGCTGCAGTTCGCATAGCAACTGAGTGAGACTGATCAGTTTGCCACCAGCCTGTTCAATCCGGCGCAGGGCCATTTCATGTGCCGTGCGTGATGTGCCTCCGACCGCATCCGCCACCACATATACTTCATAACCTGCCGCCAGGGCATCCAGTGCCGGAAAGGTAAGACAGGCTTCGGTCCATAGTGCGGTCATCACCAGTTTTTTGCGTCCCGTGGCTTCCACCGCCTGGCGAAATTCGATGTCCTCCCAAGAGTTGATCGTGGTGCGATCGTAGGTTGGGTAGTCGCCCAGGACATGGCGCAGTTGTGCAATCGGTGGTTTGTTGAGGCCGCTTGTTACATTGACTGTGGTATGGACAATCGGTAAACCAAAGGCGACAGCAGTTTTGGCGGTGCCAACGATGTTGTTGATCAGTAATTGCCTATCCATCGAGGCAATCGAGTTAACTTGTACTGGCTGATAATCGATGATGATAAACGCTGCATTTTGCGGTGTGAGCAGGTGATCGGTCTTGGCATCGCGGATGGTTTCACTTGTCATGGCTGTTTTCCTGTTAAGTGTCGGGTCGGAAATGTCAGATCTGGTCAAAACCGCCACTGGTATTCTTGGTTGTACCGCTGATTTCCAGTGTTTCAATGGCACCATGCATTTCAAGCGGGTTAATGCCATTGCCGTGGCAAATGAGACCCCCGGCAATTTCCACCCTTTGCACCGAGCCACCAGGCTTGATGCTCAGAGCAATTGCAGACAGGGTAGTAACAACCCCCTTGACCAGTGATTGTCCGGTACCACCAAAAGTCTCAATGCCATGTCTTACCTTGATGCTGCCCACCGGTTTGCTGATCTGGATACCAACGGCACCATCGGCATGGGTGATGATGCGGTCGAATTCAGCCTGACGAACGGTCCCGGTATAGACATTGAAGCCGCGTGCACCTTGGCCGAAGGTTTCAATCTCTGCATTGATCTGCAGTGAACCGATGGTACCGAAGTTGACAAAACCGATGCCGCTGGCACCAAAGGAAGTCACCTTACCTTCGGCAATCCATTGCTCTACGGCCCCCCAGTTGTCCAGTACCATATCGTTGGGGCCATAAGTTACCACCGGGCCATGATTGATTACCCGGTCAACAAAGGCACCATAAACCGTAAATACCCCCCCGGTAATGCGGTCCGGGGTGCCGGGTGCGATACCGCCATCGCTGTAAACTGCATTGGTTTCCAGACGCCGAGCAACAAGTCGGCCACCGATATCGCCGGCCCCGCTGACAAAAATGCCGCTGCCCCGTACCGGTGCGCCTAGACGACCTGCGGCAAGGCCGGTCATGTCGGCGGTAATGGTAACGGTGCTATCAGGCTGTTGATTCCATAGGGTAAAGGCACCAGGAATGACCTCCACACCATAACCCTTGGGGCGCTGCTCATAACTGCGGGCATCGGCCATTTCGATATCGATATTGTGTGCTTCGACATGGCCGCTACGAACCTGGTCACGTGCCAGTATCTGCACCACCCCGGTGATGTCGAGGTTTTGCAGCAATATGCGACCCAGGCTGACAACGCTGCTGTCATTAAATACTGCTCTGCGATCATTATCTGTTTTAATTTTCAGGCTATTGACCTGATTGTCAGTTGATAAGCATATTCCATCGACTCCTGCCTGGAACTGAAGTGCTGCATTCTTGTTGTTGCCAGAAATATTCTGACCAGGGCGCAGATGCAGGGTAGGTACATCGCTTAGTTCTGCGGTGATGAGAATATGTGTCACAGCAAGGTCTGCAAGCGTGGAAACAAGCTCTGCAGTGGTATTGACCTGATGTTGTGCAGCACTCATGAGGCATCTCCTTGATTGGTGAGACGTGAAATGAGTGCTTAGAATAGTGTGGGGCTGAAGGGGGATAACTAATCAGTTTCTGGTGATTGTTCTGATTTTTCTGATCGTATGAACGCCCATTGAATCGGGCAATAGCCATACTTTATCTCTGTATCTTGATTGAATATTACGTGGCATCCGGTTTGGCTGACCATAAAAAAGCCGTCCCGAAGGACGGCTGTATTCAATTGCTATCACACAATCAACGCGGGAATGTGCTTACTCCCACTCAATCGTTGCCGGCGGTTTGCCTGACACATCGTAAACCACGCGGTTGATGCCGCGCACTTCGTTGATGATGCGGTTGGAGGCGCGGCCCAGCAGGGAATAAGGCAGTTCGGCCCAGTGGGCGGTCATGAAGTCGCTGGTGACCACGGCACGCAGGGCAACCACGTAGTCGTAAGTGCGGCCATCGCCCATCACGCCAACCGATTTTACCGGCAGAAACACGGCAAATGCCTGGCTGGTGAGGTCGTACCAGTTCTTGCCGGTTTTCTCATCCACGGTATTACGCAGTTCTTCGATGAAGATGGCATCGGCCTGGCGCAGCAGGTCGGCGTATTCCATTTTCACTTCACCCAGGATGCGTACACCCAAGCCAGGGCCCGGGAAGGGGTGACGGTAGACCATGTCGTGCGGCAGGCCCAGCGCCACGCCCAGTTGACGGACTTCGTCCTTGAACAGCTCGCGCAGCGGTTCCAGCAGCTTGAGGTTCATGTCTTCCGGCAGGCCGCCCACATTGTGGTGGCTCTTGATGGTGTGGGCTTTTTTGGTTTTGGCACCAGCGGATTCGATCACGTCCGGATAAATGGTGCCCTGAGCCAGCCACTTGGCATTGGTCAGCTTGTTGGATTCAGCCTGGAATACTTCCACGAACTCGCCGCCAATGATCTTGCGTTTCTTTTCCGGATCGGTTTCGCCAGCCAGCTTGCCCATGAACTGTTCGGTGGCATCAACATGGATGACCTTCACGCCCAGGTTCTGCGCAAACATTTCCATCACCATCTTGCCTTCGTTCAGGCGCAACAGGCCGTGGTCGACGAAGACGCAGGTCAGTTGCGGGCCGATGGCACGGTGAATCAGCGCGGCAGCGACCGAGCTGTCCACGCCACCGGACAGGCCGAGGATGACTTCTTCGTCACCAACCTGTTCGCGGATTTTCTTTACCGCTTCGTCGATGTAGTTGGGCATGGTCCAGCTGGGCTTGCAAGCCGCTACGTGCAGTACGAAACGATGAATCATTTCGGTGCCGCGCTTGGTGTGGGTCACTTCCGGGTGGAATTGCACGCCGTAGTAGCCACGATCTTCATCGGCCATGGCGGCGATGGGGCAGGACGGGGTTTCGGCAATGACATGGAAGCCGGCCGGCAGGGTGGTAACCTTGTCGCCGTGGCTCATCCACACATCCAGGAAACCGTTGCCGGCATCGTCGACGTGGTCTTGCAGGCCTTCCAGCAACTTGGAGTGGTGGCGGGCCTGAATCTGGGCGTAGCCGAATTCGCGTTTGTCACCGGCTTCCACCTTGCCACCCAGGCTTTGTGCCATGAACTGCATGCCGTAGCAGATGCCCAGTACCGGAATGCCCAGTTCGAACAGCGCCGGGTCGGCCTGGTAGTCGGATTCGTATACCGAGTTGGGACCGCCGGACAGAATGATGGCCTTGGGGCCGAATGCACGGATTTCTTCAATCGGCATGTCAAACGAATGAAGCTCACAGTAGACGTGAGCTTCGCGTACGCGGCGGGCAATCAACTGGGTAACTTGAGAGCCGAAGTCGAGAATGAGGATCTTGTCCATGCCTGTCCTTGGTAGGTTCCGTTGGCCCATGGGCCTGTCGTTCAATGAGTAAATGGTTTGCCGTTTCAGGTGCGATCCTGCTGATCCGGCAGGGAGCGCCAGCGTGTGCTGCGTTCCGGAATTCGGTCGCTGCGTGACAGCAACATCAATAGGCCGGCCAGTACCATGCCCAGCGACAGCAGATGACTCATGTGTAGTCCCATATTGTCGCGCAGGTAGATGGCGGCCCCGGCGTAAACCAGCAGCGGGCAACTGACCAGGGTGGATTTGTTCAGGCCGTCAAACAGTCCCAGCAGGACACCGGCAATGATCAACAACAGCGCCAGCATGGTGCTGGTGTTGGGCAGCAGGGCGGTGCTTTTGAGAAACCATACCGCGCCCAGGCAAATCAGTGCGATGGGCAGTGCGGCACTTTTCTTCATGCGCCACCTCGCTGGTTTTTCATGAAGCGTTGTTTTTCACGCTGCCATTCGCGGTCTTTTTCCGTGTCGCGCTTGTCGTGCAGCTTCTTGCCTTTGGCCAGGCCTACCTGGGCCTTGATATTGCCTTTGCTGTAATGCAGGTCCAGCGCCATCATGGTGTAGCCGGCACGTTCCACCTTGCCGATGAAGCGGTTCATCTCTGATTGGGACATCAACAGCTTGCGCGGGCGGACCGGGTCCGGCTTGACGTGGGTGGAAGCCGATTGCAGGGCGGTGATATGGCAGCCTATCAGCCAGAACGCACCATTTTTCCAGTCGATATAGCTTTCTTTCAGCTGGATGCGTCCGGCACGGATGGCTTTGACCTCCCACCCTTCCAGCACAAGCCCGGCCTCGAGTTCTTCCTCGATGAAATAGTCATGGAAGGCTTTGCGGTTCTGGATGATGCTCATGCGCCTGAGGTTTCCGTGGCTTTGAATGGGAATCGGCTATTCTACCAGAAGCTGCGCCCAGGCCAAAATTCCTGAAAATCAGCGGCTTGTAATTTGCATGCGGGTAGAAGCCGGACAGGCCGGATGGCTTTTGGTAAACTGCCGGGCTTGAACCATTTTGCACAGTGTGCGGTTTTCCCATGCAGCTTGTCGAAAAGAAAGTCCTGGTTGCCCATACCCCGGCACAGATGTTTGCCTTGGTGGAAAAGGTGGAAAATTACCCGCGTTTTCTCCCTTGGTGTGCCAAGGCGGAAGAGCATTCACGCGAGGGCGATCAGCAGGTGGCCAGCCTGCATATCGATTATCTGAAGATCCGCCAGCATTTCACCACGCGCAATACCTTGCGTGATGGAGAGGGCATCCTGATGGAGCTGGTAGAAGGACCTTTCCAGCATTTGCAGGGCTTGTGGCAGTTTACCCCGCTGGGTGATTTCGGCTGCAAGGTGGAGTTCAGCCTGCGTTACGAGTTTTCCAGCAAAATTCTGGAAAAGGTGATTGGTCCGGTATTTGGTCATATTTCCGGTACGCTGGTAGATGCCTTCATCAAGTACGCCGACAAGGTGTATGGCGATGACTGAACGGATTCATGTCGAGGTAGCCTGTGCTTTGCCCCAGCGCCAGCGAATCATTGCGCTGCAGGTGGATGCAGGGACTACAGCGCAGCAGGCCGTACTGCTGTCCGGCATTCTGGCGCAGTTTTCCATGATTGACTGCAACAGTCTTAAGCTGGGCATCTTTAGCAAGGCGATCAAACCGGAGACGGTATTGCGCGCGGGAGACCGGGTAGAGATCTACCGCCCTTTGCAGGCAGATCCGAAAGCAGTGCGCCGCCAGCGGGCTGAGGCGGGCAAGGGGATGAGCAAGGGTGGTGAGGTATGAAAAAACCGGGGATATCCCCGGTTTTTTATTGTCTGGCGATTGCGTTCAGATCATCCGTTCGGCTTCGGCGGAAACTACGCGGTTCTTGCCGCTGATTTTGGCCTGATACATGGCCTGATCGGCTCGTTCGATGACTTCGATGTCCTGTTCGCCCAGGTGCCATTTGGCAATGCCGGCACTGAAGGTGATTACCAACCTATCGTTATTGGCCAGGAAGAAGGTGCGTGTCAGCTCGCGTTGCAGGCGTTGTACGGTTTCGATGGCTTCATCAACCGGCGTGTCCGGCATCAGCAGCACAAACTCTTCACCGCCAAAGCGTGCCACGATGTCGGCAGGGCGCAGATTGTGCTTGATGACATCCACCAGGTATTTCAGTGCATCGTCGCCGGTCAAGTGGCCGTAACGGTCATTAAGTTGCTTGAAGTTGTCGACGTCGATCAGGGCTACGCTCAGGTCGCTGTTGGTGCGTTCGGCCCGGCTGATTTCACGTTGGAAGTGCTCTGCGAGGCCGCGGCGGTTATAAGCGCCGGTCAGCTGGTCTTCTTTTACCTTGGCACTGGCGGCTTCCAGCGCGTTTTCCAATTCGGAAATACGCTGTTCGGCGGCTTCCACCTGTTCGCGTGCGGACAGCAGCTCATCGCGGGAGCGAGTCAGATCCAGCTGCATCAGCGAGGTGTCTTCCATCAGGGCACCGATAATGCCGCCAAGTTCTTCCACATTGCTGGTGTTCTTCAGCTTTTCGCTGTGTTTGCTGATCTTGCTGTGAAAATCATCCGTCGTGTCCGTCATCTGTGCCAGACGCGAGATGAAACGGTCAAGCAGGGTGCGCAGCGAGCTGGTGGCTTCATCCAGCGTGCTCTTGAGCATGCCTTGCTTGCGGATGACCTCCTTGAGGCTGGTTTCCAGCTGGTAAACCTGCTGCATGGACAGCGGCTGGTGTGACAGGACTTCCTGTAGCGAGTGCACCTGGCCTACCAGATAGTCATCCGAGCGGTTGATCTCGGCCACATTGTCCAGCAGCAGGCGCAGCAGATTGGTCAGGCCGGATACCAGACGGCCTTCCTGCTGGGTTTGCAGTTCCAGCTTGATCATGAAGCCGCGCAGCTTGGGCATGTAGACATTCAGGCTGGCATCGTCGCAGACCTGCTCGAGTTCGCGGATCAAGGCTTCCAGCGACTCGACCATGTCAGGCATGCTGATAAGACGCGGCTCCAGGCCGTGCTTGAGGGCAAAAGCCAGGGTGCGCTGCCACAGCGGCCAGCTATTGTCCTGGCTGGAGATGGCTGGCGCAGTATTGCCAGTGCCGGCAGATATCGCATCGTCTGCCAAGTCGATGGTTTCCCGCTGGCTAGCAGGGGCGCTCCAGTTGCGCACCAGCGCGGAAAGCTTGAGGTTGAGCTCTTCCGGTTGATTGCCGTAGTTGATCAGCACCCGTTCCAGTGCGGCCTGTTTGTGATGCTGCGGCAGGTCTGGCAGGCGTAAATCCCAGCTGCGGATCAGATTCTGGATCAGGCTGCCCCATGTCTGGGCCAGATTGGTTTCTGTGAGTGCCAGTCGCAGAAAATCGATAGCCAGTTGAGGAAGTTGTTCCCAGCGGGATTCTTCCGTGGCCTGTTTGATGCGCAGCAACAGGGACTTGCTTTGCGGGGATTCTGCCGGAATGGTTTCCAGCGCCCGCAACAGCTGGGTTCCCAGTTTGTTGTCACGCTCGATCGGTGTCTGTGTGAGCTCGTGGTAGACGCGCTCGAAATTTTCCGGTGTTGGCAGCAGTTTGCGCAGACTCAGTTGTTTGAGCGTTTCGCGTGCAACCTCAATCGGATTCTGTGTTGTCATTGACCAAACCCTGGAAGTTTTATAGCCAGCCATAGTTATTCTTAGTTCAGGAGGGCGAGATTGTGGACTGGCTTAGTCAATGTTTTGTCGCAGTCGCCGGATCCAGTAATTGAAAAAATACCTCACCATTGCGGATCATACCAAGTTCGTTACGCGCTCTCTCTTCAATTGCGTCGGTTCCTTGCTTCAGATCACGTACTTCTGCATCCAGGGCTGCATTGCGGGCTATCAGCTTTTGCGTGACGGCCCGCTGTTCCTGCAGTTGCTTGTCCAGCTGCCAGACCCTGAGCCAGCTCCCCTTGCCAAACCACAAGGGCCATTGCAAGGCGATCAGCAGGGTTACCAGAGTCAGGGTCAGCCAGCGCATGGTTCAGCTTACTTCAGGTGGTAGAAGGCAGCACGGCCCGGGAACCAGGCAGCATCACCCAGTTCTTCTTCGATACGCAGCAGCTGGTTGTACTTGGCCATGCGGTCGGAGCGGGACAGTGAGCCGGTCTTGATCTGCATGCAGTTGGTGGCAACGGCCAGATCGGCAATGGTGCTGTCTTCGGTTTCGCCGGAACGATGGCTCATGACGCTGGTATAGCTGGAGCGCTTGGCCAGGTCAACCGCTTTCAGGGTTTCCGACAGGGTGCCGATCTGGTTTACCTTCACCAGCAGCGAGTTGCAGATGCCGGCTTCGATGCCCTTGGCCAGGATTTTCGGGTTGGTGACGAATACGTCGTCGCCCACCAGCTGGATGCGCTTGCCCAAGCGGTCGGTCAGGATTTTCCAGCCGTCCCAGTCGTGTTCGCTCATGCCATCTTCGATGGAGATGATCGGATAGTTGTTGACCAGGGTTTCCAGGTAGTCGGCAAACTGCTCGGAAGTCAGTTGCAGGCCTTCAGCGGTCAGGTGGTACTTGCCATCCTTGTAGAACTCGGAGGAGGCGCAGTCCAGTGCCAGCATCACATCCTGGCCAGCAACATAACCGGCAGCGTCGATGGCTTCCAGAATCAGCTTGATGGCGTCTTCGTGGCTGGCCAGGTTGGGGGCAAAGCCGCCTTCGTCACCCACGGTGGTAGCGTAGCCCTTGCTGTCGCACAGCTTTTTCAGGGTGTGGAATACTTCAGCACCACAGCGCAGCGCTTCGCGGAAGGTTTGCGCGCCCACCGGCATGATCATGAATTCCTGGATGTCCAGGGTGTTATTGGCGTGTGCACCACCATTGATCACGTTCATCATCGGCAGCGGCAGTGCCATCGGGCCGGCACCACCCAGGTAGCGGTACAGCGGCAGGCCGGCATCTTCGGCAGCAGCGCGGGCTACGGCCATGGATACGGCCAGCATGGCGTTGGCACCCAGACGAGATTTGGTTTCGGTACCGTCCAGTTCGATCAGGGTCTTGTCGATGAAGGCCTGGTCGGCGGCGTCGAGGCCGATGATGGCTTCGCAGATTTCGGTATTGATGTTTTCAACGGCCTTCAGCACGCCCTTGCCCAGGTAGCGGCTCTTGTCGCCGTCACGCAGTTCCAGCGCTTCCTTTTCGCCGGTGGAGGCACCGCTCGGTACGGCGGCGCGGCCCATCACGCCGGATTCCAGCAGGACATCGGCTTCAACGGTCGGATTGCCGCGGGAGTCGAGAATCTCGCGGGCTACTACGTCAATGATCGAACTCATACTTGTCCCCTTCAATTGCTTTGCTTGGTTAACCGTATCATTGCCGGCCAGCCCTCTTTGAAAGGTGGCTGGCCGCAGAAAACTTGTTACCACAGATAGAGCGAAAACGTATTACAGCGAGTGTTCCGGCCAGGCACTTTGCTTCACCAGGCTATCCAGCTGTTGCAGTGTGGCCAGCAGCTCTTTCATGCGACCCAGCGGCCAGGCATTCGGGCCGTCCGACATGGCGCAGGCCGGATTGGGGTGGGTTTCCATGAAGATGCCGGCAATACCGGCTGCTACGGCTGCGCGGGCCAGTACCGGCACGAATTCGCGCTGGCCACCGGAGGAGCTACCCTGTCCGCCAGGCAGCTGTACCGAGTGGGTGGCATCGTAAACCACCGGGCAGCCGGTTTCGCGCATGATCATCAGCGAGCGCATGTCGGATACCAGATTGTTGTAGCCGAACGATACGCCGCGTTCGCAGCTCATGAAACTGTCTTCCGGCAGGCCGGCTTCCTTGGCGGCAGCACGCGCCTTGTCGATGACATTCTTCATATCACCCGGGGCCAGGAACTGCCCCTTCTTGATGTTCACCGGCTTGCCGCACTGGGCCACGGCGCGGATGAAGTCAGTCTGACGGCACAGGAAGGCCGGGGTCTGCAGTACGTCCACCACGCTGGCAACCTGGGCGATTTCACTCTCGGCGTGCACATCGGTCAAGACCGGAACGCCGATCTGGCGTTTCACTTCGTCCAGAATGCGCAGGCCTTCATCAATGCCAAAGCCACGGAAGGAGGTACCGGAGGACCGGTTGGCCTTGTCGTAGCTCGACTTGTAGATGAAGTTGATGCCCAGTTCGCTGGTGATTTCCTTCAGCTGACCGGCAGTATCCAGTGCCATCTGCTCGCTTTCGATGACGCAGGGGCCTGCGATCAGGAACAGGGGCTGGTTCAGGCCGACTTCGAATCCGCACAGTTTCATGCTTATTTCCCTTGCTTTTCAGCCTTGTAGTCGATGGCTGCCTGCACATAGGCCTTGAACAGCGGGTGGCCATCGCGCGGGGTAGAGGTGAACTCCGGGTGGAACTGGCAAGCGAAGAACCAGCGGTGGTCTTTCAGCTCGATGGTTTCCACCAGCTTTTCATGACCGGCGGAGCGGCCGGAAATGGTCAGGCCGGCAGCTTCCAGGCGCTGTACGTAGTAGTTGTTGACTTCGTAGCGGTGACGGTGACGCTCGACGATGTCGGTGGCACCGTATACGCGTGCCGCCAGTGAACCGTCTACCAGATCGCAGTGCTGACCGCCCAGACGCATGGTGCCGCCCAGGTTGGAGTTTTCGTCGCGCTTTTCGATCTTGCCATCATGGTTGACCCACTCGTCGATCAGGGCAACAACCGGGTAATCGGTATCCAGATCGAACTCGGTTGAGTTGGCACCGGCAAGACCGGCAACATCACGCGCATATTCGATCAGCGCAATCTGCATGCCCAGACAGATACCCATGTAAGGGATATTGTTCTCACGGGCAAACTTCACCGCCTTGATCTTGCCTTCCACACCGCGTTTGCCAAAGCCACCCGGAACCAGGATGGCATCCATGTCCTTCAGCGATTCGGCACCGTCACGCTCGATGTCTTCGGAATCGACGTAGATGATGTTGACGTCGGAGCGGGTGTGAATGCCTGCGTGCTTCAAGGCTTCCGACAGCGACTTGTAGGATTCGGTCAGGTCAACATACTTGCCGACCATGGCGATGTTGACGGTTTGTTCCGGATGCTCGATGGCATCGATGATGCCAGCCCATACCGACAGGTCTGCCGGCGGGATGTCCAGCTGCATGTGTTCGGTGATGATGTCGTCAATGCCTTGTTCGTGCAGCATCGCCGGGACTTTGTAGATGGAGTCCGAGTCGTAGCAGCCGATGACGGCGTTTTCTTCGACATTACAGAACAGGGCGATCTTGCGCTTCTCGTCGGCCGGCAGTTCGCGGTCCATACGGCACAGCAGGATGTCCGGCTGGATGCCGATTTCACGCAGCTCTTTTACCGAGTGCTGGGTCGGCTTGGTCTTGATTTCGCCTGCGGTGGCAATGAACGGTACGTAGGACAGATGCACGTACATGGTGTTCTTGCGGCCCAGGTTGGAGCGCAGCTGGCGAATGGCTTCCAGGAAGGGCAGGGATTCGATGTCACCCACGGTGCCGCCGATTTCGACGATGGCCACATCAGCATCGCCCGCGCCTTCATGCACCTTGTGCTTGATTTCGTCGGTGATGTGCGGGATGACCTGCACGGTACCACCCAGGTAGTCGCCGCGGCGCTCCTTGGTGATGACGGATTCGTAAACCTGACCAGTGGTGAAGTTGTTGCTCTTCTTCATCTTGGATTTGATGAAGCGCTCATAGTGGCCAAGGTCGAGGTCGGTTTCGGCACCGTCTTCCGTCACGAATACTTCACCGTGCTGGAAGGGGCTCATGGTACCCGGATCGACATTGATGTACGGGTCGAGCTTCAGCATGGTGACTTTCAGCCCGCGCGACTCAAGAATGGCAGCAATGGACGCAGCGGCAATGCCCTTCCCCAGGGAAGACACCACACCGCCGGTTACGAAGATATACTTGGTCATGGAATTACGGCTCTATGGGAATCCGGGATTTTAACCTGAAATCGCTTGGATTTGAACCGCTATGGCACTGCTTGTTGTAACAATGAATGCAACACTTCTGTGGCTGGATATCAGCTTGTGCTCGCCTGTTTGTGGTAATTCCGTTACAATGCGCCCCGACTGTTTCATATACGAGATCGTGCTTTCCACGGAAAGTGCGCATCATGCTTGAATCGCTGGCTTTTTTCATGGTATAAAGCCAGCTTTTACCGGTTTTGGGAGTGTTAACATGGCGCGTGTTTGCAAAGTCACCGGCAAACGTCCGATGACCGGGAACAATGTTTCCCACGCCAACAACAAGACGAAACGTCGTTTCCTGCCGAACTTGCAGTACCGCAAGTTCTGGGTAGAAAGCGAAAACCGCTGGGTGCGCCTGCGCGTATCCAACGCTGCACTGCGTACTATCGATAAAGTTGGTATCGATGTAGTGCTGGCTGATCTGCGCGCTCGCGGCGAGATCTAAGCGGTCCTCTAGATAGCGACAGATAGGTAATACAATGCGCGATAAAATCAAGCTTGAATCCACCGCCGGCACTGGCCACTTCTACACTACTACGAAGAACAAGCGCACGATGCCGGAAAAAATGGAGATCAAAAAATTTGATCCCGTTGCCCGTAAACACGTTATCTACAAGGAAACCAAGCTGAAGTAAGCTTGTTTTTCGGTAACGTCGAAGAGCCCTTCTCTGGTGCACGGAGAAGGGTTTTTTATTGCCTGTAGTTTATGTAGTTACGTATCCTCTTCTATATCCATTTCTTTTTTGATCAAATATATTCCGCTACAGGCGGATTATCCTCTATATTTTCCTATTCATTATTTTTGTGATCATTTGTTGTCGATGATTACCGGAACAATGCAGAGGAAGCCACATGAAGCCGATTGTCATCATTCAGCACCTTGCGCTGGATGGTCCTGAATATTTTCTTGATTATCTGAATCAGCATGCCATCCCCTCGTGCATTTTCAGGGTCTATGACGGTGATGTACTACCGGATGACGTCAGCGCCTATGCCGGAGTCGCCAGTTTTGGCGGACCGATGAGTGTGCATGATGTAGCCGATCATGACTGGATTCTGCCTGAAGTCGATTTTCTGCGTGCTGCAGTAGCGGAGGATGTGCCAGTTATCGGTCACTGCCTGGGTGGTCAGTTGCTGGCGCTGGCTTTGGGTGCCCATGTGTACAAGGCGGATATTCCGGAAATAGGCTGGGTCGACCTGCGGGCCAGTTCGGCCGGAGTGGCTGGGGAGTGGTTTGGTGATAGGCATGCCCCACGGGTGTTCCAGTGGCACAGCGATACTTTTGCACTGCCAGAGGGGGCCAGCTTGCTGGCCAGCAGTACCTACTGTTGCAATCAGGCCTATCTCTATGCCGGCAAGCATCTAGGCATGCAGTTTCATTGTGAAGTGAAGGTGGAAATGATTCGTCAGTGGCTGCAAGTGGGTTATCAGGAAATCGATGGCCACGACCTGCCCAGTGTGATGTCGGTCGATGAGATTGCCGCTTCATTGGAGGCGGGCATGGCGCAAAGCCATGCCCAGGCGGATGCCATCTACCAGCGCTGGCTACGCGGGGTGTATGGCTGACTGAGGTCAGGTGGGATCAGACAGACTGGCTGAGGCGGGCGAATTGCTGTTTGGCCAGCACCATGTCCTGCCAGGCCTTGGCTTTGTCCGGCAGATTGCGCAGCAGATAGGCCGGGTGATAGGTGGCGATCAGCGGTATGCCCTGATATTGATGCAACTGGCCGCGTAAACGGCCTATGGTTTGCTCGGTTTGCAGCAGGGTTTGCACGGCAAAGCGCCCCAGGGCCAGGATCAGGGTAGGCTGCACGTGGCGGATTTGCTGCTGCAGATAATCCTGACAGGCAAGGATTTCTTCCGGGGCGGGGTTGCGATTACCCGGCGGCCGGCATTTGAGCACATTGGCAATGTAGACGTCACGGTCGCGATCCAGTCCGGCGGCTGCCAGCATATTGTCCAGCAGCTGTCCGGCTTTGCCTACAAAGGGTTCGCCTTGCCTGTCCTCGTGCTCTCCGGGCGCTTCGCCAATCAGCATCCAGCGGGCCTGCGGATTACCCCGGCCAAATACCGTCTGGCTGCGCGTATTGCACAGCTGGCAGCGCTGGCAGTTGGCCACGTTCTGCTCCAACTGATCCCAGCTTGGTATTGCAACTTCCACTGCAGGGGAGATGAGTATGGCTGGGTTTGCTGCCTCGGGCGCGGAGACAGGTGCCGTCGTGACATTGACTGCCACAGGGGGCAGGTTGGCACTGCGCGGTAGCTCGACTGCTGGCATTGGTGTGCTTGGCTGCTCTGGCTCAAGTGAGCTGATCGTGGCGGCCATCTCTGCTTGCTGCACTTGCGCGGTTTGCAACAGGGCTTGTTTTTCCAGTTCGGCCGGATGCTGATCGAACCAGCCTTCGCGAGCCTGCCATTGCGGACCCAGTCCCATGGCTTGCTGGACAAATCGGCTCCGGCTCACAGGAGAGCCTCCATCAGGATGGCATGCTCGCGTGTACCGTTGACCGATGGGTAATAATTTTTGCGCAAGCCACTTTGTTGAAAGCCGCAGCGTTGATAAAGCCTGATGGCGGGTTGATTGCTGGTGCGCACCTCAAGAAACAGCCGGTGGCAACCGTGCTGTTTCAGGTCTGCCATGATGCCGGATAGCAAAATCTGGCCCAGTCCCTGACCTTGCTGCTCGGGGGCGACAAAGATATTGAGCAGTTCGGCTTCATCCAGCAGAGGCATGACAACGGCGGTGCCGCTGCTTTCCTGTTCCAGTCGGTAAAAAACATGGGCGGACGCGATAGAGTCCTGATAATTGCGCGCACTCCAGCCATGCGGGGTAGCCGCAGATTCGCGCGCGGCCAGGGCCTGGGCGTTTTCCGGCTGATAGCGGCTGACCTTGCTCATCCCTTGAGCGCCTGTTGTTCGAGCGAAGTCAGTGCGACCTTGTTGCGGACGTAGAGCAGCTCGGCCTCGCGTGGATGTTGCAGCGGGTAGCGGCCACTTTGCGCCAGCTCTGCATGTGCCCGTGCATCGGCCCGCAGCACGCCGGTGTGTGCGGTGTTGTCGCGTTGCTGCATCAGCAGGGCCGGGTAATTGGTGAAGCCATCGCCGGCCAACATGCTGATGCCCTCTGGCAGGATGACGTCTTGTGGGTCCTGCAAGGTAATCGGACTCAGCCGCTGCCACTGGGGGCCGGTCTGATAGGCTGCGCAATAAACCTGCTGCATACGTGCGTCCAGGCAGACCAGAACCTTTTCGGCCCCGCTTTGGTGGGCTACGGCATCCAGTGTGGGAATGCCAATAACTGGTAACTGGGCTGAGAAAGCCAATCCCTGTGCCAGACCGCAGGCAATGCGCAGGCCGGTAAAGGAGCCTGGTCCCTGCCCGAAGGCGATGGCGTCCAGTCCGCTCAGGGCAATGTCTGCCTGCTGCAGCAAACGCTCGATTTCCGGTAACGTGCGCTCAGCATGCTTCTGACCCATTTCCTCGTGAAAGGAATACAGCTTGCCATCCAGGCTGAGGGCGAGGGACAGGTAACTGCTGGAGGTGTCTATGGCTAACAGTTTCATCGAGACATGGTGACCGGCTGGAGGGCTGGCAATTATAAGCCCAGATCCTCCACCCAGGCGAGTGCCGATACATGTGCTTGATTAAGCTGCTGTGCGCTCAGTTGCAGTTGAGTGCATAGTTCGGCAACGCCGTTCAGTTGACCATCCTCGCAGGCTTTGGCCAACTGCAGCAGCATCCCCATCTGGCCTTTGTGCTCGGCTAGGGCTTCGATGATGCAGACCGGCAATTGCAGGTGTTCAAGAATATTGTCCATCGGCATGTCGAACAAGACATCCAGCAGGCTGAACATGCCCACGATGAACAGATTGTCGCAGTCGTCGTGATTCAGTCCCTGCTGTTCACCCAGCAGCTCCATGAAGCGGCCCCGTGTCACGGCGGTTTTCTGCAGGGCAGGAGGAGCGCGCCCATCGTCGGATGCGGTTACCAGCAGCAGGGTCAGCCAGCGGTAGAGCTTTTTGTAGCCCAGCACGGTGACGGCATGGGAGAAGGAGCTGATAGTGGTGTTCAGACCTGCAGCGGCCGAGTTGACATAGCGCAGCAGCTTGTATGACAGGGCGACATCACGCTTCAGAATCTGCTCAACCTGGCGCAGATCAGCATCCATTCGTAGCAGGTTGAGCAATTCCAGCGCATTGCTGAAGGTGGGATGAATTACCTTGGCGGATAAGGTTTCAGGTCTGGCAAAGTAATAGCCCTGAAAGCCATCCATGCCCAGCTCCTTGCAGAGATGGTATTGCTCGTGCGTTTCCACCCGCTCGGCAATGCGGATGACCGGGTAGCTGCGCAATCGGGCTGCCAGCACCTGGAAGTGGTTGGCATCGCGGTTCTGGATATCCAGCTTGACGTAGTTGGCGAATTCCAGAAACGCTGCCGACTGTGCCTCGAATGAGAAATCGTCCAGTGCAATGCCAAAGCCCAGCGAGCGCAGATGGCGTGCTCGTGACAGCAGTTCGCTGGACGGGCTGATGTCCGGTGCGATGTCCAGAATCACCCGGCGCGGTGGCAGTAGTTCCAGGAAGTCGCTGGTCAGCATGGCCTCACCGACATTGATGAAAGCCAGCTTGTTGCCGATCAGCCAACTGGTTCCCATATTGTTCAGGGTATTGACCAATACATCAGTATCAGCCTGCAGCTCGCTGTGTGGGCCAACCGAGCTTGCTTCCTGGCTTGCACGAAAAAGCAGCTCATACCCGATGAGCTGCTGGTTGCGGTTCAAAACCGTTTGTCGGCCAATGAAGGCGCTTTGTGTGGTCATTAAAGCTTGCCAGTTTTGGTTTTTTTATACGGAAATCAGCTCCGAGGTCCTTACCTGGCCATTGGTGCCATCGCTGGAACTGAGCAGATCTTCCATGTCCAGAACCAGAACCACCGAGCCATCGCCAGACAGGGTGGCACCAGCCACGCCCTTGGGGCGGATATTCTGCAGCGGTTTGATGACAACATCGTCACGCCCTACAAAGGAGTCGATGGCGAGGATGAAGGATTTTTCAGCCGACTGCATCAGCACACCAAAGTAAGGCTTCTGGGTAGGCTCCCAGCCCAGCAGGCCCGCCAGCGTGCGCAGCGGCAGGATCTCGTCGCGTACCACGATGGTCGGTTTGCCCGATACTTCCTGGATGGCATTCGGATCGATGGTGATGATTTCGCGCACCATGGCCAGCGGTACGGCAAACGGCTGGTTGCAGGCACGAACCACCAGCACCGGCAAAATGGCCAGCGTCAGCGGCAGCGAAATGCTGATGCGGGTGCCTTCGCCTGGCAGCGAATTGATATCTATACGACCGTTGAGCTTCTGGATATTGGTACGGACCACATCCATGCCGACACCGCGACCGGAAACGCTGGAGATCTGGTCTTTGGTGGAGAAGCCCGGCATGAAAATGAGCTGCAGGCATTGCTTTTCGTCCAGACCGTTGGCGGTTTCCTGATCGATCAGCCCCTTTTCGATGGCCTTGCGACGCAGGGCGTCCGGGTTCATGCCCTTGCCATCGTCGGTGATTTCGATCTGGATGTGGTCGCCCACTTGCTCGGCAGTCAGCTGGATCAGCGATTGCGGTTTCTTGCCGGAGGCAATGCGTTCTTCTGGCGATTCGACGCCATGGTCTACCGCGTTGCGAACCAGGTGGACCAGCGGATCGTTGAGGTCCTCGATCATGGTCTTGTCCAGCTCGGTTTCTTCACCGGACAGTACCAGTTCCACTTCCTTGCCCAGTTGGCGAGCCAGGTCGCGCGCCAAGCGCGGGTACTTCTGGAACAGGCGGCCAATCGGCTGCATGCGGGTCTTCATCACCGCGTTTTGCAGATCGCCCACCAGCAGGTCAAGCTGGCTGATGGCTTCATCCAGCGAACGCAGGGTGTTGCCGTCGCGATTACCCTGCAGGATTTCCGTGCGCAGGGTGGTCAGACGGTTCTTGGTTAGGCCGATTTCGCCGGACAGGTTCAGCACCATGTCCAGACGAACCGTGTCGATACGGATGGTATTTTCCTGCGGGCCGCTGCTGTTGCCTGCGCTGGAGGGCTGCTTGTTGGCTACCGGCTTGGCCGGCGGCTTGACAGCCGGCAGGTGCTCGGCGGCGGTGATCAGTTCGTGGGCCGGTGCGGCAGCGGCAGGAGCCGGGGCTGCCGGAGTAGGTGCTGGTGCGGCGGAATGGGCCGCAGTTGCCGCCGGTGCAGCTTGTGGCACGATGGCCTGGTGCAGGGCATTCCAGTCCGGGCCAGCTGCCGCCGGGGCTGCAACCGCGACCGGAGCCGGGGCCGGCTCTTCGGCCTTGTTCAGTTGCTGGCCGGATAGTACGGCATCCAGGGCATTGAGTACGTCCGGATCGGCATCGGCCACCATCAGTCCCTGTCCCAGCGTGCCAAACATGTCACGCACGATGCCCGTGGCATCAAGAATGACGTCCATGACTTCCGGCGTGATGTGCAGCTCGCCATTGCGAAGCTTGTCAAACAGGTTTTCCGTGCGATGGCACAGATTGACCATCGGGCCAACGTTCAGAAAACCGGCACCGCCCTTGATGGTGTGAAAGCCCCGGAAAATATCGTTCAGCAATGCCTTGTCTTCAGGACGCTTTTCCAGTTCCACCAGCTTGTTGTCCACGTCGGACAAGAGATCGGTAGACTCCATCAGGAAGTCTTGTAGCAGTTCTTCCATGCCGCCAAAATCGCTCATATTCTCACCCCCGCTTATGCCGCTAACACGTTCACCGCTTTTTGTTTAGAAGCCCAGGCTTTCCAGCAAGTCATCGACCTGCTGTTGGCTGGAAACCACGTCGGTTCTGCCTTCGGGATTGACTACAGGTCCGTTCAGCAGATTGTTGTCCAGTTCGGCCTTTTTCGAATCCGGCGAGAATTCGATCAGGAAGGCCACCAATTCCGTTTCCAGTATATGCACCATATCCATCATTTTCTTGATGACTTGGCCGGTGAGATCCTGAAAATCCTGTGCCATCACAATTTCCAGCAGCTGGACATTGGTGGCTTGTGTCTGCTTGGGCACGTGGCCCAGGTACTGGCGAGTGTCTTCAGCCAGATTCTTGAATTCTGCAACGGAAAGCTGGTTGGCATACAGCTGTTCCCAGCGTGCTGCCAGTAGTTTGGCACGGCTTTCCAGATCATCCTGATACGGTTTTGCCAGATCAGTGGCATTGAGTACGCGTTCGGCAGCACTCTCGGTCAAGGAGGCAATATAGCCCAGTCTGTCCCGGGCATCGGGAATGGCATCTGCCACTTTTTCCAGCGACTTGTCATAGCCCAGGTCGCGTAGGGCATCGTGCATCTTGCGGGTCAACTGGCCAATCTGCTCATACATGACAGCAGTGCTGGGCAGGCTGCCTGTGGCGTCAACCGTCGTTGTGGTGACTACAGTTTCCACTTCCTTTTGCTGACTGGCAATGCTGTCAAACAGTGCTTCGAGATCCGGTGAATCTCCACTTTCCAGAATGTGATCCGGCACGATGGCCTCTCCTCGGTGCTGACTAGGCAGGTCTGTTTGCTATTATTTATTGGTTTACTTGTTCATGGTCTGGAAGATCTTGTTCATCTTTTCTTCCAGTGTTGCTGCAGTGAAGGGCTTTACGATGTAACCGCTGGCACCGGCCATGGCGGCTTCGATGATGTTTTCCCGCTTGGCTTCCGCGGTAATCATCATGAAGGGCAGGTGCTTGATCTGCTGGTCGGCCCGTACCGCTTTCAGCAGTTCGATGCCGGTCATGTTCGGCATGTTCCAGTCGGAAACAATAAAGTCGAAATGTTGCGTTTTCAGCTTGTGCAAGGCCACCTGGCCATCTTCGGCCTCGTCGACGTTGGTAAAGCCCAGCTCTTTCAGCAGGTTGCGCACAATGCGTCTCATGGTCGAGAAATCGTCCACAACGAGGAATCGCATGTTTTTATCTGGCATCTGGGTAGGTCCTGAAATGTCGGTATTCCATTGAGCCGTTGATTTTAACGGTTACCTCTGCAGGAATGGAATCAAAGTTTCAGCCAGTATTGCCGGATCGAATTTGGCAACATAGGCATCGACACCCACGCTGGAACCCATGGCCTTGTTGGCGTTGGACGACAGCGAGGAGTGCATGATAACCGGGATGCCTTTGAAGCGGACATCGGATTTGATCAGCTTGGTCAGCACATAGCCGTCCATTTCCGGCATTTCCGCATCCACCAGAATGATCTTCAGGTAGTCGTGCAGACACTCATCTTCGCCCCAGGTGCGGCTGGCCAGCACCTGCAGACGCTCCCACGCTTCGCGGCCATTGGTGGCCTGCTGGAACTTGATGCCCATTTTTTCCAGCACGCTGGTGATTTCCTTGCGTGCCACCACCGAGTCGTCCACGAAGAACAGATACTGGTCGGTTTCCATCTGCGCGGTCGGAATGTCCGGCAGGCGCGGTTCGCCCACCACGGTGGCCAGAATCTGTTCCACATCCAGAATGGAAACCAGCTTGCCGTCTTCCAGTTCGGTAATCGCGGTGATCAGGTTGGAGTTGGTGGCGCTGGTGCTCATCATGTTTTCCGGAGCGCGTACGCGATCCCAGTCCACGCGGATGATGCGATCGACAGAATCCACCAGGAAAGCCTGGGTACTCTTGTTGAATTCGGTGACGATCATGGTGTCGAACTTGCGACCGCTTTGCTCGGAGCCGACAAAGCGCGCCAGCGAAATCACCGGAATGATGTTGCCGCGCAGCGACAGCACGCCCTGCACGCCAAAGGGCATGTTGGGGGTTTTGGTGATGGCTGGCGTCTGGGACACTTCGCGCACCTTGAACACATTGATGCCGAAGGTTTCGCGGGTGCCCAGGGAAAACAGCAGGATTTCCATCTTGTTGGAGCCGGCAAGCTTGGTGCGGGCGTCCACGCTGGCAAGCAAGGATGCATCGGTTGCTGACATATTGGATACCTCTCCCGGATGAAGTCTGTTCTGGTTTAGTTATTGGTCAGCTTGAGCATTTCGCGCAACTTCATCGACAGCTTCTGGGCTTCAAACTTGGACACATACTCGTCCACCCCGACCGACTGGCCAAGTTTCTGGTTGGAACTGCCGGAGAGGGAAGAGTGCATCAGCACGGGAATACCGGCAAAGCGGGGATCGCTCTTGATCAGCTTGGTGAGCATGTAGCCATCCATTTCCGGCATTTCCACATCGGTAAGGACCAGATGCAGGGTCTCGTTCAGGCGTTTGCCGGTGAGATCGGCCTGCATGGCCATTTTTTGGAGTTCTTCCCAGGCGCGCATGCCATTGATGGCATAGGCATACTTGATCTGCATGGCTTCAAGCGTACGTTCGATCTGCTTGCGTGCGACAGCGGAATCGTCGGTAAAGAAGATCATGCGCTCTTCCTTGACCGGCTCGATATTGATGAAGTGATGGGAATCGTCGACCAGCGAGGTTTCGGCCAGGACTTTTTCGACATCCATCATCATGACGAGGGTGCCCTGATCGAGCTCGGTCACGGCGGTGACGAGGCCGGCCATGCGGTTGGTGATCATGTCAGGAGGTACGCGCATGGCGGACCAGTCGAGGCGCAGGATGGTATCAACCGCCTCGACCAGGAAGCCCTGGGTGTGGCCGTTATACTCGGTGACGATCATGATTTCGGGCTTGTTGCTGGTGACGATACCGGCGTACTTGGCCAGATCGATGACAGGGACAAGCGAGCCACGGAGGCTGACCATGCCTTCGACGGAGGAGGGCATTTCAGGAGCGGAAGTGATTTCGGGCGTCCGCATGACTTCGCGGACTTTGAATACGTTGATGCCGAAAACTTCCTTTCTCCCGGTACGCTGGTCGTGACCCAGGGAGAACAGCAGGATTTCCAGCTTGTTGGTCCCTGCCAGTTTTGTTCTGGCATCGATTTTTTTAAGAAGCTCTGACACAGAAACCTCCGCAGCCTCGGTTCGTTGTTATGGCGTATTACTCCCGTTGTATACGCCAGTTATGCATTTTCCCAGCTTTCTTTGAAAACTGTCTTGGTTAAGATCAGACTTTAAGTTGGCTTGGCTCAGACTTAGTCATTATCATACTGTTTAAGTCCTTTTTACAAATAAGACGCAAAACATGGCCAAGACAGCATCAAATTTGAAAGACCAGGAGATGCTTGAGGCGGCATTCGAGCAGTTCAATACAGTCTCCAGTCAGTTGATTGATGCTTATCGCCAGCTTGAAGTACAGGTCAATGTACTGAATGCCCAGTTGGATGAGGCTAACAACCAATTGCGAAAGCAGCGTGACGAAAATGCTGAATTGGCCGAGCGTCTTGGTATGTTGCTGGAGGCCTTGCCGGCTGGTGTCGTGCAATTGTCTGCCGATGGTGCTGTGGTGGCAGAAAATCCGGCTGCCCGCTTGCTGTTGCAGGGGGCGCATGAAGGACTGAATTGGAATGGTGTGATGGCAGGATGGGCGCATTCCGAGCTGGATGGAACCTACACCCTGCCGGGGCTGCAGACCGAACGCCGGCTGGCCTTGCAGTATCAGGACTTGCCGGCCTCCGGGGGGCGTATTGTATTGCTGCATGATGTCAGCCGCCTGCATCATCTGACTGTTGAGCTGGCGCACCAGCAGAAGCTGGCCGCAATGGGGGGAATGGCCGCCTCACTTGCCCATCAGCTGCGCACGCCGCTGGCAACGGCCATGCTATACACAGCCAATCTGAAGCAGGAAGGCTTGCGGCCGGAAGATAGGGCCAAGTTTGTCGACAAGAGCCTGGCGCGCATGAAGGCTCTGGAGGGGCTGATCCAGAACATGCTGGGTTTTGTGCGGGGCCAGACCAGTGCGCTGGAATTGCTGGAAGTCGATGCATTGGTCGAGGATGTTTCTGCGGTGCTGATTCCACAGTGTAATGAGCGTGGCATGATTTGGGATTGCAATAAGTTGCTCCCTTCTGCCATAACGGTAATGGGTGATCGCAAGGCCTTGCAGGGGGCTTTGGTCAATCTGCTGGAAAATGCCATGCACTTCTCGCCGGAAGGCGGACGGATCGGCTTGTTGGTGAGCCTACAGGGCGAACAGGTACATTTTCGCGTTGAAGATGATGGTGTCGGTTTGAATGGTGCAGATCCGGCTCGCTTGTTCGAGCCGTTTTTCACCACACGGCCTGGTGGCACCGGCCTTGGGCTGTCGATTGTGAAGAAGGTAGCCGAGGAGCTGGCCGGTTCGGTGGTGGGTGGCGATCGCCCCGAAGGTGGTGCCTATTTTGAGTTGAGTCTCCCCTGCCGCGGGATGGGGGCTGTCGATGAGCAAGATGAACAAGGGGATAAGCAATGAAACCAGTTGTAAAAGTAGAAGGTCAGGTCGGCACGCTGATGCTGGTGGGGCAGTTTGATTTCAATCTGCACAAGGATTTTCGACTCTCCAGTCAGGAGCTGCTGGAAAATCCGGCGGTGCAGGAGATCCAGGTTGATTTCGACCAGGTTCCTTTTCTGGATAGCTCGGCGCTGGGTATGCTGTTGCTGCTGAAGGAAAGGGCAACCAGCCAGAAGAAGGCCATGTCGCTGGTAAATTGCCGCGATACCGTATTGCAGGTATTGGAAATTGCCTGCTTCAACAAGATGTTTACCATCAAATAAGCATTGCATGGAAAATGACGTAAGTGATCAGGTATCGGTGAGATCTGCCTTTCTTTAAATATTTTTTTTAAGGCTGCCGATTCAGTCATTTACATGTTTTGCATCATTTCCTCCTTGATTTGCAAGACGGATTGTCAGATGAAGAAGTTAGTACATTGTCAACATCTCGACAGGCCGGGGGGAACATGGGGTTTTCATATCGGCAACAACGGTTCGCAGGATGTGGTTTTTGCATTGCTTCTGGGCTGACATGGCTGGTGCTTGCAGGATGGGGCAATGTGTATTGGCCTCTGGCCATTGTGTTGAGTCTTGGCCAGCTGTGGGTAATTTATATCTTATGGTTCCCAGAGGAGGATCGGGTGAGCGATCAGCAACAGCCTGCTTCGGACCAGACCAATCCTGTGGCCGTAGTGTCCCGCCCTGAGTGTGTCGACTTCATCCACGACCAGATTTCCCAGTCCAAGGATGAGGTCGCACGGGTGCAGACCCTGATCCAGGATGCGGTCCTGACGCTGGCCAACAGTTTTTCCGGCCTATCCCATGAGGCAGCCGCGCAGTTGCAGCTGGCCGAATCGCTGGCACGCGGCGAGCTTGGCATGGATGCGCATGCCATTTCATTTACCGGTTTTGTGGCCGAGATTGCCAATGCAATGGCCAATTTTGTCGACAAGACTGTAGAAAACAGCCGGCTGGCCATGTTGCTGGTTGAACAGATGGAGTCCATGGGGCGGGAGATGCAGGATGTGATCCGTCTGCTGGATGAGATTCATTCGATTACCAACCAAACCAATATGCTGGCGCTCAATGCTTCAATCGAAGCGGCCCGGGTGGGGGAAATGGGGCGCGGTTTTGCCGTTGTCGCTGATGAAGTGCGGCATTTGTCGGGGCGGACCGGATCGTTCAGCGAGCAGATCCGCGATCTGATCAATCGGGTGAATGGTTCTGTTACCCATGCCGAAGGCTTGATCAATCAGCTGGCCTCGCAGGACATGATGTTTACCCTGCAGGCCAAGCAACGGCTGGATGAAACCTCGTCGCGCATGCGCGACATGGATGCGCTGATGGCCGAGTCGGTTGCGCAGCTGCGCCATGGCGTGGGTCTGCTGTCGGATCATGTGGGGGATGCCGTGCGCTCATTGCAGTTTCAGGACATGGTGTCGCAGTTGATTGCCCATGTCGGCAAGCGTCTGTATGGCATAGAAGAAATGATGGAGCTCAGTAGCGACCAGCCCCAGGAGCAGGAGCAAGGTCAGTGGGAGCAGCGCGTCTCAGCCCGCTTGTCCGCGTTGCGGGAAACCCTGTCCAGCAATCCAGTGGCGCAAGGCCATATGGAAAGCGGCAGCATTGATCTGTTTTGAGCGTGAACGAAAGATAAAGTGGGAACAACATGCCAAAGAAAGTACTGACAGTTGATGATTCGGCATCCATCCGCCAGATGGTGACCTTTACCCTGAAAAGTGCAGGCTATGAAGTGGTGGAGGCGGTGGATGGCAATGGCGGACTGGCGCGCGCTCAGGCAGACCGCTTCGACCTGATTCTGACCGATCAGAACATGCCGGGTATGGATGGACTCAATCTGATTCGTGCCTTGCGCAAGCTACCACCTTACGGTGCCACCCCCATCCTGATGCTGACCACTGAATCGAGCGATCAGATGAAATCGCTTGGTCGTGCGGCTGGTGCAACCGGATGGCTGGTCAAACCGTTCGATCCGCAAAAGCTGCTGGATGTGGTAAAGCGGCTGGTGGGCTGAACATCAGCACGGATGTGCCGATTGCCGGCTGGAGAGCAGTCCGACGACAGGCCTGACCGCGCAGGCTTGCGAAGCAAGGGGAAGCATCGTGTCAATCGATATGTCGCAGTTTCATCAGGTGTTTTTTGATGAAACCGACGAACATCTGGCCACCATGGAGTCAGTGCTGCTGGCAGTTGATCTTGCCTTGCCGGACAGCGAAGACCTCAACGCCATCTTTCGGGCCGCCCACTCTATCAAGGGGGGCGCAGCCACCTTTGGTTTTGCCGATCTGGCCGAACTGACCCACATTCTGGAAAACCTGCTGGACAAGGTGCGCAAGGGCAGCATGATGCTGACCAGCGAGATGGTGGATGCCTGTCTGCAATCCAAAGATGTGTTGTCCGGCATGCTGGCAGCCCATCGAGGCGCAGCTGCGGTTGATCCGGGCAGTGTTGCCGATGTGGAGCAGCGGTTGGCAGCACTGGTGGGTGACGGCAGTCATGCCGCTGCTGTCGCTCTGCCTACGGCTATTGCTGCCACGCCTGCCGACGCAGTTTCCAGCCATACGCTGTACGTGGAGCTGGACCACCTGTCCGAGGTGGATTACGCGGCATTGTTGCAGTCGCTATCGGCACTGGGCGAGATGACGGTGGTCCAGCCAGGCAGTAGCGAACAGTCGCAGCCCTGGGTGCTGGTTTTCACCTCGGCATTGCAGGCGGATGAGGTGGCCGAGTCGCTTGCCTTCTCCATTGCTCCGGCGCATTTTCGCATCACGGTTGACCATGGTCAGCAGGATGAAGGGGGCTTCGGTCTTTTTCTGTCATCCAGCCTGGAGGGGAGTCCGGGCGCGGACGCCCCGGACGTTGTTTTTGAGGATGACGGTTTCGGCCTGTTTGCTCCGCTGGAAACCGATGCAACAGTAGCAGCCTCAGTAAGGGGGGACGAAGGCTTCGGCTTGTTCGAACCGTTGCCCGCAGCATCTACTGCCGTTGAGATGCTGCATGAAGAAGATGGCTTTGGTCTGTTTGCCCCCATCGCCGCTGCTGCCAGCACACCTGCGGCGGGCATGGCGCATGAGGAAGAGGGCTTCGGTCTGTTCGCCCCTCTGGTATCCGGCCCTGCGCCATTGCAGCCAGAGACAGCCACTGCTGCGCCAGTAGCGGCCAGCCAGCCAGTGTCCGCGCGGGCCGAGCGGACTGCCCCTGCGGTGGAAAACTCCATCCGGGTAAACATCGACAAGGTTGATCTGCTGTTGAACCTGGTGGGCGAGCTGGTGATTACGCAGTCCATGTTGGTGCAATCCAGCCAGACGCTGGATGCAGTACAGAATGAACGCCTGCTCAGTGGCATTTCCGCTATGCAGCGCAATGCGCGCGAACTGCAGGAAGCCGTGATGTCCATTCGCATGACTCCCATCGCCTTTGTCTTCAACCGCTTTCCGCGTGTGGTGCGTGATCTTGCCAGCAAACTGGGCAAGCAGATCGAACTGAAAATGGTGGGCGAGAATACCGAGCTGGACAAGGGCTTCATCGAAAAACTGGCCGACCCGCTGACCCACCTGGTGCGTAATAGCCTGGACCATGGCATCGAGTCGCCCGAAGCGCGGCAGGCCAAGGGCAAGTCGGCAGTGGGCCGCTTGACGCTACGTGCCTTTCATCAGGGCGGCAGCATTGCGATTGAAGTGACGGATGACGGTGCCGGGCTTAACCGTGAACGCATTCTTGCCAAGGCTCGCGAGCGTGGCATGCCGGTGTCGGACAGCCTGAGCGACAGCGAAGTGTGGGGGCTTATTTTCGAAGCCGGTTTTTCCACCGCAGCGGAAGTGACCGATGTTTCAGGCCGCGGGGTGGGGATGGATGTGGTCAAGCGCAATATCCAGGGCATGGGCGGGCGCATCGACATTGATTCCATGCAGGATTTCGGCACCACCATCAGCATCCGTCTGCCGCTGACGCTGGCCATCATGGATGGCATGTCGGTGGGAATCGGAGCTGACATCTATGTCATACCGCTCAGCTTTGTGCTGGAGTCGCTACAGCCGCAGGCGCAGGACCTGAAAACCGTGGTGGGCAAGGGACAGCTGGTGAATGTGCGCGGCCAGTATCTGCCCATTGTGTCGCTGGCCAGCTTCTTTGGACACGCCGATGCGGCCCGCGCCGACCCGACCCGCGCCATTCTGGTGATTGTGGAAGCCGGCGGACAGCAACTGGCCTTGCTGGTGGATGAGCTGATCGGCCAACAGCAGTTTGTAGTCAAAAATCTGGAAACCAATTATCGCAAGGTCGAGGGCATTTCCGGCGCCACCATCATGGGGGATGGCCGTGTGGCCCTGATTCTGGATATCTCCGTGATTGCCCGCCATAAGCAGCGCCCGCCTCCGGCAGCCATGCGTCAGGTGGTGGGTGATGTGGCCTAGAGGAAGGCAGAGCCGATGACAGAACAACTGGAGTACCACCATGGGCAAAGCAAGGCAGTGCGCGAACTGCTGGTGTTTACCCTAGGGCAGGAGGAGTACGGGATCGATATCCTCAAGGTACAGGAAATCCGCGGTTACGAGGCGGTAACGCGCATTGCCAATGCGCCGCCCTTCATCAAAGGGGTGGTCAATCTGCGTGGCAGCATCGTGCCGATTGTCGACATGCGCATCAAGTTTGGTCTGGGCGAGCCGGTATACGACGCCTTTACCGTGGTGATCATCCTCAACATCTTCCAGCGTACGGTTGGTGTGGTGGTGGATGGGGTGTCGGATGTCATCCAGCTGGCCGAGGACGAACTGCGCGACCCACCGGAATTCGGTTCCGTGGTGGAAACCACCTATATCGAGGGGCTGGGAACCAAGGGTGAGCGCATGGTGATCATCGTGGATATCGAACGGCTGATGAGCAGTGCAGAGATGGCGCTGGTTGACGTGACGGACCGAAGCTGAGATCGACAGGGTGTCTGGGAGAGAAGAAACATGAACAATCTGAAAGTAACACACCGTTTGCTGCTGGGTTTCGGCCTGCTGGTTGCTGTGATCATCGCTGCCATGGCCGTGGCCATTGCACAGATACACAATCTGCGTGATGACATTGACGAAATTGCCAACGTCCACGTTCCCAGGGCATCCGAGGCCAACAAGGTAGTGGACGGCGTCAACCTCACGGCGCGCGCTTCGCGCACCCTGCTGTTGTCCAAGGACCCGGCCGTGCTGGGAGATCAGTACAAGCAGATCGATGATGCCTTGAGCCAGATATCTGCCCAGATGACCCACCTTTCCAGCGGTGTACCACCGGCAGGTCAGGCATTGTTCGACAAGGTGAGAACACAGGAAACCGGTTATCGTCAGCAACTGTTGCAGTTCCGCCAGAAGCTGGCGGCAGGGCAGGAAGACGACGCCAAGAACTACCTGCTGCAAACCCTGCGGCCCACCCAGATCGACTACATCAAGGCGATCAATAATTACGTCGATTTTGAGGAAGGACTGGCCAAGCAGGTAGCGGAAGGCACGCTGGCTCGCGCCAACAGTGCCGGCATCCTGCTCAATGGCTTGATGGCAGCGTCGGTACTGATTGCCATCCTTGCCGGCTGGCTGATCAGTCGTTCTCTGCTACGACAGATTGGTGGCGAACCTGCTGATGCCGTCAAGCTGATGCAGGAGCTGGCTGCCGGGGAAGTCACCACTGAGCTGACCGTGGCTGCCAGCGACAGCAGCAGCCTGTTTGCCTATATGCGGCAGGCCGCAGACAAGGCCGTGGAGAACATCCGGGTACGCAATGCGCTGGACCATGCCGCCACCAATATGATGATTGCCGATACCGACTTCAATGTGGTGTATGCCAACCAGTCGGTGGTAAACATGTTTGCCCAGGCTGAAAGCGATATCCGCCGCGACCTGCCGCAGTTTTCCGCCCACAAGCTGCTGGGGAGCAATATTGACCAGTTCCACCGCAACCCCGGCCATCAACGCGGCCTGATGCAGCAATTGCGCAATCCGCACCATGGCACCATCCATGTCGGCGGTCGTACTTTCAACCTGATTCTCACCCCCATCAACGGTAGTAGCGGCAACCGTCTGGGCTACGGCGTGGAGTGGATAGATCGCACTGCCGAGCTGGCACAACAGGCAGCCGAACAGCAGCGTATCGAGGCTGAACGCAAGATTGCTGCTGAAAACGCTCGTATCCGCAGCGCGCTGGACAATGTCACCACCAATGTGATGATTGCCGATAATGACCGCAACATCATCTACCTCAACCACAGCGTGATCGAGATGCTGTCGGTAGCCGAAGCCGACCTGCGCAAGGCGCTGCCCAATTTCAGTGCCCGTCATGTGCTGGGCGGCAGTATGGACATATTCCACCGCAACCCGGCGCACCAGCGTGATCTGCTGGCTAATCTGCGTGCCACTTACAAGGCTGACATCGTGGTGGGCGGACGACATTTCTCGCTCACCGCCAACCCGGTTTTTGCTACCGATGGCGAGCGCCTGGGCACCGTGGTGGAATGGAAGGACCGTACCGGCGAAGTGCTGATCGAGAAGGAAGTCGAAGCCATCGTCAATGCAGCTGCGCGTGGCGACTATGGTTCGCGGCTGGTGGTGGAGGGCAAGACCGGCTTCTTCCGTGTGCTGTCCGAGGGAGTGAACCAACTGCTGGGCGTTACCAGCCAGGCACTGGGCGATATCGCCACGGTACTGGGCGGGCTGGCGCAGGGCGACCTGACTCGCACCATCAAGAACGATTACGAAGGCATGCTGGGTCAGCTGAAAACCGACACCAATGCCACGGTGGAACGGCTGCGCGGCATTGTCGGCAATATCCAGGAAGCCACGGGTGCCATCAATACGGCAGCTCAGGAAATTGCCGCCGGCAACAGCAATCTGTCCGGCCGTACCGAGCAGCAGGCGGCCAGCCTGGAAGAAACCGCGTCCAGCATGGAAGAGATCACCAGTACGGTGCGGCAGAATGCCGAGAACGCCAAGAAGGCCAATACCCTGGCTACCGGCGCATCCGACATCGCCGCGCGGGGCGGCCAGGTGGTGGGCAATGTGGTGTCCACCATGAACGAGATCAACGACAGTGCCAAGAAGATTGTCGACATCATCAGCGTGATTGACGGCATTGCCTTTCAGACCAATATCCTGGCGCTCAATGCCGCCGTGGAAGCTGCCCGTGCCGGTGAGCAGGGGCGCGGCTTTGCCGTGGTGGCCAGCGAGGTGCGCAATCTGGCCCAGCGTTCGGCCGCTGCGGCCAAGGAAATCAAGCTGTTGATTGGCAACTCGGTGGACAAGGTGGAATCTGGTAGCCGACTGGTGGATGAGGCCGGGCGTACCATGGACGAAATCGTCGGTTCCATCCGCCGAGTGGCCGACATCATGAGTGATATCTCGGCCGCTTCCATCGAACAAAGCTCCGGCATCGAACAGGTCAATCTGGCCGTGACGCAGATGGATGAAAACACCCAGAAGAATGCGGCACTGGTTGAACAGGCCGCTGCCGCGGCTGAATCGCTGGAAGAACAGGCGCGCCATCTGCTGGACGCGGTATCCATCTTCCGGCTGGATGCGGCCTCGGCTCGCCTGTCCGCTCCCCGGCTGTCGCATCGCGAGTCGGCACCGGCGGCGCGTCTGGCCCATCATAACGGCCAGCAGGTGAGGCCGGTTGCTGCGCACTTGCCGCTGAATGCCGAGCGTATCAAGACCTTGCCGGGCCCGTCATCGCATGATGATGAGTGGGAAGAATTCTGATGGCTGCGACCAGGCCTGATGAGCGCTGAACGCGATATCAAGTTCACGGCGGCAGATTTCCGCCGCCTGCGGCAGATGCTGTATCAGCGTGTGGGCATTGCGCTGAATGACAGCAAGAGCCATATGGCCTATTCCCGGCTGGTAAAGCGCGTACGCCAGCTGGGAATGCGCCAGTTTTCCGATTATCTGGATTTGCTGGATGGTGCCGGGAATGACCCGGAGTGGCAGCATTTCGTCAACGCACTGACTACCAATCTGACGGCATTCTTCCGCGAGCCACACCATTTTGATCTGCTGCGGCTACATGCGATGGAACGGGCCGGGCAGGAGCGGGTATACCGGGTATGGAGTGCAGCGGTTTCCACCGGGGAAGAGGCGTATTCGATTGCCATCACCCTGCTGTCGCTGCCGCAACTCAACCGGCAGCGGCTGGAGCTGGTGGCTTCCGACATCGACACCCGGGTGCTCAGCCATGCTGCGGATGGCATCTATGATGCCGAACGGGCCAAGGCGCTGGACGAGGCCCAGCTCAAGCGTTTTTTCCTGCGCGGCGTTGGCCGTAATGCCGGCAAGATCCGCGTCCGGCGCGAAGTGCGTGACCAGCTGTCGTTCTACCAGTTCAACCTGATTGCCGCACAGTGGCCCGACATGGGGCGCTTTGACGTGATTTTCTGTCGCAATGTGCTGATCTATTTCGACAAGCCTACCCAGGCGGCCATCCTGCAGCATTTTGCCGATTGTCTGCAGCCGGATGGCCTGCTGTTCCTGGGGCATTCCGAAAACATCCAGCACTTGAGCGATGCCTTCCAGTCCTGTGGCCGGACCGCTTATCGCCTGGTAAACCATACTGTGCGAGGGTGAAATGAACACGAGCAGCAGCCGTAAAATCAGAATCGTGGTGGTGGACGACTCGGCGCTGATTCGCAGCCTGCTGACCAGCATCATCAATGAGGCCGCAGACATGGAAGTGGTGGCCACTGCTTCCGACCCCATCGTCGCGCGCGAGCGCATTCGCGAAACCAACCCGGACATGATCACGCTCGATGTGGAAATGCCACGCATGGACGGGCTGGAGTTTTTACGTCGGCTGATGCGGTTGCGCCCGACTCCGGTGCTGATGATTTCCTCGCTGACCCAGAGCGGATCGGAAACCACCCTCAGCGCACTGGAGCTGGGCGCGGTGGATTTTCTGCCCAAGCCGACGCTGGATGTCAGCAATACCATGCAGTCCTATGCCGACGATATTCGCGACAAGATCCGCATGGTGGCGGCTGCCCGTCTGCGCCGTCCGGCCTTGTTTGCTGCGCCCAGGCTGGAGTCGCCACGGCTGGCCCCCAGCCTGCTGCGGCAGAACGCCATCATCGCCGTGGGGGCCTCCACTGGTGGCACCGATGCCATCAAGGAGTTTCTTGGCAAGCTGCCGGCCAACGGCCCACCGGTGATGATTGTCCAGCACATGCCGGAAGGCTTCACCCTGTCTTTTGCCAAACGGCTGGACAAGCTGTGTGCCATGCATGTGAAAGAGGCCGAAGATGGCGAGCCGCTGCTGCGTGGCACCGCCTATATTGCGCCCGGACATTCCCATATGAGGCTGGGCAAGGGGACACAGGGCTTTGTCATCTGCCTGGATCAGGGACCGCCGGTCAATCGCCATCGGCCGTCCGTGGATGTGATGTTTGCTTCGGTAGCCAGCCTGGCGGCCGCCCAGACCGTTGCCGTCATCCTTACCGGCATGGGCAAGGACGGTGCGCAGGGCATGTTGCAACTGCGACAGGGCGGGGCCATTACCTTTGCCCAGGACGAAGCCAGCTGCGTGGTATACGGCATGCCGCGCGAGGCGGTGGCGCATGGCGGTGTGATGTATGTGCATCCGCTGTCGCAACTGGCTGACAAGGTGATGGACTGCCTGCGCCTGCCGCATGGGAAGGAGGGCGCATGACGTATACCGATCAGCCCTCCGAACGCCGCTATTTTGACCGCCAGTTTCAGATTGATGCAGTCAAGATTCTGCCGGGCGAATATTTCGCCACCCGTCAGCGGTTGATGCTGACCACCCTGCTGGGTTCCTGCGTGGCAGCATGCCTGATGGACCGCGCCGCCGGGGTGCATGGCATGAACCATTTTCTGCTGCCGCAGGGTAGCGACTGGCATAGCCAGACCGGCGTGCCGGCCCGCTTTGGGGTCAATGCCATGGAATTGCTGATTACCGACATGCAGAAACTGGGAGCCCAGCGTCAACGGCTGGAAGCCAAGGTGTTTGGTGCCGGCAATGTGCTGGATGGGATGTCGGTGGTGAATATCGGCGAGCAGAACAGCGATTTTATCCGCGCTTATCTGAAAGGTGAGGGGATCCCCCTACTCGCGGAGGATCTGCTTGGCAGCTTTGCCCGTAAGATTTTTTTCTTCCCGGGTGATGGCCGGGTAATGGTGCGCAAGCTCAAGAGTAGCCGCACCCTGGTGTCCAAGGAAGCAGCCTACCGCCAGCGGCTGGACCGTCAGACCACCTCTCAGCCTGGTGGCGATATCGATCTGTTCATCTGATTCCGTATTCAGTCGCGCTGCAGGTGTGGCAGCTTGTCTGTTACCTCGGCCCAGTCGGCATGGTCGGGCAGTGGTGGCTTGCTGGCCGTGATGGTAGGCCAACGCTTTGACAGCTCCGCGTTCAGCTGGATGTACACGCGCTGGCCAGCTGGCACGTCATCTTCGGCATAAATGGCAGAAACCGGGCATTCGGCCACGCACAGAGTGCAGTCTATGCACTCGTCCGGATCGATGGCGAGAAAGTTGGGACCCTCATGAAAGCAATCTACCGGGCAGACATCCACGCAATCCGTGTATTTGCATTTGACGCAGGCATCGGTTACAACGTAGGCCACTTTACCTTCCTCCTGATAATGACAAGTTTGCCTGCGGTGCTGCGCCGTGTGGCGCGGCAAGCGGCTGGCAAGGCAGGGTCAGACGTGATACAGCCAGCATGACTGAGTAATTTACTCGGTTATTATCGACCAGAAATCACCTGCCTGCTCCCCCATTGTCATATTGATTGCCAGAACTGTTGCCATGCCTGTCATTCCCTATCGCGGTCGCTTTGCCCCCAGTCCCACCGGCCTGCTGCATGCCGGTTCCCTGATGACTGCTGTCGGCAGCTATCTGGAAGCCCGTTGCCGGGGTGGTGAGTGGTGGGTACGCATGGAAGACCTGGATCCACCGCGCGAAATGCCTGGTGCGGCAGACGACATCCTGCGCACGCTGGAAGCTTTTGGTTTCGAGTGGGATGGCGAGGTGGTGTACCAGAGCCAGCGTCACCATCTGTATCAGGCCGCCTTGCAGCAGCTGATTGCCAGCGGCCATGTTTATCCCTGTAGCTGTTCGCGCAAGGAAATCACCAGCGTGGCCAGGCGCGGCGTGGATGGCTATGTCTATCCCGGCTGGTGTCGGGACGGCTGCCGCAGCCAGCGCGACAGCCAGGCCTGGCGCTTGCGGGTGGATGACGCCCCGGTAGCTTTTGTCGACCGTTTGCAAGGCCGGTATCAGCAGAACCTGGCGACAGACATCGGCGACTTTGTACTACTGCGCGCCGATGGTTTCTGGGCCTATCAACTGGCCGTGGTGGTGGACGATGCGGAGCAGGGAATGAGCGATATCGTCCGCGGTGCCGACCTGCTGGTATCCACCCCGCGACAAATCCATGTGCAGCGCTGCCTGGGTTTGCCCACCCCCGGCTATTGCCACTTGCCGCTGTTGGTGAATGCGGCCGGAGAGAAACTGTCCAAGCAGACACTGGCACCGGCGATTGACCGGGCTGCCGTCGCCCGTGAACTGCGCCTGGCGCTGTGCCGGCTGGGGCATGTTCCACCAGCCGAGTGCCAGAGCGCCGCCGAACTGTGGCAGTGGGCCAGGGCCAACTGGTCGCTGGCGGCTGTACCTGTTGGTCCCTGCCTGCTGTAAAGCGGTCAGCACCGTTCCTTTCCCTGCTGCTTGCCCGGCCTGTGCCGGGCATTGTTGCTTCTACAGCTGCCGATACCGGTCCTTAAGCTGCCATCCTGCCCGCATCTTTTGTGATGTCGGACATGGTGATTCTGTAGCAAACCGCCTAAACCATAGAGATGACGTAGTCGTTTTGGCGTCTGCCACCGCCTGCAGTGTGTCTTGCCGCAGTGCATGTTCAAAACCGCGACATGGAATTACATATGCGTAAATAATATATTTACAAAATAATTAAATACTAATATTGTGAAGCTCATACAGAACACGTTCTTTAACAGCTTCGATTTTCGGCCTCGATGGAGACAAGACCATGAGCGAGACCAATGTAAAAAAAGCGGCCCTGGGCGTGTGGATGTGTACCGCCCTGGTAGTGGGCAATATGATCGGTTCCGGTGTATTCCTGCTTCCCGCTTCGCTAGCCCCCTACGGGGGAATGTCCCTGATCGGCTGGGCGATTACCTCAGCCGGTGCCATTTGTCTGGCGCTGGTGTTTGCCCGGCTTTCCGCCATGATTCCCAAAGAGGGTGGCCCTTACGCCTATATCCATGCCGGCTTTGGCGACTTTGCCGGTTTCTGGATTGCCTGGGGTTACTGGATAGCCCTGTGGGCCGGCAACGCCGCACTGGCGGTGGCCGCCACCAGCTATATGCAGGTGTTTTTCCCGCAACTGGGGCATGACAACCTGCTGGCCGGTGCATTTTCCATCGGCCTGATCTGGACCGTTACCTGGATCAACAGCCGCGGTGCACGCAGTTCCGGCCTGGTGGCGGTGGTGACTACCGTACTCAAACTGGTGCCACTGGCAGCCGTCACCTTTATCGGCTTCTTTTACATGCACCCGGAAAACCTGGTGTTCAACCCGCACGGCAAGCCCTTGTTGAGTTCGGTTTCCGCCACCATGGCGCTCACCTTGTGGGCGTTTCTGGGACTGGAGTCCGCCTCGGTTCCCGCCGGTGATGTGGTCAACCCCAGCAAGACCATTCCGCGTGCCACCGTCATTGGCACCTTGCTGGCCACCGTGCTGTACATCCTGTCCACGGTGTCGCTGATGGGGGTGATGTCACCGGCCATGCTGGCCAATTCGCAAGCCCCGTTTGCCGATGCCGCCCGCCTGATGTGGGGCGACTGGGCCTACTGGGTGGTAGGGCTGGGGGCGGTGGTGTCCTGCTTTGGCGCACTCAATGGCTGGAGCCTGATGCAAGCCCATGTGCCCCATGCCGCCGCCAGGGACCAGCTGTTCCCGCGCCGCTTTGGCCAGACCAACCGTCAGGGTGTGCCGCTGTTCGGCCTGCTGCTGTCAAGCGGCCTGGTGACGGTGCTGCTGGCGATGAAATACGCCGGCGGGGAGGGCGGGGTGAAGATTTTTGAATTCATCATCCTGCTGGCCACGGCTACCACCTTGCTGCCCTATGCCTTCTGCTCGATGGCGCTGCTGGCCATCATGCTGATGCAAAAAGGCAAATACAGTCGGCGTGATTTCACCGCGCCACTGATCTTTTCCACCACGGGCTTTCTGTACGCGGTATGGGCACTGTTTGGTGCTGGTGCCGAGATTGTGATGTGGGGGATTTTGCTGCTGATGCTGGGTTTGCCAGTGTATGTCTGGCAGATCAAAGAACGTTACGAGACCGAAAACTGAAGCCAGCCTTTTGCTGTTCACTCCTTTGCCCAGGCAAGGGAGTGTACGGAAACAGGTTTATGCAATTACTGATTGAAAGGATTTCATCATGACCAACAAATTTGGTGTTCATTCCGAATGCGGCAAGCTGCGTAGCGTGATGGTGTGCCGTCCGGGCCTGGCCCACAAACGTCTCACCCCCGACAACTGCCACGACCTGCTGTTTGATGACGTGATCTGGGTGGAACGCGCCCAGAAAGACCACGCCTACATGGTTGAACAGATGCGCGCCCGCGGCATCCACGTGATCGAAGCCCACGACGCCCTGGCCCAAGTGCTGGACGACAAGGCCGCCCGCAGCTGGCTGCTGGACCGCAAGGTCAAGGCTGACAACGTCGGTATCGGCATGCTGACCGACCTGCGCAGCTGGCTGGACGAAATGCCGTCTGCCCAACTGTCCGAACACCTGATTGGCGGTATCGCCAAGTTTGAACTGCCGTTCGACCCCAAAGGCCTGTTCGGCGGCTATCTGGACCAGTCCGAATTCGTCATCCCGCCGATCCCGAACAGCCTGTTCCAGCGCGACCCGTCCTGCTGGATCTATGAAGGCGTGACGCTCAACCCGATGTACTGGCCGGCCCGCCGTCAGGAAACCCTGATCCTGCAAGCCATCTACCAGCACCACCCGTACTTCGCCGGCAAGGTCAACGTATGGTGGGGCGATTGCGACAAGAACCACGGCCCGGCCACGCTGGAAGGCGGCGACGTGATGCCGATCGGCAACGGCGTGGTGCTCATCGGCATGGGCGAACGCACCAGCCCGCAAGCCGTGGTGCAAGTGGCCAGGAACGTGCTGGGCAAGCAAGGCGGCGCCACCCGTGTGATTGCCTGCCAGATGCCCAAATCGCGTGCCGCCATGCACCTGGACACCGTATTCAGCTTCCTGGATATCGACCTGCTGTCGGTATTCCCGGACGTGGTCAACGACATCGTCTGCACCAGCATCTACGCCGCTGACAAGGAAGGCGAAATCCGTTTCGAACGCCACGACGGCGTACCGTTTACCGAAGTGGTACGCCAGGCACTGGGCCTGAAGGAAGTCCACATCATCCAGACCGCCGGCGATGCCTACCAGCGCGAACGCGAACAATGGGATGACGGCAACAACGTGGTGGCCCTGGACCGCCGCGTGGTGGTGGCCTACGACCGCAACACCTACACCAACAAGCTGATGCGTCAGCACGGCGTGGAAGTGATCGAGATTCCGGCCTCCGAACTGGGCCGCGGCCGTGGCGGTGGTCACTGCATGACCTGCCCGATCATCCGTGACGAAGTGAAGATTTAAACCGCTGCACCCGCAGCACACCAAGCACATCAATACCGCCCGGTGGCGACGGCCAAGCCCGCCACCCGGCACCGAAACAAGGAGTGTTACCATGGCCTTCAATCTGCGCAACCGCAACTTCCTCCGCATGCTGGACTTCACCCCGCGCGAAATCCGCTACATGCTCGACCTGGCCCGCGACCTGAAACGCGCCAAGTACACCGGCACCGAACAGCAACACCTGAAGGGCAAGAACATCGCCCTGATCTTCGAAAAAACCTCCACCCGCACCCGCTGTGCGTTCGAAGTAGCCTGCTACGACCAGGGTGCCAACGTCACCTACCTCGGACCGTCCGGCTCGCAGATCGGTATCAAGGAATCGATGAAAGACACCGCCCGCGTGCTGGGTCGCATGTATGACGCCATCGAATACCGTGGCTTCGACCAGGACATGGTGGAGAACGAACTGGCCAAATTTGCCGGCGTCCCGGTGTACAACGGCCTGACCGACGAATGGCACCCCACCCAGATGCTGGCCGACGTGCTGACCATGTGGGAAAACAGCGACAAGCCCATCTCGCAAATCAGCTACACCTACCTGGGCGACGCCCGCAACAATATGGGCAACTCCCTGCTGGTGATTGGTGCCAAGCTGGGCATGGACGTCCGCATCGGCGCCCCGAAACACCTGTGGCCGACCGACGAACTGGTAGCCGAATGCCGTGAAATCGCCGCCCGCACCGGTGCTCGCATCACCCTGACCGAAGACGCTGCTGAAGCCGTCAAGGGGACTGACTTCATCCATACCGACGTCTGGGTATCGATGGGCGAACCGGCCGAAGTGTGGGCCGAACGCATCCGCCTGCTTAAGCCTTACCAAGTGAATGCCGCGCTGATGGCTGCTGCACAGAACCCGCAAGTCAAGTTCATGCACTGCCTGCCGGCCTACCACAACAGCGAAACCAAGGTCGGCAAGGAAATCGCCGCCCAGTACCCGGACCTGGCCAATGGCATTGAAGTGACCGAAGACGTGTTCGAAAGCGAAGCCTGCATTGCCTTCGAGCAAGCCGAGAACCGCATGCACACCATCAAGGCCATCTTGGTAGCGACGCTCGGAGATTAAGCCTGAGGCATCGTGGCAAAGCCCTACGACTTTGCCACACCGCCAGTGCCTGAAGTCTGACAGCAACACCGTTTCACCCACCACGACGACACCCCCTTGAAGTCGTGGCGGCGGAATCCGCACCCCCTCACTCAGGCGGATTCCACCCTCCGGCAGGTCATCCCCCGGTGACCTGCCGCCCCATCCGACACACACCGGCCTGCCACAGGCAGACCGGCCACGCCACTGTCCCGACCGCGCGGACAGGGCCAGAAAAGGAAACATCATGCGAGTCGTCGTAGCCCTGGGCGGCAATGCCCTGCAACGTCGTGGCGAAGCCATGACCGCTGACAACCAACGCGCCAACGTCAAGGTAGCCGCCGAACAACTGGCCGCCGTCACCCGGCTGGGCCACAACCTGGTGATGTGCCACGGCAACGGCCCGCAAGTCGGCCTGCTGGGCCTGCAAAACGACGCCTATGCCCGCCACGTCGACGGCAAGGTCACCCCCTATCCGCTGGATGTACTGGGTGCCCAGACCGAAGGCATGATCGGCTACATGATCGAACAGGAACTGGGCAACGTGCTGCCGTTTGAAGTGCCGCTGGCCACCATCCTCACCCAGACCGAAGTGGACGCCGCCGACTCCGCCTTCCAGAACCCCACCAAATTCGTCGGCCCGGTATACAGCAAGCAAGAAGCCGAAGCGCTGGCTGCCAGCCACGGCTGGACGGTGAAAGCCGACGGCGACTACTACCGCCGCGTGGTACCGAGCCCGAAACCGAAACGCATCTTCGAAATGCGCCCGATCAAATGGATGATCGAAAAAGGCGCGGTGGTGATTGCTGCCGGTGGCGGTGGCATCCCCACCATGTACCAGGGTGACAAACTGGTCGGCGTGGAAGCGGTGATCGACAAAGACCTGGCCTCCGCCCTGCTGGCACGCGAAGTGGACGCCGACTACTTCGTCATCGCCACCGACGTGAAGAGCGTGTTTGTTGGCTGGGGCACTCCCGAAGCCAAAGCCATCCGCCACGCCCACCCGGACGAAATGGACAAGCTGGGCTTTGCTGCCGGTTCGATGGGCCCGAAAGTGGAAGCCGCCTGCGAATTCGCCCGCCTGACCGGCAAGCGTGCGGTGATTGGCGCGCTGGAAGACATCGAGAAGATCGTCAAGGGCGAAGCCGGCACCATCATCTCCACCGAGAAGACCGGGATCGAGTGGTACTGAGTGAGGGGCTGAAACACCTGCTGCTGCGTTGCGACGTCGGCTGAAGGGCTGGTGAGGTATGGATCAACAAGGGCTGCCATGGCAGCCCTTTTGTTATGCTTGATCAATAATGAATTAATTGTGACATTATTTTCATTCGTATTTTTTCGATTGCGAAAATAATGCAAAAACAACAGGATAGATCACTTCGAGTGAAGATATTCTTGGCTTGCCTTTGTCTTTATCTGCAACGATAATCGCCCCCATCATGCAGGAGAGAGTGGCCAATCGCGGCCACCGCCGAAGGCGCAAGCGCACCCGCAATCGCTCAGGCAAAAGGACTGCATCATCGGATATCACGTATCTGCTTTACTCTGGAGAGCGCTGCCCACGTAGGTAGCCACCGAAGGGGCTAACGGCGGCTGAAAATGCCCGCCGGAAAATCTCAGGTGTCAGGACAGAGGGGTGTTGTACCAAGACAGGCAAAACACCCCCTTTGCAAGGACGCACAGATGACGGCCCCGAAACGTACCCCCCTGTTTGACGCTCATGTCGCCGCCGGCGCCAAAATGGTTGATTTCGCCGGTTGGGAAATGCCCATCCATTACGGCTCCCAGCTGAAGGAACATGAGATCGTGCGTAGCGACGCCGGCATGTTTGATGTGTCCCACATGACCGTGATCGACATCACCGGCAGCGACGCCAAGGCCTGGCTGCAACAGCTGATTGCCAACGACGTGGCCAAGCTGCCCTTCGAAGGCAAGGCGCTGTATTCCGGCATGCTGACCGAAGACGGCACCGTGGTGGACGACCTGATTGTCTACCTCACGTCCTATGGCTACCGCATGGTGGTGAATGCCGGTACCACCGACAAGGACCTGGCCTGGATGGACAGCCACAAGGCCGGTTTTGATGTCTCCCTCAATGTGCGTCGCGACCTGGCCATGCTGGCCGTGCAAGGCCCCAATGCCATTGCCAAGGTCTGTGCGGTAAAGCCGCAACTGGCCGACGCCATTCAATCACTCAAGGTGTTCCAGGGCTTGCCTGCAGGCGACTGGTTCTTTGCCCGAACCGGCTATACCGGTGAAGACGGTCTGGAAATCATGATTCCGGCTGGCGAAGCCATCAACTTCTTCAATCAGCTGGTAGAGGCCGGCGTGGCCCCCATCGGCTTGGGCGCGCGCGACACCCTGCGCCTGGAAGCCGGCATGAACCTGTACGGCCACGACATGGACGAAACCGTATCCCCGCTGCAGGCCGGCATGGGCTGGACCATTGCCTGGGAACCGGCCAGCCGTGACTTTATCGGCCGCAAGGCGCTGGAAGCACAAAAGGCCGCTGGCGTGCCGATGAAGCAGGTGGGCCTGGTGCTGGAAGGCCGTGGCGTGCTGCGTGAAGGCCAGAAAGTGGTAGTGGAAGGCGTGGGTGAGGGCATCATCACCAGCGGCACCTTCTCGCCCACCCTCAAGCATTCCATTGCCATTGCCCGCGTACCGGCCGCAACCGGTGCCGACGCACAGGTGGATTTGCGTGGTACGCTCACCGCTGTCCGCGTGGTGAAGATGCCGTTCGTGCGCAACGGCAAGAAAGTTTTCGAATAACAGCGAGCCGGGAAACACCGCACCAGCCTGCGCGCTGCGCTGCGGTTTCCCGCTCCCGTAACGGTTCAATCAATCCGAGGAGATTCAATCCATGAGCAATATCCCTGCCGAACTGAAATACGTTGCCAGCCACGAATGGCTGCGTCTGGAAGCCGACGGTTCCGTCACCGTGGGCATTACCGAACATGCACAAGAGCTGCTGGGCGACATCGTGTTCGTCGAGCTGCCGAAAGTGGGTGCCAACCTGGCTGCCGAAGAGCAGGCCGGCGTGGTGGAATCGGTAAAAGCCGCTTCCGACGTATACGCCCCGATCGCCGGTGAAGTGCTGGAAGTGAACGCCGAACTGGAAGCCGCTCCCGAGCTGGCCAACAGCGAGCCCTATGGCGCTGGCTGGTTCTTCAAGATCAAGCCGGCCAATGCCGCAGATCTGGACAGCCTGCTGGATGCCGCTGGCTACGCCAAGGAAATCGGCGCCTGATTGCACGCTGTCAAAGCCTCGTGATGCACACCATCGCGGGGCTTTTTCAGTTTCAGGCACAGCTCTTCATTACCGGACACCCACCATGACTCTTGCTTCCCTGTTTAACCGTAGCGAATTCATTGCCCGCCATATCGGCCCCTCCGATGCCGAGCGCAGCGAAATGCTGGCTGAAATCGGTGCCGCCTCGCTGGACGATCTGGTTGCCCAGACCCTGCCGGCCGACATCCGCCTGAACCGTGCGCTGGACCTGCCGTCCCCGGTGCCGGAAGCCGAAGCCCTGGCCGCGCTGAAAGATGTGGCCAGCCGCAACATCGTCAACAAGTCTTTTATCGGCCTGGGTTACTACCCGGTGCTGACCCCCACCGTGATCTTGCGTAATGTGCTGGAAAACCCGGGCTGGTACACCGCTTACACCCCGTATCAGGCTGAAATCGCCCAGGGCCGTCTGGAAGCGCTGCTCAACTACCAGCAAATGGTGATGGACCTGACCGGTCTGGAAATGGCCAATGCCTCGCTGCTGGACGAAGCCACCGCCGCCGCCGAAGCCATGGCCATGGCGCGCCGTGTGTCCAAGAGCAAGTCCGAACAGTTCTTTGTCGACAGCCGCGTGCTGCCGCAAACCCTGGACGTGATGAAGACCCGTGCCAAGTACTTCGGTTTCGAGCTGGTTTCCGGCCACCCGGAAGAAGCCGGCAATGGCGACTACTTTGGCGCGCTGTTCCAGTATCCGGGTGAAGCGGGCGACCTGATCGACCTGACGCCCTACATTGCCGCCGTCAAGGCCAAGGGGGGTGTGGCTGTGGTGGCCGCCGACATCATGGCGCTGGTGGCACTGAAGTCGCCGGCCGAAATGGGTGCCGACGTGGCCATCGGCAACACCCAGCGCTTTGGTGTGCCGATGGGCTATGGTGGCCCGCACGCTGCCTACTTTGCCTTCAAGGACGAAATGAAGCGCTCGGCCCCGGGCCGCATCATCGGTGTTTCGGTGGATGCCAAGGGCAAGACCGCGCTGCGCATGGCGCTGCAAACCCGCGAGCAACATATCCGCCGCGAAAAGGCCAACTCCAATATCTGTACCAGCCAGGTGCTGCTGGCCAATATTGCCGGCATGTATGCGGTGTACCACGGTGCCGAAGGCGTGCAACGCATTGCCAGCCGCATCCACCGTCTGGCCGCCATCTTCGCCCACGCGGTAAAGAGCGCCGGTGGCAAGCTGGTCTTCGACCGCTTCTACGACACCGTACAGGTGGAAGCGGCCAATGCCGATGCTATTTATGCTGCCGCGCTGGCTGCCGGTTACAACCTGCGTCGCGTGTCCGCCACCGTGCTGGGCGTTGCCTTCCACGAAGCGGCTACCGAGGCTGATCTGGCCGCGCTGATCAAGCTGTTCACCGGCAAGGATGCCGACATCGCCGCGCTGGACGCTGCCGCTGCCGATGCCATCCCGGCTGGCCTCAAGCGCGAATCCGCCTTCTTCACCCACCCGGTGTTCAACACCCACCACAGCGAGCACGAGATGCTGCGCTACCTGAAGAAGCTGGAAAACCGCGACCTGGCGATGAATCACTCGATGATTTCGCTGGGCAGCTGCACCATGAAACTGAATGCCACCAGCGAGATGATTCCCATCACCTGGCCGGAATTCGCCAATATGCACCCGTTTGCCCCGCGCGATCAGGCTGCCGGTTATCTGCAACTGATCGACGACCTGCAAACCCAGCTCAAAGCCATTACCGGTTTTGACGCCATCTCCATGCAGCCCAACTCCGGCGCGCAGGGCGAGTACGCCGGCCTGCTGGCCATCAGCCGTTACCACGAAGCGCGTGGCGAAGCGCAGCGCAATATCTGCCTGATTCCGCAATCGGCCCACGGTACCAACCCGGCCACCGCGCAGATGATGAACATGCAGGTGGTGGTGGTGAAGTGTGACGAGTCCGGCAACGTCGACGTGGCCGACCTCAAGGCCAAGGCCGAACAGCACTCGGCCAACCTGGCGGCGCTGATGATTACCTATCCGTCCACCCACGGTGTGTTCGAACAGCCGATCCGCGAGATCTGCGACATCATCCACAGCCACGGTGGTCAGGTGTACATGGACGGTGCCAACCTGAACGCCCAGGTGGGCCTGTGCCGCCCGGCCGATATCGGTGCCGACGTGTCGCACATGAACCTGCACAAGACCTTCTGCATCCCGCACGGCGGTGGCGGCCCGGGCATGGGCCCCATCGGCCTGAAAGCGCATCTGGCCCCGTTCATGGCCAACCACGTGGTGGCTGAAGTGCCGGGTGCGGTTGCCGGTCAGACTGCGGTTTCCGCTGCGCCGTTCGGCTCGGCTTCCATCCTGCCCATCTCCTTCATGTACATCCGCATGATGGGTGCCGAAGGCATGAAGGCCGCCACCGAAAACGCCTTGCTGTCCGCCAACTACATGGCCAAGAAGCTGGGTGAGCACTTCCCGGTACTGTATACCGGTGCCAATGGCCGTGTGGCGCACGAGTGCATCATCGACCTGCGCCCGCTCAAGGCTGCCAGCGGCGTCACCGAAGTGGACGTGGCCAAGCGCCTGATGGACTACGGCTTCCACGCTCCGACCATGAGCTTCCCGGTACCGGGCACGCTGATGATCGAGCCGACCGAATCCGAACCCAAGGCCGAACTGGACCGCTTCATTGCCGCCATGACCGCCATCCGTCAGGAAATCGACCAGGTACAGAACGGCACCTGGCCGGCGGACAACAATCCGCTGCGCAATGCACCGCACAGCAAGGCTGACATTGCTGGCGACTGGGACCGTCCGTACAGCCGCGAAACCGGCCTGTTCCCGCTGCCTTATGTGCTGGAAAACAAGTTCTGGCCGAGTGTGAACCGTATCGATGACGTGTACGGTGACCGCAACCTGGTGTGCAGCTGCCCCAGCACCGACAGCTATCTGTAAAGCCAGCACCATGTCGGCATCAGCCTGCCTGCTGGCGAGGCTGATGCTGCACAGCATGACCACAACCCCTGTCTACGACGGGGGTTTTCTTTTTTCACTGATGTTTGCGATGGAGCAAAGACTCTAATTTGGAGTGTGCCTTACAGTGGCCACCACGCTGCCCGCGGTGAATATTGCCCAAATTATGAGCAGTCATTAAAGAAATGAGATTTATTTTAAGCTGTAAGCTTAAAAAACGACGGATGATTGCTAGAATGACCAGCTCCTTGATGGCACACGGCTGATGGCAGGATTGTCATGGCAGCTCAATTCATATTGGGATAGGTCGAAAATCGATATGCAGCACGATGCAGTACCTTTTTCCACGGAAACCATGGCGCGCTTTGCCTTGCTGGAAAAGCTGCGCCATCCGGTATGGGTGTTTGATATCGATGAGCGGCGCGTGTTCTGGGCCAACCAGCATGCCCTGGCGGTGTGGGAGGCGGAAAGTCTGGAAGCGTTATGCGCCCGCGATATGGGGCAGGACATGTCCGATTCGGTTTCGCGCCGCCTGCTGCAGTATCAGAGCGACTTCATCAGCCATGACATGGCATTTTCCGAGACCTGGACGCTCTATCCGAACGGACACCCGCGTAGCTTGCAGGTGGTATTCAGTGGCCTGCGCCATCAGGGGCGCATGCTGATGCTATGCGAGGCGCTGGGCGAATTGCAGGCTGATCCGGACACTCTGCGCAGTGCCGAAGCGCTGCTGCACTCTCCCGTATTCATCACGCTGTACCAGGCCGATGGCCAACCCCTGTATCGCAATCCCAGTGCGCGAGAACATGTGCTGGACCCGGCTGAGTGCTGGCAATCACGCTTTGTCGATCCGGCGGACCTGGCCACTCTGCAGCAGCTGCTGGGCGAGCATGGCCGGGGAAGGCTGGTCGCACGGGTGCTCACCCGGCAGGGAGAGCGCTGGCACGAGGTGTCAGCCCGCCATTGCCGGGATGCGGCTACCGGTCAGAACGCCCTGCTGGTCAGTGAAATGGATGTCAGCGAACTGAAGGAGGCCGAAGCACGTGCCAGCCATCTGGCCATGCATGACATCCTGACCGGCCTGCCCAACCGCAACTTCGTGCAGCAGCATTACCCGGCCTTGCTGCAGCAGGCTAGCGCGCAAGGTCTGGAAGTTGCCTTGCTGTGCATCGATCTGGATCGTTTCAAGAACATCAACGACAGCCTTGGCCATGGTTTTGGCGACTTGTTGCTGGTGCAGATGAGCGAGCGCCTGAAAGCCCTGCTGCAGCCCGGTCAGCAACTGGCCCGGCAAGGTGGGGACGAATTTTTGCTGTTGCTGTGCGCGCCGCAGGTCAAGGACATGGCAGCCAGGTTGGCGGCTGATATCGTCGAGACGCTGGCGCGGCCACTGTGGCTGCGCGGCCAGGAAGTGCAATTGACCGCCTCGGTGGGTATCAGCCTGTGCTCTGACGGGGCGGATGATGTGCAAAGCCATATGCGCCATGCGGATCTGGCCATGTACAGCGCCAAGGAGGCCGGGCGCAATGGCATCCATTTTTATGATGAGGCAATGGATGCCCGTGCCCGTTCGCGCCTGGCGTTGGAGTACGAGATTCGCCGTGGTCTGGAAAACGGCGAGTTTGAAGCCTTTTATCAGCCGCGTGTCGACTGCTTCAGTGGCGACATCGTTGGTGCCGAGGCGCTGGCACGCTGGCGGCATCCCGAACGCGGGCTGTTGTTTCCGGACAGTTTTATTCCGGCTTGCGAAGAGAGTGGCCTGATTCGCGAGCTGGACCGGCAAATCCTGGCGCAGGTTGCCAGCCAGCTAGTGCGCTGGCAACGGCAGGGCAGGGCCTTGCAGGTATCGGTAAATCTGTCGGCCAGTCAGTTTGCCGACCCGGAATTGCCTGCTAGCTTGCAACAGATTCTGCAGGACAGTGCATGTCCCGCCGCCAGCATCGAGCTGGAAATCACCGAGTCCCTGCTGCTGGCCCACGACCAGAACACAATGGATACCCTGGCCTCGTTGCAGGCCATGGGTTTTGCCATTGCCATCGACGATTTCGGCACCGGCTACTCCAACCTGGCCTATCTGCAAAACTACCCGCTCAATACCCTCAAGATCGACCGCTCCTTTATTTCCGGCCTGCCACAAAGCTCGGCCATTCCAGAGCTGATCACCAGCTTGTGCCGCATCCTTAAGCTGGCCATGGTGGCCGAAGGGGTGGAAACCCACGCGCAGCTGGACTGGCTGCGTCAGCAAGGTTGCCAACAGTATCAGGGTTATCTGTGCAGCCGGCCATTGTCGCTGGGGCATTTCAACGAATTGCTGGAACACAGCACCGCGACGGTCTGAGCATTGCAGTCTGCAAGACCGATTGAATAAGCAAGGCGAATAAGCTTAGCGGGAATGTGTCATTCTATTTTCCCGCGTCTTCCCTTAAGCTGATGTCCAGCCGGGGCCCCGCATGATGGCGGCCTTCCCCCGCACGGAGACCAAGATGAACCTACGCCCCCTGTTGCCGGTCCTGCTGCTGGCCAGCCCGCTGGCGCTGGCTGCCAAGCCGCTTACCGTCTGTACCGATGCCAATCCGGAAGGCTTTGACGTGGTGCAGTACAACTCGCTGGTCACCACCAATGCCTCGGCCGATGTGCTGATGAACCGGCTGGTGGAATACGATGCATCCGCGCATAAACTGCTGCCCGGTCTGGCCAGCAGCTGGCAGGTGAGCCCGGACGGCCTCAGCTACACCTTCAAGCTGCGCCCGGGCGTAGCCTTCCACAATACCGATTACTTCAAGCCCACCCGCAAGCTCAATGCCGATGATGTGGTATTCAGCTTCCAGCGCATGCTGAACCCGGAACACCCCTGGTTCAAGACCGCCGCCAATGGCTATCCGCATGCCCAGTCCATGCAGCTGCCCAAGCTGATCAAGTCGGTTGGCAAGCTGGACGACAATACGGTGCGGTTTGAACTGAATTACCCGGAATCCACCTTCCTCTCCACGCTCAGCATGGGTTTTGCTTCCATCTATTCCGCCGAATACGCCGCCCAGTTGCAGGCCGCCGGCAAGCAGGCCGAGCTGAACAGCAAACCCATCGGCACCGGGCCTTTCATCCTGCGCAGCTTCCAGAAGGACAGCGTAGTGCGCTATCAGCCCAACCCGGCTTACTGGGGTGGCAAACCCAAGGTGTCGGCTCTGGTGTATGCCATTACGCCGGATGCCACGGTGCGGGTGCAAAAGCTGAAAGCCGGCGAGTGCCAGCTGGCCTTGTCTGCCAAGCCGCAAGACGTGCTGGCGGTGCAGGGCGACAGCAAGATCCGCGTATTGTCCACGCCAGCCTTCATGACCGCCTTTGTTGCCATCAACAGTCAGCACAAACCCTTTGACAATGTACAGGTACGGCAGGCGGTCAACCTGGCCTTTGACAAGAACACCTATCTGAAAACCGTGTTCGATGGCACCGCCACCGCCGCCACGCTGCCGTATCCGCCCAATACCTGGAGCTACAACAAGAGCGTGAAGCCCTATCCGCAAGACCTGGCGCGCGCAAAGAAGCTACTGGCACAGGCGGGCTATCCCAATGGCTTTGACACCACGCTGTGGGTGCGCCCCAGCGGCAGCACGCTCAACCCCAACCCCAAGGCCGGGGCCGAGCTGTTGCAGGCTGATCTGGCCAAGGTGGGCATCCGCGCGCAGATCAAGGTGATCGAGTGGGGCGAACTGATCAAGCGTGGCAAGGCGGGCGAGCACGATCTCCTGTTCATGGGCTGGGCCGGGGATAATGGCGACCCGGACAACTTCCTCACCCCGCAGTTCTCTTGCGCCGCCGTGCAGTCCGGTACCAACTTTGCCCGCTATTGCGACCCGAAACTGGACAAGCTGATTGCCGACGGCAAGAAAACCAGTGACTTTGCCCAGCGCAGCAAGCTGTACCAGCAAGCGCAAAAGCTGATCAGCGACCAGGCATTGTGGCTGCCGCTGGCCCATCCCACCGCCTATGTGCTGGAACGCAAGGAAGTGGCCGGCTTTGTCGCCAACCCGTTTGGCCGGGTTAACTTTGCTACGGTGAATGTGCAGTAAAGCCGTCAATCCAGAAGAACAAAGGCAGCCTTGTGCTGCCTTTTTGCATGTTCAGGCAGCCGGATGGGTGCTTGGGATGCTGGCAAGGGCTGCTTGCGGTATCATACCGGGGTGTTTGTCGATCACAGACACAGCGGGTGCCGGGAACAGTCTGTCCCGGGGTTCCGCACACCGGGAAGAGCCTGCCATGAGTCGCAAAGAAAGCAAAAGTCCAACCTTTGACCGCATTGTCGAAGCCAGCCTGCAGCTGTTCAACCAGCAGGGCGAGCGCAGCGTCACCACCAATCACATCGCGCGCTATCTGAATATCAGCACCGGCAATCTGTACTACCACTTTGCCTGCAAGGAAGACATCATCAACGAGCTGTACCGGCGCTACTCCAAGGGCATGGCTGATTACCTGAGTGCGGCGGGTGAGCTGAGCGTGACCACTTCCATCGAAGGGCTGGTGAGCCTGTTGGATAAGGTGCTGCGCCATTTGTGGACTTTCCGTTTCATTCCGCAAAGCATTTCCAGCCTGTTTTCGGTCAACCAGTCCTTACAGGAAAGCTACAGCAAGATTGAAGCCGGGCTGATCAGCCGTGGCGTGGAAAAGCTGTTCTTCAAGCTGCGCGATCAGGGCATGCTGGAAGGCGACGACGTGCAGATCGGCTTTCTGGCGCGTAATTTCCAGCTGTTGCAAACCGGCTGGATTGCCCGTCCCGACATCGCCAAATGTCCACAGGAAGCACAGACCGTGGCGCGCGAAGGCTGTCTGAGCCTGCTGTACTTCCTGGCTCCTTATGTTTCCAGCCGTTTTCGCCAGCCCTTTGAACGTGTGCTGGCCGGCATGGCCCCAGCCCAGTCCCAGCCTGCTGTCTAGTCCTTCCTTATTCCGGGCCTTATCCGTGCTGGCCGGTGCTTGTTGCACCGGCCATTTGCTTTTTCATGCCGGTTTTTTCATAAGCTTTGCAGGAAATCCGGCTTGGCTTCTGTCCCTGCTGCCGGTATGGTTAGTGCGATATGCAACAGGCGTAAAGCCACAGGAGAGAAGAAGATGAAACTGGAAACCCTGGCCGTGCACGGCGGCTACAGCCCGGACCCGACCACCAAGGCGGTGGCGGTGCCGCTGTATCAGACCACCAGCTATGCCTTTGACAGCACCCAGCACGGTGCCGACCTGTTCGACCTGAAAGTGCAGGGTAATATCTATACCCGCATCATGAATCCCACCACCGATGTGCTGGAAAAGCGCGTGGCCGCGCTGGAAGGCGGCATCGGTGCACTGGCGGTGGCCTCCGGCATGGCGGCTATCAGCTATGCCATCCAGACCATTGCCGAGGCTGGCGACAACATCATTGCCACCAGCACGCTGTATGGCGGTACGTATAATCTGTTTGCCCACACCTTCCCGCAGCTGGGCATCGAAGTGCGTTTCATCGACTACAAAGACCCGGCCTCCATCAGCAAGCTGGTGGATGGCAAGACCAAGGCGGTGTTCTGCGAGTCGGTAGGTAACCCGCTGGGCAATGTGGTGGACTTTGCCGCCTTTGCCCAGGAAGCCCACCAGCACGGCCTGCCGCTGATTGTCGACAATACCGTGCCCTCGCCGTACCTGTGCCGCCCCTTCGAGCATGGCGCGGATATCGTGGTGCACAGCCTCACCAAATACCTGGGCGGCCACGGCACCAGCATTGGCGGCATCATTGTCGATTCCGGCAAATTCCCCTGGGGCGAGCATAAAGAACGCTTTGTGCGCCTGAATACGCCGGATGTCAGCTACCACGGTGTGAATTACGTCGAGGCACTGGGCCCGGCTGCCTATATCGCCCGTGCCCGCGTGGTGCCGCTGCGCAATATGGGCGCAGCCATTTCGCCGTTCAATGCCTTCCTGATCCTGCAAGGCATCGAAACCCTGGCCTTGCGCCTGGACCGCATTTGCGACAATGCGCTGAAGGTGGCCGAGCGCCTGCAGGCGCACCCGGCCGTGGAGTGGGTGGAGTATGCCGCCTTGCCTTCCAGCCCCAGCAAGGCACTGGTGGACAAATACATGGGCGGCCGTGCTTCGGGCATCCTGTCCTTCGGCATCAAGGGGGGCATTGAGGCCGGTGGCCGCTTCATCGATGCGCTGCAACTGGTGACCCGTCTGGTGAATATCGGCGATGCCAAGAGCCTGGCTTGCCACCCGGCCTCCACCACCCACCGCCAGCTGTCGCCGCAAGAACAGCTTAAGGCCGGGGTGCGACCGGAGCTGATTCGCCTGTCCATCGGCATCGAGCATATCGACGACATTCTGGCCGACGTGGATCAGGCGCTGACGGCAGCCGCCAGCTAGGCATGGCTGCTTGCAAGTAACAAAAAGGCTGCCCGGGGCAGCCTTTTTTCTTGAAGGATGGATCTAGCGGCGGTGCACTACTTGCGGATTCTGGCCATTGGGCAGGTGGTGGTGCCACTTGCCGTTGATGAACTCCAGCACAAAGCGCTTGGCGCGCTCAGCATGGTCCAGCTCTCCATGCAGGGCGATATTGCTGAGATGAACCGGGTGGCCCAGCTTGCGTGCCAGCTCTTCGGTATCGACAAAGATCAGTGGTTGATTGGGAAAGCTGGGTTCGCTCACCGTTTCACGCGACAGCAGGGTGAGCTGGAGGTGATGCTGATCGTGCTGGATGAATTCGTACAACTCGTCCACCGCAGCCTCCTCGCCCTCCAGCACCTGCAGGAAATCCTTGTTCATCAGCAACAGCAGGCTGTTGATACCCATGCGCTGGTTGCGCGCACGGTAGCTGGCCAGCAGGCTGTGCAGCTCCTGCACGGCATAGGCAGGATTGAGGGCGCTGGAATAAATCAGACGGATCATGGTGGTCTCCCGGCGCTATGGCGCTCTTGTGCTTGCTGTCATTGTCGGTGTTCTGGTCCATCTTCATCGTGCGCAGTCGCGCCGGCAGATTTGATGACCAGCATCTGGTGAGCTTGGCTGGATTCATGATAAGTGGAATTTCCTTGTCATGCATCATGCGTTGAGCGCAGCTTCAGCCGGCTATGCCACCATGCAGCCAGGCCAGGAAACTGAGCAGCGCCGCCAGCGCGTGCAGCCAGGCCCGCCAGCGATAGCAGCTGGCTACGCGCTGCGGGGGCAGTGTGTTGATCAGGAAGGGTTTGCCGTCTTCTGGCTGGCGCACATGCAGGGTTGGAGGGGTACTGGCCAGCTGTTGATGCAACTGACGCACCTCGCGCTCAGCGGCGGCACGTACCAGCAGCCATTCCTGTTCGCTGATCTGGCCGCTACCATCCAGATCAAAGCGGCGCAGCAAGGCCGGCTGGTCCTGCTTCCATTCGCTCAGCTTGGCACCGACATCCTGGCGGAATGTCTGCTGGTCGGGCGGTATGCCGCCGTGGCTGCTCAACTGGCCCAGCACGTAGAGAGGGTCGCCTTCGTCTATCCATTCCTCTACCAGCGTTTCCTTTCCTTCCTGCCAGCTTTCACGGTGTGGTGACTGTACTTCGGCACCTTCAGGATGGATGATGACCGTCTGTTTGCCATCTTGCAGGACAAATGACTGATCACTGCATTCCGGGATTGACAGCAGGCTGGCGCTGTCCAGGGATAGTGGATCAAGGATGCGGCCAGAGCCGATGGCCTGACGGTCATTGTGATAGCGCCAGCAGCGGTACCAGACGCAGCGCCGGCCCGAATAGGGGCTGTAGTTGACTGCGCTGTCGTGATTGGCGGCGACGCCATAGAGTTCGACATGGCCAAGAGCGGCAGATGCCGCACGGGCGGTGGGGGTGTCGGCAATCAGCCGGTAGCGCCGGTAGTTCAGCCACCAGCCGATCAGCCCGCAGGCCAGCATGGCGGGAAGAATGGCGTGATGGAAAGCCGGCAAGCCTAGTTTGAGTCCGGCAATGCCCAGCAACAGGTAGAGGCCAAAAGCCATCCAGCCATTGCGCGTCCATTGCCAGCTTAGCCACTGCTGCATGGCTTAACCCTGGCGGAACAGCTGTGCCAGATCGACATCACGCTTTTCGGCAGCACTGAACTGCAGGGCGCGGGCAGGCGGAAAGTTGAACAGGCGGGCAATCAGCACATCGGGAAATTGCTCGATGCGCACATTGTTGAGGTTGACCGCGTCGTTATACAGCTCGCGTCGGTCGGCGATGGTGTCTTCCAGCTGGCTGATGCGCTCGGCCAGATGAGAGAATTGCTGGTCGGCCTTCAGCTCCGGGTAGGCTTCGGCCACCGCCAGCACCTGGCCGATCAGCCCGCGCAGCTTGTCTTCTTCGTGGCCCAGTCCTTCCATATTGCGGCTCTGGGCGTATTGTGCGACGGCCGAGCGGGCTTCCATTACCCGGCTGAGGGTTTGCTGTTCGAACTGGGCGTATTGCTTGCACACCTCCACCAGCTTGGGCAGTTCATCGTGGCGCTGCTTCAGCAGCACGTCGATATTGGCCCAGCTGCGGGCAACGGCATGCTTGAGATTGACCAGTGCGTTGTACAAGGTGACGAAATACAGCAGGACAATGGCGATGACGCCAAAGAAGATCACCAGCTTCATGATGGGGACTCCCCGAGGGTGCCGTGACGGCAGGTAAAATACTGTTAAGCAGGATTATTCTAGCGGCATCGTCAGACATGCTGCCAGCAGTGTCAAGAAAGAGGATGGGGAATGCAGGAACTGAACATCATCGGGGCTGGAAAACTGGGACGTACGCTGGGGCGGCTGGCGGTGCTTGGTGGCCAGTACCGGGTGCAGGACTGTCTGGCGCGCAGTGCGGCATCGGCACAGGCCGCAGTGGATTTTATCGGCGCGGGCCGGGCATGTAGCCAACTGGCGGAGGTGCGACCGGCGGTGCTCACCTTGCTGTCGGTGCCGGATGATGCCATTGCCGCCACGGCGCAGGCGCTGGCCCACAGTGGGCGGGTGCCGCCCGGTGCGGTGGTGTTTCACGCCAGCGGCGCGGCTGAGGCGGAAATCCTGGCACCCTTGCGTGAAGCGGGGGCGCATGTGGCCAGCCTGCACCCGGCGTTCTCTTTTGCCGACCCGGCGCGGGCCGTGCAGCAATTTGCCGGTACCTTGTGCGCGCTGGAAGGCGATGCGGCAGCGCTGCCGCAGTTGCAGGATTTTGCCGCTGCCATTGGCGCACGGCCGTTTGCGCTGGCACCGGGTGGCAAGGCGGCCTATCACGCTGCCTTGTCGGTGGCATCCAACTATCTGGTCACGCTGACCGACATCGCCCGCCAGCTGGCACGGCAGGGTGGTGTGGATGAGGCGCTGTTGCCCGCCTTGCTGGGGCCGCTGATGCAGGGCAGTCTGGCCAATGCGCTGAGCATGGGGCCGCAGCAGGCGCTGACCGGGCCCATCGTGCGTGGCGATGCCGCGACGGTAGCGCGTCATCTGGCGGTATTGCCGCAGGAATTGCAGCCCGCCTATCGGGTGCTGGGCGAGCGCACGGTGGTACTGGCCGGGGCGCGTCTGCCTGAGGAGGCGCGGCAGACGCTGCTGGCCTTATTGCGCGACTGAATCAGCTTCTGGCGCTGCCACCTTGAACACCTGGCGCAGATAGGCAAGGAAGGTGGCATCGCTGCACATGGTCTTGCCCGGGCTGTCGGATAGTTTGGCTACCGGCTGGCCGTTGCAGCTCACCAGCTTCAGCACGATCTGCAGCGGCTCCAGCCCCATGTCATTGGTGAAGTGGGTGCCAATGCCGAAGCTCACCTGGATATGCGGGCTGTAGCGGCGGTGCAGTTCCAGCGCACGGTCCACGCTCAGGCCGTCGCTGAAGGTAAGCATCTTGGTGGCCGGGTCGATACGCAGCTTGCGGTAATGGGCAATTGCCTTGTCCGCCCATTCCACCGGGTCGCCACTGTCGTGACGCAGGCCGTCGAACAGCTTGGCAAAGTAGAGATCGAAATCGGCCAGAAAGGCATCCATGCACACCACGTCGGTGAGGGCGATGCCCAGGTCGCCGCGGTATTCCTGCACCCAGGCCTCCAGCGCCGCGTTCTGGAAGTCGCGCAGCCGCACGCCCAGCGCCTGGAATGCCTGAAAGAATTCATGCGCCATGGTGCCAATGGGGGTGATGCCCAGTTTCCACGCCAGCCAGACATTGCTGGTGCCACGGAAAATCTTGGGCAGGGCGGCATTGAGCTGTTCCACCACCTGTTGCTGCCACTCGCGGCTGAAGCGGCGGCGGGTGCCGAAGTCGGAAATCAGCAGCGGAAAGCGCTGGCTGGCGCTTTCCTCTGCTTCGAAGCGCAGCAGGGTGGCAATCTTGGCATCCAGCCGGCGCTGGCCTTCCTCACGCACCTGCGGGGTGTCCAGCCGGCGGAAGTACAGTTCGTTGACAATGGCCAACACGAAGATTTCAAAGAACATCGCCTGCACCAGCGGGCCTTCGATATGAATGTTCAGTGCATCGCCGTCACACTCCACCCGGATAAAGCGGCGCTGCAGATGGAATAGTTCCAGATAATCGACAAAATCACTCTTGATGAAGCGCAGGCTGCGCAGATAGGCCAGTTCCGGCTGGGTGAATTGCAACTGGCACAACCAGTCCAGCTGGGCTTCCAGTTCCTTGTGCAGCTGCGACAGCGGAAAGTCTGGCCGGTTGCGGCAGCGGAATTCATATTGCCCGTAAGCCGCCGGAAACTGGTGCAGGATGGCCTGCAACATGGTGAACTTGTACAGGTCGGTATCCAGCAGCGAGTGGATCAGCGGCGGCAGCTTGGGCATGGGGTGGTCTCTCAGGCAGCGTGCAGGATGAAAATGGCCGGGCGCTTGTGAAAATCCGGCGCGTCTTGCGGCCAGTCCTTTACCAGGCGGCTGACAATGGTTTCCGTCGGCAGGGTCAGGTCGCAGGCCACCGCCAGCCGGGTGGCCGGGGCCAGTGTCTCACGCAATTGCTGCAGCAGCGCGTTGTTGCGGTAAGGCGTTTCAATGAACACCTGGGTTTCATTGCGCTGGCGCGAGCGCTGCTCCAGCTCCTTCACCACCTTGGCTTTTTCGGTGGCATCCACCGGCAGATAGCCGTGGAAGGCAAAGCACTGGCCATTGGCACCGGAGGCCATCAGCGCCAGCAAAATCGAAGAAGGGCCGATCAGCGGTGCCACGCGGATGCCGCGTTCGTGCGCCAGTGCCACCAGTTGCGCGCCGGGGTCGGCCACCGCCGGGCAGCCGGCTTCGGATATCAGGCCCACGTCTTCACCGGCCAGCAGCGGCGCAAGCAAGGCGGCGACATCGGCGGGTTTTGTGTGCTCGTTGAGCGTGCTCATCGCCAGTTCGCGGATGGGCGTGGTGACGCCCAGCGCCTTGAGGTGCTTGCGGGCGGTTTTTTCCGCTTCCACCACAAAGTGGCGGATGTGCAGCACCTTGGCCGCTTCGCTGGCGGGCAGCCAGGCAATGCTTTCGTCGCCCAGCGGGGCGGGAATCAGAAACAGGGTGCCGGCCATTACAGAATCTCCACGCCTTCGGCGTTCAACATGCTGATGAGTTTGAACAGCGGCACGCCGATCAGGGCATTGGGGTCGTCCGACTCCACCTTTTCCAGCAGGGCACCGCCCAGGCCTTCACTCTTGGCGCTGCCCGCGCAGTGCAGGGCGTCCGGCTCGCGCGTCAGATAATGGCGGATTTGCTGCTCGGTGAGCTGACGCAAGGTAACGCGGGTGATGCCCACGGTTTCCTGCAAGCGCCCGCTGGCGCTGTTGTAAAGCGCCAACGCAGAATGAAACACCACGGTGCGGCCGCTCATCCATTGCAGCATGGCTACGCCGTTTTCAAACGAGCCGGGTTTGCCGATTTGCTGGCCATCCAGCAGGGCCACCTGGTCGGAACCGATGATCAGCGCATTCGGGTAATCGGCCGCCAGGGACTGGGCTTTGCTGCGTGCCAGCCGCACGGCGGTGTCCAGTGCGCTTTCGCCGGACAGCGGGGTTTCGTCGCAGACGGGCGGCACGGCGGTGAAGGGCAGCCCGAGGCGGGCGATGATTTCCTGCCGGTAGCGGGAGGTGGAAGCCAGGATGATCTGCATGGTGGGATTGCTTGATTATTTTGACAAATCAGGGAGGCGGATTATATCATGCTGGGTTTATGTCTAACCCGATTTTGATCGACCCGCTCAAGTTCGCCCGTGAGGGCCGCGTGCTGACCGGCAAACTGCCCGTCAGCACCCTGGACGAGCGTGTACACAGCGACCTGTCCGAACCTTCCGGCACGGTGGAATACACCCTGGAAGGTTTTCGCGACGGTTCGTCCCGCCTTTCCCTGCGCCTGCAGGTGAAAGCCAGTGTTGCGGTAAGCTGCCAGCGTTGTCTGGACGTGATGCCGTACCAGGTGAACACCGATTCGGTGGTCACCTTGTTCACCCGGCAGGAAAAGCTGGATGAAGCCTGCGAGCTGGACGAAACGCTGGATGGCATTCTCGCGCCGGAAGAGCTAGATGTGGTGGCAATGATCGAAGACGAAATCATCATGGGCTTGCCGCTTTCGCCGAAACACGACGAATGCGGTTCGGAAGCTCTGACACGTGCCAAGGCTGACAAGCCCAATCCGTTTGCGGTGCTGGCCACGTTGAAGATCTCCAAGTCTTGAGTTATCAATACACGCGATTTTCCTAGGAGTCGAACATGGCTGTTCAACAGAACAAAAAGTCCCCGTCCAAGCGCGGCATGCATCGTGCACACGATTTTCTGACCGCTCCGTCGCTGGCCAAAGAGCCGACGACCGGTGAAACCCACCTGCGTCACCACATCAGCCCGAACGGCTTCTACCGTGGTCGCAAGGTTGTTGCCACCAAAGGCGAATAATTCGTCCTTTTTCACCCAATACTTACCTTTTGTATAAAAACAGGTAGGTTTCACTACCGTACACGTTGATGACTATCACCGTCGCGGTTGATGCAATGGGCGGTGACGTTGGCCTCAAGGTCACCGTCCCAGCATCGATCCAATTCCTGCAAGACCATCCCAACACCAATCTGATTCTTGTCGGAGACCAGGCAGCCATCGAGGCTGAATTGTCTCGTCATCCGGGTGTTGCGCGTTCGCGCGTCCGTATCCAGCATGCCACCCAGGTGGTAGGCATGGACGAGTCGCCGCAGCTCGCCCTGAAGAACAAGAAAGATTCGTCGATGCGGGTGGCGATCAATCTCGTCAAGGAAGGCGAGGCGCAAGCCGCCGTGTCTGCCGGCAATACCGGCGCACTGATGGCAACCGCACGCTTTGTCCTCAAAACCATCCCGGGCATCGAACGACCGGCCATCGCCAAGATGATGCCATCCGTCAAGGGCAGCACCTGCATGCTGGACCTGGGCGCCAACGTCGATTGCACGCCAGAACAACTCATGCAGTTCGGCATCATGGGCTCGGAGCTGGTTTCCAGCATTACCGGCAATGCCAATCCGCGTGTCGGGCTGCTCAATATCGGCTCGGAAGACATCAAGGGGAACGACAGCGTCAAGCGCGCCGGCGAATTCCTGCGTCAGTCCGAGTTGAACTTCATCGGTAATGTCGAAGGTAACGACGTCTACAAAGGCACGGTAGATGTGGTAGTCTGCGACGGTTTTACCGGCAATGTGGCGCTCAAGTCGGCTGAGGGGCTGGCGCACATGATTGCCTCTTTCCTGCGGCAGGAATTCACCCGCAACTGGTGGACTCGCCTGTGTGCGCTGGCAGCCATGCCGGTGCTCAATCAGTTCCGCAAACGTGTCGACCCGCGTCGCTACAATGGTGCCAGCTTGCTGGGCCTGCGTGGCATCGTGGTGAAAAGTCATGGTGGAACCGATGCCGTTGGATTCCGTTTCGCGCTGGAACAGGCTTGCGAGGAAGCCGGCTCCGACGTGATTGGTCATATTACCGACCGGGTTGCACACCAATTAAACAATCTCAAGCAAGCCGAGCCGGAAGCGAACTGATTAATACATGGCCCATTCCCGCATTCTAGGCACTGGCAGCTACCTGCCATCCAATGTGCTCACGAATGCGATGCTGGCCGAGCGCGTGGAAACCAGTGACGAGTGGATTGTCTCGCGCACTGGCATTCATGCCCGCCACATCGTGTCCGATGAAGAAACCACCAGCGATCTGGCGCTGAAGGCGGCTGAAGCCGCCATCCAGAGCGCTGGCATCGACAAGGCCGAGATCGACCTGATCATCGTCGCCACCACCACGCCCGACATGATTTTCCCCAGCACCGCCTGCCTGTTGCAGGAAAAGCTGGGCATTCATGGCTGTGCCGCATTCGACGTGCAGGCAGTGTGTGCCGGCTTCATGTTTGCCCTCACCACGGCGCACAACTACATCAAGGGCGGCATGGCCAGCAAAGTGCTGGTGGTCGGTGCCGAAGTGATGTCACGGGTGATGGACTGGGAAGACCGCCGCACCTGCGTGCTGTTTGGTGACGGTGCCGGTGCCGTGGTACTGGGCGCATCGGACGAGCCGGGCATCCTGCATGCCAAGCTGGCCTCCGATGGCCGCTACAAAGACATTCTGAATACCCCGGCGCAGATTTCCGGCGGCAAGATCCAGGGCATTCCCTTCTTGCACATGGATGGCCCGGCGGTATTCAAGTTTGCCGTCAAGGCACTGTCCGACATCGCGGCCACCACCCTGGCCGAGGCTGGCGTGGACAAGTCGCAAGTCGACTGGCTGGTACCGCATCAGGCCAATCTGCGCATCATCGAATCCACAGCCAAACACCTGGGCATGTCGATGGAGCGGGTGATCGTGACATTGCCGCAACAGGGCAATACCTCGGCGGCTTCCATTCCGCTGGCGCTGGACCATGCCGTACGCGATGGCCGTATCCAGCGTGGCCAGACCATTCTGCTGGAAGGCATTGGCGGTGGTTTTGCCTGGGGTGCAGTGTTGCTGAAGTACTGATTCTTCGCGACGGAAGTCTGGCTGGTTTCATGCCATGCCCTGCCTCAGGATAACGCCCATTCTCATGGGCGTTTGATCTGACTGCTTGGCAGAATGGTCTGGTTTGCCGCATTCTTCCGTCGATTATTATTCCGTCGTATTTGCGGAGACTGTCTATGGCGTTTGCCTTTCTCTTTCCCGGTCAGGGCTCGCAAAGCCTGAAAATGATGGATGGCTTTGCCGACCTGCCGGTCGTCAAGCACACCTTCGAAGAAGCCTCCACCGCGCTGGGCGTGGACCTGTGGGCCATGCTGCAAGCGGACAGCGCCGAAGCCATCAATGCTACCGTCAACACCCAGCCCATCATGCTGGCTGCCGGTGTGGCCACTTATCTGGCCTGGCAGGAAGTTGGCGGTCAGCAGCCCTCGGTTGTTGCCGGTCACAGCCTGGGTGAATACACCGCGCTGGTGGCTGCCGGTGCGCTGCCGTTTGCCGAAGCCGTCAAGCTGGTGCGCCTGCGCGCCGAAGCCATGCAGAACGCTGTACCGGCCGGGCAGGGGGCCATGGCCGCCATCCTGAACCTGTCGGATGACGAAGTGCGCGCTGCGTGTGCTGAGGCGGCCAATGGCGAGGTGGTGGAAGCCGTCAATTACAATTCGCCGGGCCAGGTGGTGATTGCCGGTTCCAAAGCTGCCGTCGAGCGCGCCATGGAAGCCTGTAAGGCCCGTGGTGCCAAGCGTGCGCTGCCGCTGCCGGTGTCGGTGCCTTCGCACTGCGCGCTGATGAAGCCAGCCGGCATGCAACTGGCCGAAGCCCTGCTGCAAGTACACATCAATACCCCGGCTATTCCGGTGTTGCACAATGCCGACGTAGTCAGCTACGGCGACGCTGCCGACATCCGTGATGCGCTGGTGCGCCAGCTGTACAGCCCGGTGCGCTGGACCGAAACCATCCAGAAGCTCGCTGGTGACGGCATCCTGAGCATGGCCGAGTGTGGTCCTGGCAAGGTGCTGGCGGGTCTGGCCAAGCGTATTGACGGCAACGTCAAGTGCCTGGCACTGACCGATGCTGCCGCGCTGCAAGCAGCCAAGGCCGAGTTGCAGTGATATTCAGCCACCAGCCCAGCTGTGTGCGGCTGGTGGTTGGTGAAGTACACAACAAGGAGACATCCTCAATGAGTCTGCAAGGCAAAGTAGCCCTGGTTACCGGCGCTTCGCGTGGCATTGGCGCAGCCATTGCCGATGCGCTGCAAGCCGAGGGCGCCATTGTCATCGGCACCGCGACTTCCGAGTCCGGCGCAGCTGCCATCAACGAACGCCTGGCTGCGGCCGGTGGTGCCGGTCGCGTGCTGAACGTGACGGAAGACGGTGCCATTGAAGCGCTGGTTGACGCCATCGACAAGGAATTCGGAGCCGTGGCCATTCTGGTCAACAATGCCGGCATTACCCGTGATGGCCTGCTGATGCGCATGAAGGACGACGACTGGGATGCCATCATGGATACCAACCTGAAGTCGGTATTCAAGGCATCCAAGGCGGTACTGCGCGGCATGATGAAGGCCCGTTGGGGTCGCATCATCAACATCGCTTCGGTGGTAGGTGCAACCGGCAACCCCGGTCAGACCAACTACGCAGCGGCCAAAGCCGGTATCATGGGCTTCACCAAGTCCATGGCACGTGAGGTTGGCAGTCGCAATATCACGGTAAACTGTGTGGCACCGGGTTTTATCGATACCGACATGACCCGTGCACTGCCGGAAGAACAGCGCACCGCGCTGGTGGGCCAGATTTCCCTGGGCCGCCTGGGCGATGCCAAGGATATTGCTGATGCAACCGCCTTCCTGGCATCGGACCGTGCGGCCTATATCACCGGCCAAACACTGCACGTAAATGGCGGCATGTTCATGGCCTGACCTGTCCTGTCCAACAAAAGACAAGATTTAGGTGGGCTGCTCTAATTTTTTTTTGTAGAATACACGGGTTTTGTGATCCCGAATCAGAAAGGTCAAGGGTTTAGACAAATGGAAAACATCGAAGCGCGCGTTAAAAAGATCGTTGCCGAACAACTGGGCGTAAACGAAGCTGAAGTCAAGATCGAATCGTCCTTCGTTGATGATCTGGGCGCTGACTCCCTCGACACCGTTGAGCTGGTAATGGCTCTGGAAGAAGAGTTCGAGTGCGAAATCCCGGACGAAGAAGCTGAAAAGATCACCACTGTTCAGCAAGCCGTTGATTACGTTACCGCCCACCTGAACAAGTAATACTTTCAGGCCTGTACAGGACCTCTGCGCGGTGTGGCCTTGGCTCGCCTGCAGAGGTTCTTTTGTTATAGAGGGTTCCAAACGTCCGTTTGACTGTCATCAACTTCACACGGAAGTTGTGGGATCATCGGGAGACTGCCTCCCCTCTACTCACGGAGATTCTTCGTGTCCAAACGCAGAGTTGTAGTAACCGGTCTGGGACATATTTCCCCGGTCGGCAATGATGTCACTACCGGCTGGACCAACCTGTTGGCCGGCAAGAGCGGCATTGGCAAAGTGACCCGTTTTGATGCCAGCGATCTGAATTGCCAGATCGCCGGCGAGGTCAAGGACTTCGACATCAGCGCGTACATTTCTCCCAAGGAAGCACGTCGTTCCGACCTGTTCATCCACTATGGCATTGCAGCAGCGCTGCAGGCCGTGGCTGATGCCGGCCTGGATGATGTTGCCGATCTGGACAAGACCCGCGTTGGCGTCAACATCGGTTCTGGTATCGGCGGTCTGCCGCTGATCGAGGAAACCGGCGTGGCCGTACAGCAAGGCGGTTCGCGCAAGATCGGTCCTTTCTTCATCCCCGGTTCGCTGATCAACCTGATCGCTGGCCACGTGTCCATCCTGAAGGGCTTTCAAGGCCCGTCGTATGGCATCGTGTCTGCCTGCACCACCGGTGCGCATTGCATCGGCGATGCAGCCCGGATGATTCAGTACGGTGATGCCGACGTGATGGTGGCCGGTGGTGCCGAAGGCGCCATTTCCAAGCTGGGCATGGGCGGTTTTGCCGCCATGAAGGCGCTGTCCACCCGCAATGACGACCCGGAAACCGCGTCCCGTCCGTGGGACAAGGGCCGTGACGGCTTTGTGATGGGCGAAGGTGCCGGTGTGCTGGTGCTGGAAGAATACGAGCACGCGGTCAAGCGCGGCGCGCGTATCTATGCCGAACTGATCGGTTTTGGCATGAGTTCCGATGCCCACCACATTACCGCTCCGAATGCGGATGGCCCGGCCCGCGGCGTGCAGAACGCACTGCGCGATGCCCGGATCAACCCGGATCAGGTGCAGTATGTGAATGCGCACGGTACCTCCACCCCGCTGGGTGATGCCAACGAAACCAGCGCGCTGAAGATTGCCTTTGGCGATCACGCCAAAAAACTGGTGGTGAACTCCACCAAGTCGATGACCGGCCACTTGCTGGGCGGTGCTGGTGGCGTGGAAGCCATCTACTCCATCCTGGCGCTGTACAACCAGGTATCGCCGCCCACCATCAACCTGCACGAGCAGGATGTGGAAGCCGGTTGCGATCTGGACTACGTGGCCAATACCGCCCGCGACATGAAGATCGACATCGCCATTTCCAACTCGTTTGGTTTTGGTGGTACCAACGGTACCTTGGTGTTCAAGCGCATCTGATGCCAGTCTTGTGTTGCGGTGCTGTTGCACCGCAGCGCGAAAACGCATTGACAGCCCGAACCGCTGCGATACACTCGCGGCGGTTTTCTTTTTTTGCGGCGCGCACAATGCCGCTGTGTGGAACAGGCATGTTTACCGAACAACTCGACTTCCTGCCCGAGCTGCTGGCCCTGCATGCCGCGCATCGCGCTGACCTCCCTTACCTGCTGCTGTCCTCTGGCGATCAGGGCTGGGACATGCTGTTTGCCGCCGAAAGCACCACCCTGTATCACGCGGGTGAAGGCGAGGCCTTTGTCGAGGCCCTGCGCAGCTTTCAGCCGCAGGCGGTGGACAATCCGCATGGTCTGCCTTTTGTCGGTGGGCATTTCCTCTATCTGGGCTACGACTTGTTGTCGCAGTTTGAAAGTTCGGTGGCAGAAGCACTGCCGGACAGCTTCCCGCTGGCAGCCATGGCACGCGTACCCGCCGCCTTGCTGATCAACCGGCGCGAGCAGACGGCCTGGATCGTGGCCGAAACCGCCGAGCAAGGGCAGCGCCTGAACCAGCTGGCGCGCAGCATTCCTGCATTTGTACCTCACGCTGTCAGTCTGCAGGCGTTGGAAGAAGACCCGCCCAGCTGGTATACCGATGCCGTGCTGCGGCTAAAGCAGTACATCTACGAAGGTGATGTGTTCCAGGTGAACATTTCACGCGGCTGGCGGGCTGAACTGAGGCCGGAAGTAGCCGCGCCCGACCTGTTTGCCGCCCTGCGCCGTGCCAATCCGGCCCCGTTTTCCGCGCTGGCGGATTTCGGTCAGGCGCAGATTGTCAGCTCCTCGCCCGAGCGGCTGGTGCGGGTGCGCGATGGCTGGGCCGATACCCGCCCGATTGCCGGCACCCATCCTCGCTCGCCCGACCCGGCCGAAGATGCCGCCCTCAAGCAGCGGCTGATTTCCAGCGTGAAGGAACGGGCCGAGCACGTGATGCTGATCGACCTGGAACGCAACGACCTGGGGCGCATCAGCCAGCCCGGCACGGTGGAAGTGAACGAACTGATGGCGGTGGAAAGTTATGCCTACGTCCACCACATCGAATCTAATATCCGTGGCCGCTTGCGTGCGGATGTCTCGCCGCTGGACACCATCCGCGCGCTGTTTCCCGGCGGCACCATCACCGGCTGCCCCAAGGTTCGCACCATGCAGATCATCCGCGAGCTGGAAAACAGCGCCCGGCGTGCCTATACCGGCAGCCTGGGCTATCTCAACCGCGATGGCAGCATGGACCTGAATATCCTCATCCGCACCTTCATGCAGGAAGGGCAGCAGCTGCGCTTCCGTGCCGGTGGCGGCATCGTGGCCGACTCCGATCCGGAACGTGAACTGCAGGAAACCCGCCACAAGGCGCGTGGCCTGCTGCGTGCCCTGGGGGTGGAGCAAGCCTGATGGCCATGCTGATCAACGGCCAGCCGGGCGAGCAGATTTCCGCACTGGATCGTGGCCTGGCCTATGGTGACGGCATCTACCGCACCATCGAGATCAGGCAAGGCCAGCCCCGCTTGTGGGCCTGGCAATACCGGCGCCTGGCTGCCGATGCCGCCCGGTTGAAACTGCCGGTGCCGAACGACGCCTTGTTGCTGGCTGAAATCTGCCAGCTTGCCACGGGACTGGAGCAGGGCGTGGCCAAGATCGTGCTCACCCGTGGCGTGGGCGCGCGCGGCTATGCCATGCCGGCAGATAGCCAGCCCACCCGTATGGTATCGGTCACCCCCTGGGCCGGCTATCCGGCCGAACGCGCCCGTGACGGGGTGAACGTACGCTGGTGTGAAACTCGCCTGGCCAGCCAGCCCTTGCTGGCCGGCATCAAGCACCTCAACCGGCTGGAAAACGTGTTGGCCCGCTCTGAATGGACAGACCCAGCCATCCATGAAGGCTTGATGCTGGACACGCGCGGCCTGCTGGTGGAGGCCACCATGAGTAATGTCTATCTGGTGACCGGGCAGCAAATCATCACCCCGAAACTGGATCAGAGCGGTGTGCAGGGCATGCTGCGCGACTGGTTGTTTGTCCATGCCGCGCAGCTTGGCTACCAGATGGAAGAAGCCGAGATTGCCCCCGCGCAGCTGCAAGCTGCCGATGCGGTATTCCTGTCCAATAGTCTGATCGGCCTGTGGCCGGTGGCCAGCATCGATGGCCAGCCCTTGCCGCAAGCACATCCCTGCTGCGCCCAGCTGCAGGCCTTGCTGGCGGCTGAGGCCTGATCTTTCCTGCCGCTGAGTCAGTATCTACGCCGCCTGTGGCTGGTGCTGGCCTGCGGTATCGATGTTTTCACTTAGATATATTTTGCATAAGGTCTGCTGATTAAATTATTTCTGGCGCTAAACAGGGCTGGTTATAGTGGCTGCCACAAGGCGGGGAGCCGTTTCCCTGCACCAAACCAGCGTGCATCCACGCTGCGCCAAGGAGAATCAGCATGGTGGCAGCCAGCCTGCTGGAACAGCTTGCCTGTCAACAGCCCGCCGCACTGGCACCCATCGAACACGACCTGGCTTTCATCAACCAGCTGCTGAATGCGCACCAGTTCGAACAATTTCCGCTCAGCCTGCAAGCCGGACGGGTGCGTGGCCGCCATGAAGAGTGGCGTTTCCGCTCGGTATTCCAGCCCATCTATGCGCTGGAGAACGGTACCACCCGCCTGTGGTCGGTGGAGGCGCTGGCACGGGTGACCGACAGCTTTGGTGGGCAGTTGATCCCCACCGTGCTGTTTGCCGCCGAAACCTCACCACGGCGCTCGGTGTTTCTTGACCGTCAGCTACGCTGTCTGCACCTGCTCAATTTCCTGCTGCAGCATCCTGCGCCGGATCTGGTGTTATCGCTCAATGTCAATGCCCAGCATCTGGTCAATGTCAGCGAGGCCCACGGCCAGTTTTTTGCCGAAGTGCTGCAACAACTGAATATTTCGGCCAACCGTATCTGCCTGGAAGTGGTGGAAGATGCAGTCAGCGACCCGATGCGCCTGCTGGAAGCGGTACAGCGCTACCGCAGTCTGGGTTTCCGTATTGCGCTGGACGACTTTGGTCAGGGCGCGTCCAATCTGGAAAGGGTATGGCTGCTGGAACCGGACTACGTCAAGCTGGACAAGGTGTTGATGCGCCACGCGCTGATGCGCCCCAGCGTGCGCGACAAACTGGCCCGGCTAGTGGACATCCTGCATCTGCACGGGGCGCTGGTGGTGGGCGAAGGGATAGAAAGCACCATGCAGCTGGATATTGCCCGCGCTGCCGGCTGTGATTTCGTGCAGGGTTTCCATCTGGCCCGGCCAGCAGAATTGCTCAAGCTGTCTGCCTGATCGCAGCTCCCGCACGCAGCGCTGATGCCTGTGGCTTCAATCATCCAGCGGCACAAACCACTCCGCATGCCGCGCTGTTAACGCCTGTTCCAGCCCGTAGTCATGCAGCGCCTGCTGCAGTTGGCGGGTAAATGCCACGCTGTCTTTCACCTCCCGATACACTTCCATCCAGGTCTGCAGATTGGTGTTGGCTGCCTCATCCTGCCTGCGCATCAGGCTGGCTTGCACACCATACTCCGTCAGCTTGGCCTGCATCTGGCGCAGGCGTGGCAGCAGCACGCGGCCTTGCGCCGGGGAAATCTGGTAATACACATACAGCTGGCTGGACATGGTCTGGCTCTCTTCTATCGGGCGCAGGCTTTGCAGTAGCGCAAAATCGCTTATCATAGGCCTTTCGTCCATAACGGTGGGCGACCGGAAAAATAGTGCCGGAAAATAGGATGGCAGCGTAGAAAAGGGGAGAGGTGTGCAGCAGGGGATTACCACCTTGGTGGTGGTTGGCGTCGGTCTGATCGGTGGCTCGTTTGCCTTGTCGCTCAAGCGTGCAGGCAAAGTGCAGCACGTTATCGGCGTCGGTCGCACACTGGAAAACCTCAACCGGGCGCTGGAACTGGGTGTGGTGGATGAAATCAGCCAGGATCTGGCCGCCGTGGCCGACCGGGCGGATATGGTGTTGCTGGCCTGCCCGGTGGGACAGATGGGCCGCATGATGCAGGCCATGGCCCCCTGCTTGCAGCCGCATGCCATCGTCACCGATGCCGGCAGTACCAAGGGTGATGTAGCCCAGCTGTTTGCCCAATACCTGCCGGTGCAACTGGCCAACTGTGTACCGGCCCATCCCATTGCCGGTTCTGATTTGTCCGGTGCTGCCGCTGCCCAGTACGGCCTGTATGAAAAGCGCAAGGTGGTGCTCACCCCCTTGCCGCAAACCAGCATCACCGCCTGTGACACGGTGGCCGAGCTATGGCAGGCCTGCGGTGCTGTCATCCACCGTATGAGTCCCGCCGAACACGACAGCGTGTTTGCCACCGTCAGCCATCTGCCGCATCTGCTGGCCTTTGCCTATGTCGGCATGGTGGCCGGCAAGGACGACGCCAGCCGCTGTTTTGATTTTGCTGCCACCGGTTTTCGCGATTTCACCCGCATTGCCGGCAGCCATCCGGAAATGTGGAAGGACATCACTCTGGCCAACCGTACGGCCCTGCTGGACGAATTGGAACGCTACCGCCTGGCGTTGGCCGCCCTGACCGCCCAGGTGGAGGCTGCTGACGACGCTGGCCTTGCGGCCACCTTCGAAACCGCCCGTGCCGCCCGCGTGGGCTGGTATCAACGTTTTCTGCGTGAAGGGCAAACCTGAAATGGCACGCACCCTGCTGATTACCGGCGCATCACGCGGCATCGGTGCAGCCACCGCAGTGCAGGCGGCCAGCGCCGGCTGGCAGGTGGCAGTGAATTACCGGCAGGATGAGGCAGCTGCGCAGCAAGTGGTGGCAGCCATCCGCGCCCAAGGCGGCGAGGCCGAGGCCTTTCAGGCTGATGTATCGGACGAGGCGCAGATCATCCAGCTGTTTGCCACCGTGGCCACCCGCTTTGGCTGCATCGACGGCCTGGTTAACAATGCCGGTGCCACCGCGCCGCTGGCGCGGCTGGACAGCTTCAGCGCCGAACGCATCCTGCGCATGTTGCTGCTGAATGTGGCGGGCCCCATGCTGTGCTGCCGCGAGGCCGTGCGCCGTATGTCCACTCTTCACGGCGGGCGTGGCGGCATCATCGTTAATGTGTCTTCGGCGGCGTCGCGGCTGGGTTCTGCCGGTGAATATATCGATTATGCCGCCAGCAAGGGTGCCATCGATACCCTCACCCTGGGCCTGGCGCGGGAAGTGGCCGGGGAGGGCATCCGCGTCAATGCGGTGCGCCCCGGCCTGATCGAAACCGGCATCCACGCGCTCAGTGGCGAAGCTGGCCGCGTGGCGCGTCTCTCCTCTAGCGTTCCCATGCAGCGTGGCGGCCAGCCGGAAGAAGTGGCTGCCGCCATCGTCTGGCTGCTGTCCGATGCCGCCAGCTTTTGCACCGGCAGCATTCTGGATGTGTCCGGCGGACGCTGATCAGTGCGTCGCCGTGGACTTCTGCGCTGCTGCCGGTGACCCGGGCACGACAAATACCCGGCCCGGTAGTTTGAGCTGACGTAGCTTCAGCAGGGCCAGCGGGCCTTCTCCCGTTGTGGTGCGCAGAATATAGCGCGCAGTCAGTCCGTCAGGCAGGGCAAAGTCCAGCTGGTAGCGTGCCGGATCCAGTTGTTCCACCCGCGCGTGCTCCAGCAAGCGGATAAATCCCCAGCGGCCGTTAAAATCGAGCGCCTGGCGGGTACCACTCTGTTGCGACTCCCATAACAGCCGCGCTCCGGCCTGTTGGCCATCCCCTGGCCAGTGCAGCGGGCTCCAGCTTTCCCGCTGATTGAAATAAGGCAGGCTCTGGCCATCGAATTCCAGCGTGGTGCGCACCAGTCCGGGCATGGCAATCGGCTTTAGTTCAAAGGCATAGCTGGGGGTACCCGGGGTGTCCCAGCGGCTGGCCAGGCGGCTGAGGGTATTGATGGCATTGAGGAAGTCCGCATCAAAAGGGGCCATATTGCTGAGGGTGGGATTGGCTGGCGCACTGGTCGCCTTCTTGCACCAGTGCGCCAGCCAGGCTATTGGCCAGAAAGCTGGCAATGCTGCCTTGTTCCGGAGCCAGGTAGCGTCCCAGCCCGGGCAGGGAGGCTTCCTGTTCGCCGTGGCTGAAGGGGAAGCGGCCATTCATCTCACCGCCCCAGGGCAGCAGGATGCTGCGCCGCCACAGATCGTTTAGCTCGGCGGCGGCAGGCAATATCACCACGCTGCCGGCATTGTCCAGCGGGCTGACAAACAATTGCTGGGCAAAACCGGCCCATTGCGCCCCCAGACTGGTAGCCAGCAGGGCCGCGTATTGCTGGCCATCGCTCAGCGGATTCTGCTGCCCTTTGAACAGGGTTTGCGCCAGCTGGCGGGCAGCGGCATCCGGATTGGCGGCATTGGCCAGTTGCTGCAGTTTCAGCCGTACCGCACTGACACTGTCGAGATAGCGGGCCAGACTCACCGTGCTGTGCACCGCACCTGCCGTCCCTTCGTTTTCCGCACCGGTCAGCAGTAATAGCGGACCAAAGGCGCTGGCCAATGGATCATCCTGCCCCAGGCCGCTGGGGGCAGGGCGTTTCTTGTCGGCTTTGCCCACCAGTTGCCGGGTTTTATCCAGAAGATTGCTGGCCAGCGACTGTTGCGCCGCCCCGGCCTGGCCCTGGTATTGCAGCAACGTCATCACTGCCTGCAAGGGCGAGCGTTGTGGGTCGCTCAATACACTTAACTGCTCCACGGAGGCGGATAACGAGGCAGCATTCTGCCAGCGCAAGCCATTCAGATAACGCTGCCATGCATTGGCGTAATCTGCAAAATAGCGTTGCAGCAGCTGGGCCTTGAGGGCCGCGCCATCACTGCGTGCCGCTTCTGCACCCAGCACCCACAAGGCTTCGCCGCCCTGTTTGGGGTCGGCCTTGTCGATGGCCTCGCGCACATAGCCCTCCCAGGCTTCGCGGGTATATTCACCGGGTACGCTGCCGGGCAAGACAAACAGGCCGCGGCTATCCACCCCAGGCAGCAGGCTGGCAGCGCTGCGTGCGGGATACTTGGCGGCGGCGGTTTCCATCAGCTTGCGATAGAGCGCCGCATCGCCATGTTCCACTCCGTCCAGCGACAGCAATGTCTGCCGGGCTGACTCCACCAGCCTGGCATCGGCGGGCAGGCGCCAGCCCGGCTGTGCCGCCAGGTGGTTGCTGTAAAAGCGCAGGATCTGCGCACGTGGCCCGCTGCCCTGGCCTGCGGCCTGCAGCAACTGCGCACTAAGGAAACCCGGCTCGGCACGGGCGGGCTGGTCCAGCATCAGATAGGCTTTCAGGCTGGCATAGGCTTGCTGCTGCGCGGGTTCGCGCGCAGCATCTTCCCCGGATAGCGGCAGGCCATCCACTGCCTGCAACACTTGCTGCAAATTGCGCTGTACTGGCTGCACAATCCAGCGTTGTGCCGCCCGGCCATAGCCCGCCAGCAAGCGTGGCTGCATGGCCGCAGTCTGATCCAGTCCTAGCCGCATCCAGCCGCCCTGCTGCTGCGCCTGTTCCAGGGCCTGAATGTCTTCCTGCACCGCCAGCAAGGCCGGGATGGCGCGCTGGGCGGTAGCGGCTTGCCGCAGCGCCTGCAGATGCTGCGTGGCGCTGGCAAGGTGGTGCTGTTGCTGCATGAACACCACCAGCATAGCCAGCAAGAGTCCCAGGCCCAGTACCGTGCATAGCCAGCCCAGGCCATCGCTCAGCGACAGGCGGTGGCGGCGCGGGGCCTGGTCGCGCAGCAGCTGTGCTAGCTGGCCGGGCAGGCGGGCGGCTTGGTCGGCTACCCAGGTCAGCCCGGCCAGCTTCTGCCCGGCAGGCAGGTGATTGCTGATCTCGGCCAACTGCTGCGCCAGCTGTTTCAGCACGCCCGGCCGGGTCAGGGCTTCTGACAAGCGCAAGCGTGCGGTGTCGGCAGGGGACTGCAATATATTGGCCTGACCCTCTACGGCCAGTTGCCAGGCCAACTGCTGCAGCTGCCGGGTGGTGGTGGCTGGCTGGCCGGCATCGTCCAGTTCCAGCACGACGCCTGCCCCCGGGGCGGGCCAGCCACTCAGGGCCAGACTGAGCGGCAAGCGCCAACCGCTGCGCCGATTGAAGTCGAGCAAGCGCTGCAAGGCCTCATCGCCCACCTTGGGCAGGGCCTGGCCGCATTGCATGACCAGCGCATCCAGCGGCTGCCGCCAGCGGCCACGCAATCGTTGCAGAGTCCGGTCATCCATGCCCTGGTCGGGGTTTACATAAAACACGCTGTCCGTGTCCTGCCAGGGGGGCGGGTGATCTACATCCGCTGACAAGGGGCCGGGTGAGCCAGCTAGCTCTGCGCGTAATACGCCTACCCACGGTTTGATTGCTCGCCATTTGCCGGGATAGTGCTGCTGCATGTATTGGCGAGGGCTCAGCCAGGCTTTGGTGGTGGCGGAAGCAAATACCTCTGCTGCTGTCCTGCCGCATGAGTGCTCGGGAGGGATGGCATGACGCTCTGCCTGCCTGATCCACAGATAAACCACCACACCCGGCAGACTCAGTAGCGCAATGCTCAGGCCGATGCTCCAGACCACCCGCTCTGGTTGCTTGGCATAAAAGCCACCCAGGTACAGATTGGCAATCAACAGCAAGGCCATGCATAACAGCATCAGCGACAGTGCCAGCACGACAGCCCAGATACGCAATTTTCCTGTCGGTTTCAGCAGGGAGGAATTCATTGAAATAATCCTTTAGACGCCTGATTGGCTACTGCATGACGGTGATCAACCATGGGCATTGGCATGTCCAACCACGACGATACGAGGCTTGGGTTGGCAGCGGCAGTCGCACACATCATCTTGCAGTGCAATGCGTTTGCCATGGCTCAACAGGCTGTGTCGTTCTCCCACGCAAACAATGCGGCCGGTGCTGCCACATGCGGGGCAACTGACCGGGTCATTTTCATAGGCCATTTTTTTGCCATGAATCAGGCCGGGGCCGGATGCATGTACTGTGCCGCCTGCCGTGGTTTTGTCACCATCCACTGCAATTAACCGTTTCATGGTTTTCCTTTCGCTAGCGGAACCGCTGGTGTGACAATACCCAGCCAGTCTTGCTCGTTGTCCTTGGCCAGCCAGCCAGTGGCGCGTTCATTGAGATTTGCCTGATCCATGGCACACAGCAGGGTGACCCAGGCTTGCAGCGGGCCAAGCTCTCCCCAGTAGGCTTGCTGCGCTTGTTCCAGCAAGGGCCAGCCGGCATCTTCCAGCAAGGCATTGGCCTGGCCGCTGGCAGACAGATAGCCTGCCGGAGCCTCATCCAGTGCCGCATTGTCTTGCGTGCGCTGTACATGTTGTCTGTCAGACAAAGGGACCGGGCGATGCAGCCGGAATGCGCCGCCATGGCGGCTTAACATGATGGCGAATGCCGCTTCCGCTGCCGGTACGCTGCGGCTGGCATCGCTAGCCGGACAGTGCAGGCCCAGGCAGATGATTGCTTCCACGGGGCGGGTTTCATCGTGCAGCCGGTCGATGATGTATTCCAGCATCGCGACTCCCCCTTCCAGTTGTGGATGTGGCGGCAGATTCAGGCCGTGTTGCTGCATTTGCACACGCAAGCCAGACCATGCCTCCGCACTCCCGCACCAGGCAAAGCCGCAGGCTTGTATGGGGTTGCCGTGCAGCCATGTTGCCAGTGCTTTGGCCAGCGTCGCCAATATGGTGTTCTGGCGGTCATTCCATGAAGCGGGAGAAACCGACAGCACATCAACTATCCTGAGCACCCCCTCCTTGGCCTGAGGCGGGGCCGCGTGCAGGCCGCGTGCCAGCCTGTCCCGGCTGTGCGTATCACCACATGCAGGCCCCCATAACATGGATTCCCGCACGCTGGCACTCTCCTGACGGCACCTCAGCCACCAGGTATGGTGCTCAGCCTGGGTATGTTGCTGGACAGCGGCATACAGTTGCCACAAGGCATACCAAGCCAGTCGCAGCGATACCGCTATCCCGGCCAGCAAGCATCCGGGCAGCAAGGCATACCACCAAAACTGCTCCCGTTGTGCTGTGCTCGGTGTGCCCTGGCTGAACCACCACAAGGTGAGCAGGGCATCACCGGCTACCAGCACTACACTCAGCAACAGGCAGGGCCAGATACGGGGTGGTGTCGCCAGCGGGACTGCGGCATAAGCCGGTGTACTGGCATGCCGCTGTGCTGCGTCCATGGTGCAGTGCATTAGCCTCCCCCTTGCTGCCGGGCCAATTCCGCCGGCTGTGCCTGAGCCCCGGCAGGCGGTTCGCAGCTTGCCGCCGCTTTTTGCAAGGCGTTCAGATAGCGCTTGTTGGTGATGTCATCGTACAAAATCGTCCGCAAGCGGAAGTAACTGCCGTCTGTCTCGCGGTTGCCGGTGGCTGCCACCATGAACCAGGCGCGCGAGTCGTGTATGTGCTCGTCAAACAAGGCCAGCAGATCGCGGTTGGCCGCGGCGCTCAGGCCCTGGCCATTGCCTGCGTCACGCCAGCGTTGCTCGCCTTCGCGCAGCAAATAAACCCCTTCGTATTCGTGGTCCGGGTTGATCGGGCGGGAGAGTAGCGTAGCCAGCCACAGGCCGGTCTGGGTCAAGGTCCAATGCCAGGGGCGGTCCCAGTCCGGGTCGCTGTCAATCAGACTAGCCTGGCCTGGTTCGGCCAGCGGGCTGGGCAGGCGCTTGCCCTTTTCATTGAACCGCTGGTCCACCCGCCGCCAGTGCAGATAGTCTTCGCGAAACTCCAGCGCCGCTTCGCGCAGCTGTGAGTGGTCCATGCTGGGGTCGAAGTCCTTGGCGGGGGATGGCACGCTCAGCCCCGGCACCACCTGGCCGCTGCGTGGGTCCACCACGCCGGGCGGGGCCGGGTTGGCCGCCACCTTGTCCTGCGCTTTTTGTACATCGCGCATGGTGCTGCCGGGGCGGTTGATCACCGTGGCCAGTTCGTCTTGCGCCTGCTCATGTGCCTGCGCTTGCTGCCAGGCGGTGTTGGCCCAGTCGTTATGCATGGCATCGTCCGGCGGAATGCGCCGGAAGGCGGCGGTTTGCTCCTGCTGCACCCCACCGCTGCCGCCCAGGCCACCGGCAAAGCGTTCGATGCGCCAGGCGGTGATCAGCGCGGTTTGCTTGACCACGATTTTTTCCACCGTGTCCTCGGCGCAGTCGCGCAGTTGCGCCCAGGCGTTGAAGCGGGTGATGAGTTTATCCGCCACATCAAAAGAGTTTTGAGTTTCCTCACCCATCCAGCGCCAGCTTTCGATACTGGCCAGCTTGCCTTCGCTGGTATCGTAATAACTTTTCGGCACCGTCATTGGCGCAGCGGCACGGAATGCCAATAGATACATGCGGCGCAGGGCAATCTGCGACAGCTGCATGCCCACCTCGCCGCCACAGCGGCCCTGCTCGCGCAGGCCGTAGCCACCGCCCACATCAGAATGCACGCCGGGGTAGACAAATTCGCCCAGATTGCCTGCCGGGTAGCGGCCGGACGGCAGCCGGGTGGAGTCCAGCGGAAAGCAGATGCGCTGCTCGTGCGCAGCCACCAGGTGCACATGCTGGCCAATAAAGCCGGGGGCCTGCGGCAACGGCATGGTATGGTCCGCCCAGTCCATATGGCCCAGCGCCGGCGGGCGGATGGCGGCCAGCCCCACCGAGGCCACGGTATCGAACAGGCCGACAAACGGCACCTTCACCGGCACGCCAAACAGCCGGTACTTGCCATCCTCGCCGTACTCGCACAGCTCCAGCAACCAATGCAAGAAGGCGCGCGCCTCGGCCGCACCACGGGAGAAGCCATACACATGCACCCGCAAACCAGCCAGCTTGGGCGCTTGCTGCACCTCCAGATGCTGGATGATGGAGGCCATGCCATTGCGCATGGCCTGGCGGCGGCGCTGGCTGGGCGGCACCGGCCCCTGCCGCCGGGTATCCCAGTTATTCAACTCGCCGTTCACCATGTCGCAGGCAATGCGATAGGCCTCATCATCCGGCAAGTCTTCCGGGTGGTCCGGGTCCGGGCTTTTCGATTTGCGCAACGCATCAATCAGCCGGGTCAGCCCCCACAGAATGCGCATCTGCCCGCCAGCGGCGTATTTCAGCCCGGCAGCAGAGAAGCTCATTTCATGGATTTCCTTGAACTGGGTACCCACCCCTTGCAGATAGTAGGAGAAGTAGCCATCGCGCGCCGCGCGCTCCCCCTGGATGGAGGCATCGTATAGCCGGGCAATATTGGAGTGGCTGTTGGTGAGCCGGTCGGTGGCGCGGTGGTTATTGGTGCCATCGAAGAACAGCGACACATTGGTCACCAGCCCGCAAGGGGGCGGGCGGCGCTGGGCGCGGGCGGCCAGGCAGGCCTCCTGCATTTCCTGTTGCTGCAAATAGCGCGTATTGCGTAATTCCTGGGCATCACTGGGAAAGGCATCCAGCTGCTCATCCCAGGGGGCGGCCAGTTGGGCGTGTTCCAGGTTTATTGCGCTTTCGGACATGACTGACCCTCCAGTTGTTTGGCTTCAGCTCTCCACTGTTTGATCAGTGGATATTTCTGTTGGCAATCCAGTACCAGCCGTACCTGATGGCAGGGCAGGAACACCAGATTCAGGCCGCAGGTACTGCCATATCGTGGAATCTCCACCTGCGCGCTGTAGTGCTGGTAAGTCATTTGCTTTTTTTTCATGTACTCGCGAAAAGCGTTACGGTCTTTCGGACCACAATCCAAGCAAGGATTGGGGTCCTCCACCCAGCGCACGGTGGCCATCAGGCCGGGACGCCAGGTGCGGGGCAGCGTGGCGCAGCACTCCTCGCCGCCGGACACCCCGGCCACACCCAGAAACTCAAACTCGGCACTGATGACGGTGTAGATATGCGGGTTGAAGTCATACAGATGGGTAGGCACGCCAATCAGCCCGCCCCCCGGCCCGGCCAGGCTGGAGCACGCTGCCAGCCACGGCAGCAGCAGGCAGAGCAGCGCGCGCTTAAACCAGCGGATGCCGTGCCGCCAGAGCTGTCGCCGCCAATGGCGCATATCGCGCAGTTGCTGGGCAGCACCGGGGAAGGCATCCAGCTGCTCATCCCAGGGGGCGGCCAGTTGGGCGTGTTCCAGGTTTATTGCGCTTTCGGACATGACTGACCCTCCAGTTGTTTGGCTTCGGCTTCCCACTTCGCCAGCATCGGGAATACTTGTTTGCTATCAATCACCAGCCTGACCTGATGGCAGGGCAGGAAGGCCAGATTGATGCCATAGGTATCCTGGTACGGCGGAATCTCCACCTGCGCGCTGTAGTGCTGGTAGGTGGCTTCTTTCCTTTTCATGTATTCACGAAAAGCATTCTCATTTTTAGGACCGCACCCCAGGCAAGGATTGGGGTCCTCCACCCAGCGCACGGTGGCCATCAGGCCGGGACGCCAGGTGCGGGGCAGCGTGGCGCAGCACACCTCACCGGCAAAAACCGCAGACTTGCCCAGAAACTCAAACGTCACGGATTTGACGGTGTAGATATGCGGGTTGAAGTCATACAAATGGGTAGGCACGCCAATCAGCCCGCCCCCCGGCCCGGCCAGGCTGGAGCACGCTGCCAGCCACGGCAGCAGCAGGCAGAGCAGCGCGCGTTTAAGCCAGCGGATGCCGTGCCGCCAGAGCTGTTGCCGCCAGCGGCGCGTGTCGCGTAGTGCCTGGGCATCACTGGGAAAGGCATCCAGCTGCTCATCCCAGGGGGCGGCCAGTTGGGCATGTTCCAGGTTGATTACGGTTTCGGACATGCTTGACCCTCCAGTTGTTTGGCTTCGGCTTCCCACTTCGCCAGCATCGGGAATACTTGTTTGCTATCAATCACCAGCCTGACCTGATGGCAGGGCAGGAAGGCCAGATTGATGCCATAGGTATCCTGGTACGGCGGAATCTCCAGCTGCGCGCTGTAGTGCTGGTAAGTCATTTGCTTTTTTTTCATGTACTCGCGAAAAGCGTTACGGTCTTTCGGACCACAATCCAAGCAAGGATTGGGGTCCTCCACCCAGCGCACGGTGGCCATCAGGCCGGGACGCCAGGTGCGGGGCAGCGTGGCGCAGCACTCCTCGCCGCCGGACACCCCGGCCACACCCAGAAACTCAAACTCGGCACTGATGACGGTGTAGATATGCGGGTTGAAGTCATACAGATGGGTAGGCACGCCAATCAGCCCGCCCCCCGGCCCGGCCAGGCTGGAGCACGCTGCCAGCCACGGCAGCAGCAGGCAGAGCAGCGTGCGTTTAAGCCAGCGGATGCCGTGCCGCCAGAGCTGTTGCTGCAAATAGCGCGTGTTGCGCAGTTGCTGGGCGTCACTGGGAAAGGCATCCAGCTGCTCATCCCAGGGGGCGGCCAGTTGGGCGTGTTCCAGGTTTATTGCGCTTTCGGACATGGCTGTTTCTGCACTTGTAAGTGCTCCAGTTGTTTGGCTGCTTATTTTTAAGATGGAAGCCCAGCTAAAAAATGTGGCTGCGTTGCACCGTTTTGCCGGGTACAACGCCATTCTTTCGCCGTTGAAAACAGTGAGCCATGCTTACTTGAAAAGTGGTGCAAGGTTTTTATTTAAAATTTTCAAGTAGTTGTTTGATAGCTTCTTAAATTCTTCTGTTTCTCTTTTCTCCTTGTCTTTGAAATTTTCGGTTGATGAGTTGTTTTTATTGATTGCTCGGATGTAAGTAATGGAGATGTTGTTATTTTCTTTCGAGTAAAGTTGGATAGAGGCAAGTATGGGGGTGTCAAAGGCATATTTCGTCTCGAACGTATTGCAGTCGAGACTGGGTATTGCTTTGTTGTTGTTTGTAATTTCTTCCTCTGATTTTCCTGTGTAATTTTTTTCGCATATCTTTGGCAGGTAGGTAAAAGGTATGCTTTGACTCATCGTAATGCTTAGCATGTAGTCTGGCATTTGTTCTAAATTGTTTGATGAGGTGTATAGTTCAATGCCAATCTGATTTTTACTGACGATAAAAGATCCAGTATCCAGTCCGCCAGGCAGTGGCTTCCATTCTCCCGGTGGGAGTGGAATATTGAAATTGCCTATTTTTATTTCCTTGCTGATTGGTTTGTTACTGTTTATCCAGTCTTTTAGTTGATCAATGCTTTCTTTTGAAAAATATATTTTTTCCGATTTTAATGTGTCGGCATGACTTGTTGCCGAAGTGCAGAGAATGCTGCTTAGCATTACAATGGCGATTGCGCTGTGACGGAGTGTGGTTGACATGGTGTGCTTCCTTTGTGGTTTAGCGGAGGTTTATTTGGTAATGGCTGGGGTTAATTACCCTTGAGGTGGTTGTTTGTTTTTCCTGTGTTTTGCAGTTTTTCATCAATAAAGGCATTGCGCTCTGGTTCAGAAAGCAGACTTTCCTCATCGGCAAGTAATTGCATTTGATAAAGAAGTTGCATCATGGCTTCTTTGTTAGGCAGGCCAAATTTATCAGCAGTGGCTTCATGGGTTTGTTGCCATTTTTCCGCCTGATGCCAGGCACTCAGCGCTTGTACGCTACCATCGCTCAGGTGTAGTACTTGATGTGGCCAGTCCGGCAAAGAGGGGAAATCAGTTGGGCGGTTTATCCGACTGGAAACGCCATCCCGGTCTTGCCAGTGAATGGAGTGAATGGGTTCGAAAACAAATTTGAATTCGGCAGGGGATAAATTGCTGAGTGCTATATGCAAACAACGTGGATCGTAAAAACGAAATATCATGGGTAGCAGGCCATCCTCCAGTTCCACTTGCGTGGCTTGTGTTAACCGTTGAGCAAGTTGATCCAGATTGATATGTGCTTGTGCGATGATGAAAATCAGACGAGGTTCATTTTCTATAATCTGCATTAATTCCAGTAATAGTTTTACTTGTGGTTGTTGCTCCGTGTTGATGGCAATTAATACCGGCCCGGATACGGCTACCGATTGGTGAGCCGTATTGTCCAGTAACAGACGATGGGCTGGTTCTGTAGAGTGGTATCGAATGGTTTGCAGAATTAAATTCTTATCATCTGCCAGATCAATCATGGCAAATAGCTGGTTTTGCTTTTCTTGCCGTAGTTGGGTGAGCAATTCATCTAGCCATTCTGCTGTTGTATGCGATTTGGTTTTTTGTACATGCAACATTAGCTATGTCCTCCAGTGAGTACTTGTCCTTCTTTGAAAGCGCGCTCCAGGCAAGACTTGCAATTCACCTTGGTAAAGGATGGAAGTGGAATGGATTTGGCCTGTGGACTGGTAATACTGAAGTCGCCAAAGTGGGTGATTGGCCCTGCACCGCTACCCAGTTTTAGCCCTTCACTGCCAATGCTGATCCAGCTGCCGCCAGCCGCCAGCATGATTTCTTTGGCATTGATGACGACTTTGCCATTGGAGCTGCTGATATTGAGCTCTCCCATGGATGCCAGTTGTAATGCATCGGACTGCGCCTGGATTTGAATGGGACCTTTATTGGCGAATAATTTGATGCCTGCTTTCAGGGCAAACAGGCTGATGATTTCACTGACATTGACCGTCAGTTTTTTCATGACCGTAATCGCGGTATTTCCATTACTGCTGACGGCCAGGGTTTTTCCCGTATTCAGGTGCATGGTGCCAGGAGTGGACAGCGCTATTCCTGCGGGAGACGTGGCTACCAGCACGGCTTCCTGTAACTGTTTTATTTGCTGCTGTAACAACTGGTGTTGTGCTTGCCAGTCCAGCTCTTCCGCATTGGCCATTTTTGCTGCGCTACTCATGGCGCGGACATTCTGGTTGGCTTCATCCAGTGTCTGGTAGGTTTCGGTCAGGTCGGTTTGCTTGCCGTGAGCGTGCTGCTGGGCATGGGCGGACAGCAGCAGGCCTTTACCCGCACGGATGGCCCCCCACTGGTCGCTGCGCAACTCAAACCCTGCCCCGCGCGGCTGGCGCTGGGCGTCCACCAGGTGGCCGATATTGAGCTGGGTTTTGCCGTACTCGGTGGCCAGCTTGATGTGCTCCTTGCCCTGCAAGTCCTCCATGCGCAGCTTGTTGTGGGCGCGGGTGAGGATGACGTTGCGGGTGTGCCAGCCGCTGTCGATGTGATCCGGCTTGCTGCTGTCGTGCATGGCCGACGCGATATAGGGGCGGTCGATATCGCCATCGGTAAAGGCGATGTTGACGCGGGTGCCGGCGTGCAGGGGCAGGTGCAGGCCAAAGCCGCCGCCGGCAAAGGGTTTGGCCAGGCGTACCGGGCGCGAATCGCTGCCGGGGGGCCATGCATCCAGATCAAACAGAAAGCGCACCCGGTAGCGGCCATCGGCATCCAGAAAGGGATAGCGGTAGCTATTGTTGGCCGGGCTTACCACCATGGCGGGCAGGGTGCCGTGGATGCGTGGCTTGTCGCGCAGGGCCGGTCGCCAGATGCGGTCGGCAGGGATCACGCTGAACTGGTTGTGATAGGCCTGATCGCGCGCGCCCTGATGGCGCACGGCGGTGAGCAGCCAGCCGTGGGGGGCCTCGGCAAAGGCCTGGCTGAGGGTGAGCACGGCACCGGGGCGGCAGCGTAGTACATTACCGGCCCCCTCGCCGCGACACTGACGGCTGAGCGACAGCTGGTGACGCAGCAGCGCCAGACGCAGGCCCTCGTCGGCATTGCGCTGCCCTTCGCCCCAGTCATCATCCAGCCCATGGGCCGCCGGGGTATCGTCGGGGCTGTCCACCCGGCTGGCCAGCGGGGTGCTGGCACTGCGGTAGTTGAAGTCACGGCGCTGCACGCTGTGCAGCATGGGCTGGTGGTGCAAGTCGAAACGGCGCACCACTTCGCGGCCGACGCCCTCCAGGCCGGCATCGGGGCTGAGGGGGATCATGGGCAGCAAGCCGCGCTGGTAATGCTCCAGATTGTCGCCAAAGGCCAGCAGCGCGCGGCCATCGTCAGCGGGGATCGCCTGATAGAACAGCCCGGCATCGGCGGCCAGACGCTGGATGAAATCCAGATCGCTCTCGCGATACTGGGTAATGTGCTCGAACAGCGGATAGTCGGCAGTCAGGTCCAACTGCAGGGCGCTGCCGGCCAGGCCATGCTGTTGCAGCACGGCTGCGATGACGGCGGGAATGCTCTGTTGCTGAAACAGCCGGGTGTGGCGGCCATCGGCGAGGGCGGCCAGGGGCGGGCCGATGCGAAAGCGGTAGCGGGTTTCCTGCTGATTGGTGTGCAGGCGGCTGGCGGCGCGCACCAGGCCCTGCCAGCGTCGGGTGTGGTCAGGGGTGGGTGGGGGCGTCAGGCCGGGGATGAGGGGCAGCGGATTGGCCTGGGGCGGAGTGATGGTAAAGGCGACGGGCTGGTGGATGAGGCAGGCGAGGGGGAGGTCTGCTTGTGGGGAAGTGACGGAGACCTCGAGCAGGAAGGGGGTGTCGAGGGCTTCGTCGAGGGTAAAGGCGAACACGGACAGGTCCAGCCCCAGGCGATCGGGGAAGGCGAGCTGATAGGGGTTGGGCATGGTGGGTCCTTTAAGTGGGTGATAGCCGCACCGGCAGCCTGCCGGATGGGCAGCTGCCGGCGGTTGGTGGTTAGCGGTTTTCTACCCAGCTATCGGAGTGGATGATGTTGCCGTCCTTGTAGGCCCAGGTAATCTTTTCGTAGCGCACGTCCACCTGTTCCAGGTGGTTGTAGCGCTCCTTGTCGATGTCCTTGATGTTGTGCATTTTGGGTTTGACGGCGACGACCTTGACGTTTTCCAGCTTCATGTTGAAATACTCTTTTTCTTCGCCGGCATCGTCGATGCGGTACCACTTGATCTCCATGCCCTTGAGGTTTTGTCCGCTGGTAACCGCCTTGTACAGATAGGGTGAGGAGGCGTCGAATTCTTTGACGAAGGTAAGCGGGGTGTGCACGCGGGTACCGGTGAGTTTGCCGGTGTTGCCGTCGGTGGGGATGTAGACGCTATGGTCGAATTCCAGGATTTCTACGGATCCTTCACGTCCCTGCACGGTGACCGAGCCTTTGATATCGGCACCGCCGTCATCCTTGATCCACAAATACGCGGGTATAGCCATACTGTTTCTCCTTGCCGGGGACTTGCCCCGGGCGTGCTGTCCGTCCGCCTGCACTGTGCAGGGGCGGTTTCGTTGACACCCTGATATCAGCGCGTATTGCCTGGCGGTTCGATCAGGGTGATTTCCACGCGCCGGTTTTTGCTGCGACCGGTCGCATCGTCATTGCTGTCCAGGGGCTGGGTGTCTCCCAGCCCCTGCACGGCAAAATGGGTAATGGGGAAGGTGGTGGCGGTCACCAGCCAGCTGCGCACGGCTTCGGCACGTGCTTGCGAAAGCTGCAGATTGCTGGCGGCATTGCCGGTGTTGTCGGTATGGCCGTCTATCAATACCCGTTTGCCCGGATTGGCCTGTAGCCAGATCAGGACCGATTGCAAGGCCAGTTTGGCTTGTGGCTTGAGTACGGCCTTGCCACTGTCGAACAGGGCCGTGCTATCGAGGCGGACGACCTCGCGTTTGGGAGCAGGGGGCTGGTAGCGCCGCAGGGCCTCGTTGCTGATGCTGGCCAGGGCATGGCCCTGGTACAGCCCGATATCCAGCCGCAGCGGTATGCCGTTGGTGGCAATACTATTCAGGTGCTCTTGCCAGGCTTGCAGTGTTTGCGCTGCATGACCGCGTAGCGGTTCCTGTGTCGGCTTGAGCATCTGGAAGGCGCGCAGCCTGGCTTCGCTTTGTTGAATCAGCAGGTGATTGTTCCAGGCGGAGCTGGTGGCGAAGGCGGTAAAAAACAGCGCCACCGTGGTGAATAGCCAGGCCAGCCGTTGCAGTGAAGGCGGACAGCTTAGCCGGGCGGGGAAGCTGGCGACCAGTGCTTCGGGCAGGGGCAAGGCCTGCGGCGGATTGGCAGGCCGCAGCGAGTGCAGCCGCAGGTGACTGGCCTGGTTGGCGGCCTGCTGCCAAGGGCTATCCCCTGTCAGATCACCGGCGCACATCCAGCCGATGGCATGCAGGGCCGGACTGCCACGCGCCGACTGTTGTGGAAGCAGGATGGGCAGGAACTGTTCTGCTGTATGCTGCTGCAGCCATTGCAGTGCGATGCTGTTTTGCAATGCCTGCTGGCGGTTTTCTATATTGCTGTGCCAGCTTTCGGCCTCCATAGCCCGCCCTTGTCGGGTGATGGCCTGTTGTGCTGCCGGATAGTCTGTAGCCGGAGGGATGGCGGGATTTGATGGCTGCAAGCTGCCTGCTTGGGCAGGGTATGCCGCGATGACCAGCAAGGCTGCAGGCAAGGGATGGCCAAGTTGCTGCTGGGCATGTTGCCAGGCACGTTGCCAGGCTGATAGTGCAGGGTCTGTTGCAGCTGAAAGGGGCTGGTCGGCATTGACGACCAGCAGCAGGCCGCAGACGCGGTAGTGCTCGGCGTGCCAGCTGGCCAGCTGTTCAGCATCGGCCAGCCATAACCAGCGCTGGTGCAGACCCTCGCGGCTGGCATGGCCTTGCATGAGGTCGGAGGCGGCTGGTCCTCCCAGCAAAATGACATCAATGGTGCGGTCTGTACTGGTGTTGGCCCGCCGTAATCCGTGTTGCCACAACACCAGCATGAGTAGCAGCCAGGGCAGGCTGAGCAGTGCAGCGCTGAGTGTAGTCAGTGCTAATGAACGCCAGATCAGCAGGAGCCCGAGTGTCAGCACCATGGGTGGAAACAGCCAGTGCCAGAGTATGCGCGGCATGTTGATTCCTTAGCTGCCCAGCTGGCTGACTGCGTGGTGCAGCCAGCTTTGCAGCAGGAAGTAGACAATGAGGGCCAAGGAGCAGGACAGCAGGGCCCACAGCCAGGGGGAGAAGCTGCGCCAGTGCAGGCTGCGACGTCTGCGCTGAGCGGCTTGCATGGGGGTGTCGATTGCCCCGATGGTCTGATCCAGCTTGTGCATCAGTTGGGTGCGTTGGGCTGGGTCCTGATGCTGGTATTTGCCCTGGAATCCGAGTGCCAGCACCAGTTGCCAGCAGGCTAGCAGCCACAGGGAGGGGGCTGGCGTGGCGAGTGCCTGGCTGATTTGTTCATATACTTGTTCGCCTCCTTGCAGGGTGCCAAAACGGTGTACCTGCAAGGGGGTGGCTTGCCATTGCAGGCGCTGGGTTTCGGGCAGGGTTCTCAGTGCTGTTTCGTCCAGCAGGCAGCTGGCGGCGTAGATCATCTGCGTCCTATCGCTGGCTGGTGCTCCACTTTGGGTCAGATGCTGGTCCAGCTGATCCAGTACTGCCATGCAGTGGTCTTGCCAATGGTCCGGCGCAATCACGTCGGCTTGTCCGCTTAGCCGGGTGACGATGAGGGCCACATCGCGCATGTGGCCGCGTACGCTGTGGAGGATGTCGGCTGGTTTCATGGTCTGGGCACCGCATACAGCGCCAGTTGCAGTTCTGGCAGCGAAGAAGGGAAGTAAAAGGCACAGGACTGGGCGGCCAGCATGGCGGCAAAGGCCGGGTGCTGGGCATCCAGGGCGAAATACAGGCTGTCCACCCTGCTGGGCAGGGCGGTGGGCAGGCGTTGCATGGGGCGCAGTGGAATGCCGTTCAGTGCTGAGGACATGATGCGGGCGACATCCTCCGGCGCTCCGGCCTTGGAAACTTTGGGCAGTTGCTCTTGCAGCAGGTGCAGTGGCATGGCGGCGTGTACCGAGAGGTAAAAATCGGCACCTTCGCGCAAACGGGGGTCTTCCAGATGGGCGATCCACAAATTGGCGCCGTCACGTTGCAAGGGGAGCAGCACCACCGGGGTGGGGATGACGGTATCCAGCAGATCACGAATCAGGCTGTCGAGCTGACCGAATACCGTGCCCAGCTGCTGGTGGGTATAGACGGGGATATCGTTTAACTGGCGTTCCAGGGCAAAGGTACAGAGCATGCCGGCCAGCCGGGACAGGCACAGATAGGCGCTATAAGGGTGAATGCCTGGTAGTTGCGACAGCATGCGCAGTTCCGGCCAGCACTGCCCCAGGGTATTCATCAGCCATAGCAGGCTGATGTCGGATAGCAGGTAGTCGGCAGCCTGCTGGGTGCGTTCGCGGCGTTGCTGCTGCAGGCTGTCCTGCCTGGCCTGCAATAGTTCGCTGAGCTGTTGCAGGCGGTTTTGCAGTGCAGGCAGGGCATGGCAGCACAGCAGGGGGGGGATGAAGTCCGGGTCGCTGACAAAGCGGTTTTGTGCATTGCGCTGTAGTCGGGCAAGGGGCAACTTGCTCATGCCATCCAGTGATTCGCCATCAAACTTCAACAGCAGGTTGAGCTGCTCGACGGCCAGCTCGTCTTCCTGTTCACCCATGTGGTCGGCCACGCGGGCAAAGCTCTGCCGATACCGCCGTGGTATGTCAGCGGGCCCGACGCTGCCCAGATGCAGATTGTTTCCCATGGGGTTGAGTGCAGGCAGCGCCAGCCATACGGTTACGCTGTCCAGTGTGGCTGGGAGTTCATCCAGATGACGTGGCGATGGCATGTGGCCGCTGAGTCGCTGGTCGAAGGCGCTGCCATCGGGAAAAATGCCCGCCAGGCTATCTAGCCTGACCTGTCCCTGATCCAGCGCGCGTTCATCCAGCAGGATGGCTGACAGCCCCCAGGGAAAGGGGCTGGCCAGTTCGGCCAGCTGTTGGCGCTGGGCGGCTTGCATGGCTTCTTGTTGTTGAAACAGCTGTGGCAAGAGCAGGATGCCTTCGTGCCAGAGTGGTTTGTGAATGCGCAAGCTGAATATCCTTCAAAAATGATGGCCATGAATGCAGAGCCGCTACGGTGATCGGCAATGACTAAACGGTTCGGTAATCAAGGTTGTGTGGGGTAAGCCGGTGACCTCACATATAGCGGTGGATCAGCCGATGGCTGCTCTACGGCCGTCAGCAGCCGCAGTCGGACCGCCTGGTCCGGGCTGAAGTAGCTGCCAAAACGTACTAGCCCTGCCTGCTTCAGATGACAGACCAGTTCATAACCCAGCACATCGCTGTGCCGGGCCTCCAGCAGCCTGATATCGATGCTGTCCAGCCGGGGTTCGTATTTCAGTAGCGTGCTGGCGATGCTCTGACGCAATTGATGGGCGCTGGCAGGCAGGTGGCGGTAGATCAGTGACAGATCAGGCAGGCCGTAGTCAGGTAAATGCTTGAGCGCACCCTGTCGGCTGTTGAGAATCACCCGGATGTTGTCCATCACACTGAGCAGTAGCTGGGTGGCATCGTCCCAGTCGTATACCGTGCTGCCATCCTGAAAGTTGCCCAACAGTTTTTCGTAGAGGGAGGGACCGGTTTGCCGGTTACGCATGATCATTTCCCCTTTGCTTTGCTGGCCGCGGCTGCGCTCGCGGGCTGAGGGGGCGGGCTGGCTGGTGTTTGCGGTTCAGCCGCTGCGGCCTGGGGAAGCGGATGAGGCAGCTGGCTGATGAGGATCTGGCTATCCTTCACTTCCAATTTGGCCGGGATGTCATTGTCCAGAACGCTGGTGGGCAAGCTGATGCGCCAGATGGTTTGTGGTCCGTTCTGGCGGAACAGTGCGACGATTGCTATCTGACCGGCGTTTTCGTCCAGATGGGTGTTGAGGCTGTAGCTGCTGTCCGGGGCCAGGACAAAGTCGTGGCGTGCCAGCAGTTCATCACCCAGTATCTTTTTGTCGTCGCTGAGTATCTGTTCATAGCTGGCGGCGCGGAATGCCTTGCCATCCCTCAACTGGTAGACCCGCACCACTACCGACAATGAGCGCCCCTGTTCATCCGGGTTCAATGCGGTTCTGGCGGTCACATCCAGTTTCACGGTCTTGATGCGCGGATAAAACACCGCAGTGGTCAAGGCTTTGCTACCGTCCTTGACGTATTGCCAGGCACCGCAGCCGGCAAGGCCGAGGACAAGCAGCAACAGCATGATGCGCAGGGCGTGGCGCATGGGGGCGTTCTCCTGTTTGAGCGGAATCGGGCTAGGCATGTAGCCTGCCTAGCGGAATCAGTGGGTCTGTTGGCTGGACGGCAAACGAAGCCGGCTTCAGGTGGGCATCGCGACCGAGTCTGGCGCTATGGCGAGATAGCCGTGAAGGAGGCCATAAGTGGCGGGACAGGCTGGCAAACAAGGCCAGGTCCCAGCGCAGGCCCAGATAGCCACGCAGGATGGTGCACAGCTCGGCATGGGTTGGCTGACCTTGCTGCAGCAGGCTGAGCTCACTGCTGTCCTGCAGATGCAAGGTCAGTTTTACGGTGCGCTGTACATCAAGTAGACGTCGACCCAGCACCAGGCTGCCTGCTGCCATCCGGCTGCTTTGGCCTAGCCGACTGGCGGGTAGCAGTACCATGCGCGGGTGAAAACAGCTGATCTCGGGCCTGATCTCCGGCAGCACATGCAGCACTGCTGCGCGCAGGCCATCGGCGGTACGGCTGCGTTGGCTCATTGGCCCGAGTAGTGCCAGCCAGCGTGCCGGGCTGAGTTCAAGCTCAGCGCCGGGTATGGCACGGCCTGTCAGGCCGAGCAAGGCTTTGGATATCCGGTCCTGCCCGCCGGGCAGGAAGCCGACGGGATAGTGATATTTGCGCCAGATGGCGTAATAGCGGGTGACGATGCGGTGATGGAACAGATCAAGAAAGTCTGCCAGGACCTCGTGTCCCTCCCTGCGGGTGACCAGGTCATTGCCGATGTGCAAGGGCAGGATGCCATCCACGCCGGTGAGCCCGAGAAAGCGGGTTTGTACCGCGGGAACCGGTAGCGCTGTATCGGCAATGTCAGCCGGCTGATACGCCAGCTCCGCCGTGGGAAAACCGAATCCCGGGCGCGAACGAAAGCGGATGGGGTCGGCTGCAATGCTGTCCTGGCTGGCAAACCGCTTGGCATCGGGGTGGGCCAGTTCCACCAGTTCGCAGAAGCGATAAAAATTGAAGCGGCATGCCTGTTCCAGCATGCTCTGCATCAGAGGGGAGGGCGGCTGCATGGACGGTCCTCCCCGTAGAAAATCTGTCCTGTTGGCTGGAGCAGAACGCGCAAGCGGGTAAACAGGTTGAGGTCGGCATAGCCGGCGAGAAAGTGGTCCAGCAGGGTGGCAAACAGGTAGAGATCACCCTCACCGGTAAAGCCGGCCTGGTCCAGTGTGATACTGATTTCGACGCCGCTCATGACGCAGCCGCGCTCCACTTTGCGGACCAGCTGATGCGAGACATCGACAATAGCCTGCAGGCGACGGCGGTTGAGTTCGTCCTGGGTCCAGTCATACAGGGCCAGGGTGCCGCGCAAAGTTTCCGTATTCAGCAAGGACAGATAATTGCTGGCCATATGCGACAGTACCCGCCACTGGAAACGGTCTTCCCGTGGCGGGTGGCAGGGCAGGCTGGGTGGAACCAGGTTGCAGATTGCCACCACCGAGGCATTGTCTTGCAGCAGGGTAAGCAACTGCGCCTGGCGCAATGCCTTGCGCGGCAGCATGCCATTGGTGCCGGTGGCTTGCAGCGACAGGGTTTCGCTGAACAGGCTGTTTTGCTGTTGCCAGGCATGCCCGCCCAGCATCAGCCAGGTGTCGTAACGTCCGCTGGCGCTTTGGCGTTGGCCGCTGTGGTAATAGCGTTCGGGTGCCTCGTGGCGCAGCATGCCACCCCGGTGGCGAAAACTGCTGAATGGCAGATAGGCATGGCGTTGACCGGTATGGTGGTCAAATGCCTGCACGCTATCCACGGAGAAAACTTCGACATGGGCGGCATCATGTAGCCGGGGGATAACGCGATATTCCGTGGAGAGGTGATCGACATGAATCGGCTCGGTTTCCACTTCGAACAGATTGATGGCCGGAACGCAATTCAGTTGAAAGGCGCGCTGGTCGAAGGGAAGTCCGGGCGGAAAACTGCTGGTGAGACAGATTTCGATGTCGAACCGGCCATCTGCTGGTAATTGGCTGGTGTGGATGCCTTGCAGTTCGACAAAGAGGAATTTTTCCCGGAAGGCAAAGTATTCCATCAGCAAGGGATAACCGCCATGTGCGGTGGCTGGTCTGGGCCACAGCGTGTCATCCGGGTCGAAGCCGGTTTGCCGCAGGCTCAGGTCAGCCGCAATTACTGTTTCTTGCCCGCTGGGCTTGAGTGTCAGGTGGACGCCGGGCCGGGTCAGCGCGTGCAGCAGGGCAAAGGCAACCGGCGCATCGGCATTGAGAAACAAGGGCAGTCGGGACAGGTCCAGACTTTCGCGATTGGCCTGCTCTTCCAGCTGGAGTCCCAAACGGATCAACTGGCGGCCATCGCCCTGCTCTTCCAGCTGTGCCAGCTGCAGTTGCAGGGGGCGCAGTTGCAGTGGCCGAGTGGTGCGATAGTGGCAGCGGATGCCTGCCGCACCGACCGGATCGCTTTGCAGAGCGGTGCCTGTGGCCAGATGTTCTGCCTGCTGCAGCACCCCTTTGGCGGGCTGAAACGACATGACGGTCAGTGACGGTATCATGCGCAAATAATGTGGCCACAGCAGGCTGACCAGGTTTTCGGTCAGTTCCGGCAGATCGTCATCCAGTTTTTGCTGCAATTTGCCCATCAGAAAGGCAAAGCCTTCCAGCAGGCGCTCGACCATGGGGTCCAGATCGCCTACCCGGTCAAGGTTCAGCTGCGCTGCGCGATCGGGATGGGCGCGGGCGAATTCCTTGCCCGCGTCGCGCAGATAGCGCATTTCAGCTTCGAAGTAATGCAGAGTTTGGTCATCCATTGGCAGTGGCTCTGCTTCAGTAGCTCGGTAACAGCGCGCTACGCAAGGGGTTGAGCAGGCTGAGTTCCTGCTGTAAACGCTGTAATTGCAGATTCAGCTGTTGTTTGTCGCTTTCTTTCCTGCTGCGGCTGCGCAGTAATTGCTGGTAGGTGAGCTTGACTTCAAAGGCCAGCTCCGGGTCCCACTGGCAGATGACAGGGCTGCACACCTGGCTTTCCAGTCCGCTTGCAATCCCCAGCGCAATGTCTGCCCTGCCATTGGTTTCGGCCAGGCGGGCGGTGAGGAGCAGGCGTTCGGTCTGACCACGCATGCCGCGTGCTTGCGGCAGGCTTTGCAGCCAGGCCAGTGCGGCTTCCAGTCCTTGCTGTTCTGCCAGCAACTGGGCTTCATGGCTGATGTCTTGCAAGGATGGGTCACCGCCTGCGCTGGCATAGGTCGGCGTAATGGCCTCTCCGGCGCTGATGTCATGCACTACTGCATGGCTGGCCAGCCATTCCAATGTGGTGTCGTCGGCAAAAGAGCTGCCATCGGCAAAGCGCAGCTGCTCGATATCCGGCAGGCGGTGCCGCATCAGGGCAATATCGCTCAATGCAATATCACGCCACTGCTGATAGTCCTGTCCCAGCTGGCCGAGTGCTTGCCAGGCCATATACTGCAAGTCCAGCCAGAAGTGATTGGCTGATTCCAGAAAGGCCGCATCGGTTTTTTCCAGCAAGCCGTGCCATTGTTTTTGCAGCAGCAGGCGCTTGAGTTGTTGCCGTAATTCCGGGCGTGGTCCGGCCAGCCTTGTCAGCAGCTGACCGTTGTGCGGTGGGGGCTGGCGTACGCTATCCCAGCGCACCACCCGGGCCAGACGAAAGGCCGCAAAGGCACCATGTGGTTGTTGTTGCAGATAGCTGCACATGGCTCGCAAGCTATCCATCAGCATCTGGCTGGAGCGAATCGATTGATCCTGATGCGGGTCGTGATGGAGGTTGCCATCTGGCATGACCGCGTCTCGGGTGACACTGTCCTGCATGTCCTCCTGCTGGAGTCGGGTCTGCAAGGCAGACCAGGCTGTTTCCAGTCGGGCGTCATGCCCTGCCCATGCCTCCAGCACTGCCTGCAGTTGCTGACGCAGTGCTGGCTTGAGCGACAAAGGGGGACTACCTTGGGCATCCAGCCAGTCCAGTACCTTGCTGCTACTGAGCCAGGCAAGAGTGGCGTGACGGGTTTCGCTGCGGCGGGGATAGAGCTTGTTGTCATACTGCCGGATGAGTGCTGCCAGGAATTGCAGCCCCTGCAGCAAGCCCTGCCAGCCTTGCTGGCGGACCCAGGCATACACCAGATACACCGCCGGGCGTAAATCCTTGCCTTGCTGCAGCAAGGCAAGGCAGTCCTGCTCCAGGGCGACGCTATCGAGGCCGGAGAGCAAGGCCAGGTTTTCCTTGACCTGCAAAAACAGCTCATTGCTGCCGACATCCTCTCCGCAAGGATGCTCAGGCCCGCAGGCTTGTAGCAGTTCAGCAAAGGGCTGTTCTGCCAGGCTGGTGTTTTCCTGTCCGATCAATCGATTGAGCCAGTCCGGTTTCATGGGCCGTGGAGTTCCTGTAGTGGTCTATGCGTGAATGCCTGAGGTGCTGTGCCAGCGGTTTGCCCATCCGGGGGCTGATGGGCAAACCGCTCAGCCTCAGCTCTTGGCCTTGGGCATTTGCGATACCAGCGACAGACTGATATCCATGCCTTCGACCTGGAAGTGCGGCACGATGAACAGCTTGATCTTGAAGAAGCCCGGGTTGTCCTCGATGTCCTCCACGACGACTCTGGCCTCCCGTAGCGGGTGGGAGGCTTGCAGTTCATCGCCCGGATCCGTCATTTCGGTGACCAGGTTCTTGACCCAGCTGTTGAGCTCCAGCTCCAGTACGCGTCTGTCCTTGGTGGTGCCGATGTTTTCGCGCTGGATGAGCTTCAGGTAGTGGGCGATGCGCGACAGCAGGAAGATGTAGGGCAGGCGGGCATTGATACGGCTATTGGCAGTGGCTTCCCGTGTCTCATACAGCACCGGCTTTTGTGCCGAGTTGGCGGAGAAGAAGCAGGCGTAGTCACGGTTCTTGTAAAAGGACAGTGGCGAAAAACCGAGATTGGCGAATTCGAACTCGCGCGTTTCCGGAATCAGCACTTCGGTGGGGATTTTGATCTGGTTGCCGGTACCCAGGTCGTACAGGTGGATGGGCAGATCTTCCACCAGGCCACCGGCTTGCGGGCCGCGAATCTGCACGCACCAGCCATTGTGGATAAAGCTGCGCACCATATTGGCAGCAAAGGCAAAAGCTGCATTGGCCCACAGATAGCGCTGGTGGTCGGGGCCTTTTACCTTTTCGCTGTAATTGAAGCTGCGCACCGGAACAGTGTCCTGGCCGTAAGGCAAGCGGGCCAGAAAGCGTGGCAGGGTAAGGCCGACATAGCGGGCATCGTCGGTATCGCGGAAGCTTTTCCACTTGATGTATTCGGCACGGTCAAAGTAATTGGCCACGTCCTGGATGGCTGCCACTTCCTCCATGCTGTCCTTGCCGAAGAAGGCGGCACCTACCGAAGCAATGAAAGGCATGTGTGCCGCAGCCGATACTTTGGATACATTGCGCAGCAGTGCGATGTCCTGCGGACCACGATCGAATTCGTAATCGGCAATGATGGCACCGATGGGTTCGCCGCCCGGGGTATCGTATTCCTGAATATAGGTGTGGCGATACAGGCCGCTCTGGATGACTTCCGGGCTGTCTTCAAAATCCTGGCGCAAGGCGTCTTTGGAAACGTCCAGGATTTCAATTTTGACGTTCTTGCGAAAATCGGTACGGTCTACCAGGAATTTCAGTCCGCGCCAGGCCGACTCGGTGCGCTGGAAATCCGGGTGATGCAGCACGGCATCCAGTTGGCGGCTGATCTGGGCATCGATGCGGTCGATATGATAGTCCAGCAGGCTTTTGTCCAGCCGCTCCACTTTCATGGCTGATTCCTGCACCATCTTCAGGAATACATTGACTGCGACGGCAATCCGTTCGTCGATGGAAGATTCGGATAGGGCATCCTGGTTCTGGAACACTTCAAAAGCCGGGGCATGGCTGACCGGACTGAGCTTGATGCGCGTGCACAATGCGGTATACACGCCGCTGTCCTGTACCGTGTCATGTTCCAGTACGGTGCTGCTGTTTTCCTGAGGGCTAATTTCCATGATGTTTTCCTTGGTAGTCAGACTTGCGGGGTGTCCAGCGGGGCGATGTGTTCCAACTCTGCGCGCAGGCTGCGCGACAGCTTTTCGTCCTTGAGGATTGTTTCCAGTTCACGACGGAAAGCGGCGTTGTCTAGCAGATTGGATTTGAGGTCGCGCAGCAGATTGCGCATGGCCAGCAGGGCACGCAGCTCGGGGATCTGCCGTACTACCTGCTCGGGGTGAAAATCCTTCATCGCGGTGAAACTCAGCTTGACTGGCAGCTCGGAACCATCGGCGGCCAGGGTGTTGTCCACACTGAGCTGCAAGGCAGGCTGGTAATCTGCCAAGACCGCATCAAAGTTGTTTTTGTTGATGGAGTGTTTGGTTTTGTCGGTTAGCGCGGTGCCATCGTCGCGCTGGCTGAAGTCGCCAAGTACCAGCAGCTTCAGCGGAAGTTCCATTTTTTTCTGGGCACCGCCGGTGTGCAGGTCCAGTGTGATATTGACGCGGGCGGGGGGGACTTCTTTCTGAAAACTCTCAGCCATGGGGTATTTCTCCAGTGATGTACAGCAAGGTTCAGGACATTCCGCTTAAACCGTGGTATGCCAAGCTATTTGTAAGTCATTGATAAGGAATAATTTTTTATTTACAAAGCCCTATTGCATAAAATTTTTCCAAGCAATAGCCATTTGTCTTTATCTGAAAATGCTGAATGGATTGAGGCAAAAACCGGGACGATGACTGGGGAATTGTTGGCTTGGCTCGGATTAATACGGCTTGCCATCAGGAGGAACGGGTGTGGCTGGTGAGGCGGGGGCGTGGCAGGCAGGGATGTTTGATAACCGCAGGGCTGCTTTGTAGTTAGCCTCGCCAATAGACTTGGCTAGCTTGCGGGGACGCGGGTTGGCCTGGGTGTGACAGCCCTGTCCTGTTTCAGGGCAGGGCTGTGCTCATGCCTGGCTTGGAGCGGCCAAGAGCTTGTTCAAAGTCTTGTGAGCTAGAGTGAGACAAGGCAAAAGCGACTAAGGAAGCGGATACAGTGAGTCAATGAGTATTCCACCGGCGCTGTTAACGCAGTATCACCAAAGCCCAGCGGACTATGAACAGCTTCTTAGTAGCTCAGGCCGGGGATGGCGTAGTCGCGCAGGCGGTAATAGAACATGCCGGCAGCCTGCAAGGGTACGCGCAGCAGCTTGCCGCCGGGGAAGTCGGGGTTGGACAGGCGCATGAACTGCTGCAGCAGGTGGCTGTCGCCCAGAATGGCATTGGCCAGTACCCGGCCTGCGGCACAGGTAGGCACCACGCCGTGGCCGGAAAAACCTTGCGCCCAGTACACGTCGCCACGGCAGCCGAAATCCGGTGTGCGCGGGACGGTGATGTCGATATGGCCGCCCCAGGTGTGGGTGATGCGATAGGGGGCCAGCTGCGGAAACACGCGCAGCAGGTCGGCGCGCATGCTGGCGGTGAGATTGGCGGGCGTGCGGCCGGAATAGGTGCACTTGCCGCCGAACAGCAGGCTGCGGTCGGCACTTAGGCGGAAGTAATCCAGAATGAACTGGTTGTCCGACACCGCCATATTGCTGGGCAGCAGCTGACGGGCCACGTCTTCCGGCAGCGCTTCGGTGGCAATCATATAGGTGCCTACCGGCATGATCTTGCGCTCCAGCGCCGGATCCAGCTGGTCGACATAGGCATTGGTGGCCAGCACCAGCTTGCGGCAGCGGATCTTGCCCTGTGCCGTCTGGACCACGCAGCCATTCGCCGTGCTGGCATAGGACAGGGCGCGTGTCTGTTCGAAGATGGCGACCCCCTTTTCTTCAGCGGCACGGGCCAGACCCAGAATGTATTTCAGGGGGTGAAAATGGCCGCCTTCGCGGTCGATCAGGCCCGCCACATAGCGTTCCGAGCCAACCTGCTGCGGCAGGTCCTTGCGCGGGACGAACTCCAGCGCCTGATAGTCGTAATGGCGGGCGGCATGCTCCTGCCACTCAGACAACAACCTGATGCGCTGCCACAGCACGGATGTCCACAGATGGCCCTCTGCCAGCTCGCAGTCGATGTGATGCTGGGCAATCTTGTGGCGGATATCGGCTGCCGCACTGCGCAGTAGTTGCCAGATTTCCTGGGCAGCTTCCAACCCCAGTGCCGCTTCGATGGGGGGCATGTCGCAGGAGAATCCCAGAATGATCTGTCCGCCATTGCGTCCGCTTGCCGCCCAGCCTACGCGGCTGGCTTCGATCACGGCTACGTTGACACCGGCATCGGCCAGATTGTGTGCGGTATACAGACCGGTAAAGCCAGCGCCCACCACCAGCACATCCACATCCATATCCTGGGTCAGCGCCGGGCGCTCGATTTGCTGGGCCGTGCTGGTGGCGGCATACCAGCTGGGTGGATAGTGGCGGGCGGATTCAAACATGGATTCTCCTTTAATTCATTGACGGCGGCGCTTCAGGCGCTGACGGTATATGCCCATACCACCTGGGCTTCCTCATTGCCGGGGTTGCAATAACGGTGTGGCCGACTGCTGTTGAAGCTGAAACTGTCGCCAGCGGCCAGCAGATGGCATTGTTCGTCCACCCACAGCTCCAGTTGACCGCATAGCACCATGCCGCCCTGATCGCCCCCGTGGCAGAGGGTTTGCGGGCCAGAGCTTGCTCCTGGGGCAAAGTGGGTGAGCATCAGTTGCAAACCACCGGCAAAGCCGGGCGAGAGCAGGGCGTCGCTGACGCCTTCGGCGTAGTGCAACACCGGGCGGTGTGCCTGGCGCACCACCAGGCCACGCTCATGGGCCGGGGCCTGGCTGAAGAACACGCCATAGGGCACGGCCAAGGCGGTAGCCAGTTTGTTGAGGTCGGATACGCTGGGCTGGCTTTTGCCGCGCTCCAGCTGGGAGAGAAAGCCAATCGAGCGGCCAGTGGCTTCGCTTAATTGCTGCAGGGACAGTTTGCGTAGCTTGCGTAGCTGGCGGATTTGCTCACCCAGCCAGGCAGGGTCGGGCTGGCTGCTGTCAGATTGCGGTGGTATCGGTGCATGTGTCATGCCAGCCAGCATACGGGAGCGGGCTATCTTGTCGTGAAAAAATTAATTCAAATTTTCATTTTTGGAAAATTATTGTTGTATTTTTTCAATGCTGCCAGCAATGTATCACGCTGCCCGCTTGGGAATGGGGGCTGGGAAATGCATGGGACCGTGCCTGGCTGATTGTACTCAGCCGCCCGCGCGCTTTACCGTGAAACCGAGCTTTTGCAAGCTGCTGATGACGGTTGCGACATGGTCGCCCTGGATTTCAATAGTGCCATCCTTGACGGTGCCGCCCGTGCCACAGGCGGCTTTCAGCTGCTTGCCCAGTACGGTCAAGCCTGCATTGTCGCGCAACACACCTTTCACCACGGTGACGGTCTTGCCGCCACGGCCCTTGTTTTCACGGCTGACACGCACAATGCCATCGCCGCTGGGCATGGTGGCTTGCTGGCAGATGCAGGCATCAAGCGGCTGACGGCAGTCCGGGCACATGCGGCCATGCTCGGAGGAATAAACCAGGCCGCCGGAAGAGGATTTCGATTTCATGGGTAAATGCAGGCTAACAGTGCAGCCGGCAGTCTAGCGCCAAACCGGCGACAAGACGATGGCTGTGAACAGGACAGATCAGCAAGCAGGAGCAGCAGGATGGACAAAGCGCAGCGCGTGATACTGGTAACCGGTGGTACCTCCGGCATTGGCAAGGCAACGGTGCAGCTACTGGCACAGGATGGGGTGCAGGTGTTGTTTACCGGGCGACGGCAGGCGGAGGGCATGGCCTTGCAGCAGGCTCTGCAAGCTGCGGGTGGGCAGGCCGAGTACTGGCCGCTGGATCAGCTGGATGCTACTGCCACCACGCAGACCGTGGCCGCCATGCTGGCCCGCCACGGCCGCATTGACGGCCTGTTCAATAATGCCGGCGTGGTGCTGGGCGGGACTGCGGAGTCGACCAGCGAACAGGACTGGGCCACGGTGCTGGCCCTGAACGTGACCGCGGTGTGGCGCATGTGCAAGGCGGTGATTCCCGCCATGCGGGCGCAGGGTGGCGGAGCCATTGTCAACAATGCATCGGACTGGGGGCTGGTGGCGGGCGAGGCAGCCGTGGCCTACTGCGCCAGCAAGGGCGCGGTGGTGCAAATGACGCGGGCGATGGCGCTGGACCATGCCCGCGATCGCATCCGCATCAACGCCGTGTGTCCTGGCGATACCGAAGTGGAACGTTGGGCCGCCGAACGTGCTGCCGCCGGGCCGGATACCCCCTCGCTCACCGTCGCCGGTGGCGTGCCGCTGGGGCGCTATGCGCGGCCGGATGAAATAGCCCGGGCGGTGCGTTTTTTGTTGTCCGACGATGCCAGTTTTGTCACCGGCACCACGCTGGCGGTGGACGGTGGCAATACCGCGCGCTGATCAGGCATAGGTGTTGATGCCACTGCCTGGCTGTCCTGGTGCAGGCTGCGTGGGCATGGCGGGCTGGGGGGAAGGGCCGGGTGGTGTGTTGCTGGCTGGCTGTGGTGTCGGTGTCAACGGCGGGTAGGACACCGGCAGCGGAGTCGTGGAGGTAATCATGCGGCTACGGCTAGGGTGTGGAAAGCACAACACGATGCAGATGACATCGCGTGCAGGCAAGTATTCGTGCTTGGTCTTTGCCTTTATTTACCAGTCTGGGTTTTGCAGGTGCTGGCCGTAGCCAGTGGCAGGTGGTGCACCCAAAAAAGTGCCAACCCGGTAAAGGGTTGGCGCGAGAGTAAAGCCGAGAAGAAACAACTGAACAAGAGACAACCCAGCGCAAGTGGCCGGCTTGGGACGGATTGTCGTCTTGTCATGTGACAGGGTCTTGACGTTGTGATGAAAAAACCGCGACGTCTCTTGCCTGGTTGCAACTGGGCATGCTGTTGAATCGGTCCAGGATCAGCTGCAGCTCAGCGCGGCTGATATCCAGTTCCAGCATGGCGGTGAGGGTGATGAACAAGCCGCCGAACATGTTGGGAGCCATCTGGATCAGCTTGGCACGGGCATCATCCACGCTGAGTGCACACTTGCTGGCCACCAGTTCGGCCACGGCCTGCAGCATGGGTGGGTGACGGGTGAGCTGCACCAGCGAGGAGTCAGCCTTGAGCCTGGGGTAGGGTGGCTGCGCGGTAACCGCTACCGTGGCCTGCAGGCGGATGTCGCGGCTGGAGGCTGCGATGCGGATCTCATGCGGGCCGCTGTCCACCACCCAACTGCCATGGGCCGGATCGTAATAGGCAAAATCTTCGCGTTGCAGCGTGAAGTGGGCGTGGCGGCTGCTTCCGGCCGGAATGTCCAGTTTGTCGAAGCCGCGCAGGGCTTGTGGCGGGCGTGCCAATGGCGAGGGCGGTGGTGCGATGTATAGCTGCACGATCTCCTTGCCATCGCGTTCACCGCTATTGTGGATCTCGATGCTCACCGTGAGGGTGTCGTGTTCCGTCATGTCCTGGCTGGAGAGCTGCAGTTCGCGGTAGTCGAAACGGGTATAGCTCAGACCAAAACCGAAGGGAAACAGCGGCTGCAATTGGCGCTTGTCGTAATAGCGGTAGCCGACAAACAGGCCCTCGCCGTAATGGTGACGGCCATTTTCGCCGGGGTAGTGCAGATAGGCTGGTGTCTCTTCCAGACTGTTGGGCAGGGTAGTGGTGAGCTTGCCGCTGGGATTGTTGACACCAAACAGCGTGGCGGCCACTGCATGGCCCATGCCCTGGCCGGCAAAGAAACACTCCAGCACGGCAGGCACCTGGGGCAGCCAGGGCATCAGCACGGCATCGCCATTGCACAGCACCACCACCAGCTTGGGCTGCACCGCGGCCAGCCGGCTGATCAGACGGTCGTGGCTGGGGAGCAGGCCCAGATGCTGGCGGTCGCCATTTTCACCGTCCATGCCGATTGGGGTACTGACAAACACTACGGCCACCTCGGCGGCGGCGGCAATGGTGCAGGCTTGTTGCAGTGCGGCTGCGTCGTCGTGTTGGTCGTCCGGCGCACCGACGGCATAGTCGATCTGCACGCCGCTTCCCGCCTGCGACCGGATTTCATCCAGCGGACAGTCCTGCTGCCAGGGCTGGGTGGTGGCGCAGCCCGAGCCCTGTATCACCGGCTGTTGTGCCGGTTTGCCAATCACCGCCAGGCGGCGCAGCTGCTGGCCATTCAATGGCAGCAAGTCTTGGTCGTTCTTCAGTAATACCAGTGATTCGGCGGCAATGCGTCGCGCAAGCGGATGGTGGCTGGCAAAGTCAGCTACGGTGCCGGGCTGGCAGCCAGCCTGCACCTTGTCGATCAGTTGCAGCATGTGCAGACAGGCCTGGTCCAGCACCGCAGCGGGAATACGGCCTTGTTCGATGGCGGCCAGCAGTTCGGCATTGTCCAGCGCGTTTTCCGGCATGGCCAGTTCATTACCGGCCAGCAGCGAGGCCGGGCGGTCCTTGATGCCGTACCAGTCCGACATCACCAGCCCCTGATAGCCCCATTCCTCGCGCAATACCCGGGTGAGCAGCCAGTGGTGCTGCGAGGTCTGTTCGCCGTTGAGCCGGTTATAGGAGGACATCACCGTCCACGGCTGTGCCTTGGCAATGGCGCGCTGGAAACCGTACAGGTAGATTTCGTGCAGCGCGCGCTCGTCGACGATGGAGTCCATCTCGGTACGCATGTATTCCGAGTTGTTGCAGGCAAAGTGCTTGAGGCTGGCTCCCACGCCTTGCTGTTGCAGGCCGTTGATCAGCGCGGCGGCCAGATCGCCGCTGAGCAGCGGGTCTTCCGAATAATATTCATAACCACGCCCGGCCAGCGGGGTGCGGCGGATATTGATGCCCGGCCCCAGCAGCAGGCCCACACCCATGGACTGGCATTCAATCGCCAGCGCCCGTCCCATTTGTTCCACCAGCGCCACATCCCAGCTGCAGGCCAGGCTGGAGCCATTGGGAAAGCAGGTGGCCGGGCGCGAGTGGCCAAACAGCACTTCCGAGCCGCCCTTGTCGCTATCTGTCGCCTGCTGGCCCGCATCTTGCTGCACCACTGACAGGAAGTCGCTGATATTCCAGCTTTCCTGCTGGTCGATCTGCGCACTGCTGTAGCGCACGCCATAGGTGCCATCGGTCATGACAAAGTCGCGAATGCCGAATTCGGGCAGGCTGGCCGTACGCCACAGGCCCTGGCCGCTGAGCAGCTTGACCTTGTCTTGCGGGCGCATGCGGGCGATCAGTTCTTGGTGATTGGCTGTCATTTCAGGACTCCTGTGGCTGAGCGGCGGCGGGCTGCTTGCGTGCTTCGATCTGGCCCACCATGCGCAGATAGCTGTCTTCATCCAGCTGGTAGCGCAGCACGAACAGCAGCGCCAGCACGAACATGGCGGCGGGAATCAGCGTCATCATCAGGGCGATCCAGTCTTGTGCGCGTGGCGTGATATGGGCGGCATCGTAGCCGGCATATTGCAGGATCAGCCCGGCCAGACCACCGGCAATGGCCATGGCCACTTTGGTGATGAAGTTGAAATAGCCATAGATGGCCCCCTCGGTACGCACATGCTGCTGCCACTCGGCGTATTCCACCGTGTCGGCCAGCATGGCGTACATGCAGACAAAGATGCTGCCCATGGCCGCGCTGTACACGCTGACGCAAACCATGATGGCCAGCCGGCTGTCGCCCGCCAGCCAGTATTGATAGGCCAGCGCCAATGCGCCGGCACTCAGGGTGAGCAGGGTCAGTCTCTTTTTGCCGAAGCGGGCAATCAACTGTTCCGAGGCAATGGTGCCGACCAGATTGGCCACGGTCTGGATGGCGAAAAAGCTGGCGGTGTAGGCTTCATCGCGCAATACGTAGTTGATGTAGTAAATGGCGGCGGCCATCCACACGCTGTAGGCGATATAGGTAAACACGGTGAACATGGAGAGGTGGAACAAGGGCGGATTGCCGGTAATGGCCTGCACCATCTGGTGCAGCTTGGGTGCTTGGCTCTTGTCCTGGTGGATGCGCTCCTTGGTCATGGCAAAGCAGGCGTAGAACAGCAGGGTGGCCAGCCCGGCAAACAGGGCGATGGTGAGCTGGTAGCCGCTGCGCGGGTCAGCAAAGCGGCGAATCAATTGGTCGGCATACACCGACACCACAAAGTAGCCCAGCGTGGCAAACAACATGCGGTACACCGACAGTGAGGCGCGCGACATGGCGTGCTGGGTCAGCATATTGTTCATGGCTGAATAGGGCGTGTTCACCGTGGTATAGGCCAGGCAGTACACGGTGTAGCTGACCAGCGCATAGGTAAACTTGTAGCTGGTGTCAGGGGTGCTGAAGCACAGCACGGTCAGTACCCCCAGCGGCAGCGCGCCGTACAAGAGATAGGGCCGCAGCTTGCCATGGCGGCTGTGCGTCTGGTCGATGGCGTAGCCCAGCAGAATATTGAACAGCGCATCGATGATGCGGGCGATCAGGAAGATCAGGCTGGCTTCGCCGGCGCTCAGGCCAAAGATATTGGTGTAGAAAAACAGCAGGAACAGCGAGACGGCACCAAACGACAGATTGGACGCCATGTCTCCCAGTCCATAGCCTACTTTTTCACGCAGGCCCAGTTTGACATCTGCGGCGGACAGGGCAGGGGCAGACATGGTGCGGTTCTCCAGAGCCAGTGACTGGGCCTTACCATAGCAGTGCAGCCTGGCGTGGCTATGGTCATTGCACTCTGGAAACGTCGGGTTTTATGGCGGGATTTTCAAAACGCAGGACAAAAAAATGCCAACCCGCAAAGGAGTTGGCCCGAGAGAGAGAAATCGTTCAGCGGCCGGCAGGTCCGTGCTGCCGGTCGGCTCATGGCTTATTGTGCCAGCGGTTTTTTCAGCACGCGCAGCATCACCGCGGTCAGCACCGTACCTACCACCAGTGCCACCAGGTAGGCACCCAGATTGGTCACTGCATTGGGGATGGGCAGTACGAACACGCCACCATGCGGTACTTTCAGTTCCACGCCCATGGTCATGGAGATGGCACCGGTCACGGCCGAACCCACCATCAGCGACGGAATCACGCGCAGCGGGTCGCGGGCGGCAAACGGAATGGCACCTTCACTGATGAAGGAAATACCCAGCACGCCAGCGGCTTTGCCGGCTTCACGCTCGTCGGCGGTAAAGCGGTCGGTAAACAGCTTGGTGGCCAGGGCGATGCCCAGCGGCGGGGTCATGCCGGCGGCCATGACAGCGGCCATCGGGGTGTAGACCTGGCTGGCAATCAGGCCGGTGGCAAAGGCATAGGCTGCCTTGTTCACCGGGCCGCCCATGTCAAAGGCCATCATCGCGCCCAGAATGGCACCCAGCAGCAAGGCGCTGCTGCCCTGCATGCTCTTGAGCGCATCGGTCAGCATGGCCAGCAGGCCGGCCACCGGTGTGCCGATGACGTAGATCATCAACAGGCCCACCAGCAGGGAACCCAGTACCGGCAAGATCAGCACCGGCTTCAGGCCATCAAGGTTGCGGCCCAGCTGGATTTTCTTGTTCAGGAAATCCGTGCCGTAACCGGCAATGAAACCGGCGGCAATGCCACCCAGAAAGCCGGAACCGAGGCTGGCGGCCAGCATGCCACCCACCATGCCGGGGGCAATACCCGGACGGTTGGCGATGGAGTAGGAGATGTAACCGGCCAGAATCGGCACCATCAGCGCAAAGGCGGACTTGGCGCCAATCTGGAACAAGGCCCAGGCCAGCGTGCCCTTGTGCGCGTCGTCAAAGGCGTAAATGCCGCCCAGGGCAAAGGCCAGCGCAATCATGATGCCGCCCGCAGTGACAAAGGGCAGCATGAAGGACACACCGGTCATCAGGTGTTTGTAAGCGCCATTGCGCTGCTCGCTCTGGGCGCTGCTTGCGGAAGCGGTGCTGGCGGCAGTCTGGCTGCTGGCAGCCTGGCTGGCACCATGCGGCTGGGCTTCGGCAATGGCGCGGCGCACCAGGTTTTCACCGTCGTTGATGGCCGGTTTGGTGCCGCTGGAGAACAGACGCTTGCCGACAAAGCGCGACAGGTCCACCTGGGTGTCGGCGGCAATGATCACCACATCGGCCAGACGGATTTCATCCGCCGTCAGCGTGTCCTGCGCACCCACCGAACCCTGGGTTTCCACGCGGATGCTGTGGCCCAGTTTCTGTGCGGCCTGGCTCAGGCCTTCGGCGGCCATGAAGGTGTGGGCAATGCCGGTGGGGCAGGAAGTGATGCCGACAATGCGCAGCGCGCTGCTGGCGGTCTGGGCGCTCAGGCTGGCCTTGAGCTGGCCTTCGGCATCGGCCAGCACAGCTTCCAGCGAGCTGGGCAGGGTGTGGCTGTTGGCAAAGCGCACATCCTGTGCCGCGGCTTCGCCAATCAGCAGCACGGCGTCGGCGTCGGCAATGGCGCTGGCGCTCAGCGGCTGTTGCACGCCTTGTGCGGTGTGGATTTCTACATCGATCTTGTGTTTCAGCCGGGTAGCCGCCTGGCGCAGCGCTTCGCCAGCCAGCATGGACTGGGTGCTGCGATCGGGAGCTGCAATCACTGCCAGCAGGTTTGCCATTGTCTTTCTCCTAGTTTTATCTGCCTGTTGTTGTTGCTTTGCTGATGATCTGCCGCGTGGCGAGGGTGGGTGAGCGTTGCCCGCCCGCAGCATGATGGTTTAGGACAAGTGCTGCACTTCCACTTGCCGTGCCAGTTGTTCCACCTGGCTGCGTTCCGGCAGGTGCGGGCCGATGCGGGCCAGCTTGGCGGTGGCAAAGGCCACGGCCAGCCGGGCGCGGTCTTCACCGGCCAGGCGCTGGTGGCGCGCGGCGCTGAGGCCAGCCACCAGTGCATCACCGGCACCCACGGTGCTCAGCGGGTTCTGCACCGGCAGGCGGGCCAACAGGGCCGGGCCGTCATCCAGCACAAACAGTGCGCCTTGTTCGCCCAGCGACACCACCACCTCGGCCACACCGGCCTGTTGCAGTTGGCGCGCGCAGGCCAGTACGTCTGGCAGGGTGGGCAGGGCATGGCCAGCCCATTGCTCCAGTTCGTGGCGGTTGGGTTTGATGCAGTCCGGCAGGCTGGCGCGTGGCGCAGCCAGTGCGCAGGCCAGCGCGGCACCGCTGCTGTCCAGCAGCACATGGGCACCCCATTGGCGCAGTTTGCCGATCAGCAGGGGGAGCTGTTCCGGCACCAGCCCCTGTGGCAGGCTGCCGGCCAGTACAATCTGGCTGCCCGGATTGACGTCTGCCGCCAGCAGGGTCAGCAGGCGTTCCCATTGCACCTCGCCTACGGTCAAACCCGGCAGGTTGATGTCGGTGGTGCTGGCATTGGCCTGATCGGACAGCTTGATGTTGACGCGGGTGTCGCCCGGCACGCGGATGAAGCGGTCGGCAATGCCCTTGTCCTTGAACAGCACTTCAAATGCATCGCTGTTATTGCGTCCCAACAGGCCGGTGGCCAGCACCGGCAAGCCCCAGTCGGCCAGGCAGCTGGCTACGTTCACACCCTTGCCGCCGGCATTGCTGGTGCTGGATAGTGCCAGATTGACGCTGCCGGGCTGAAAATCCTGCACGCACACCGTCTGGTCGATGGCCGGGTTCAGGGTGATGGTGATCAGCGGGCCGTTCATGACAGCAGGCTCTGCAGGGCGCGCACTTCTTCGGCGCTGTCGCAATCCAGCGCTTGCTGCGCCAGCTCGGCCAGTTTGGCAAAGTCGCTGCCACGCAGGCGGGCCTTGACGCTGGCGATGTCACGCGGGCTCATCGACAGTTCGTTGACACCCAGACCGGTGAGCAGGGCGGCACCGAAGGGGTCGCCGGCAATGCCGCCGCACACGCCTACCCAGCGGCCATGCTGGGCAGCACCTTGTACCGTCTGGTGGATCAGGCGCAGCACTGCCGGGTGCAGGCTGTCGGCTTCGGCGGCCAGCTCCGGATGCTGACGGTCGATGGCCAGTGCGTACTGGGTGAGGTCGTTGGTGCCGATGGAGAAGAAGTCCACATGCTCGGCCAGCTTGTCGGCCAGGGTGGCGGCGGCGGGCACTTCCACCATGATGCCGATCGGCACCACCGGGGCGTTCAGCTCGCGGCGAATGCCTTCGCACAGGCCCTTCAGGCGGGTGATTTCCTTCAGCGAGGTAATCATCGGGAACATGATGGACAGCGGCTGGCCACCACGGGCGGCGCGGTACAGCGCACGCAGCTGCGGTTCCAGCAGGTCGCGGCGGCGCAGCAGCAGACGGGCACCACGCATGCCGAGGAAGGGGTTCTCCTCGTGCGGCAGGTTGAGGTAGGGCACTTGCTTGTCGCCGCCGATATCCAGCGTGCGCACGATCAGCGGGCGGCCTTCCAGCGCCTGCAGCATGGCCTGGTAGGTGGCGAACTGTTCTTCTTCGTCCGGGCTGTCGTCACGTTCCAGGAACAGGAATTCGGTACGCATCAGGCCCACGCCTTCGGCACCGGCGGCGGTGGCGGTGGCCACCTGGTCCGGGCGGTTGACGTTGGCAGCCACTTCCACGCTGTGGCCGTCACGGGTCTGGGCCGGCAGGCTGCGTTCGGCTTCTTCGCGTTCCTTGCGCAGCTGCTGTTGCGCCATCCAGTCGCGGGCGGATTTCAGGTCGGCTTCGCCCGGATTCAGGTAGAGGCGGCCAGCCTGGCCATCCAGAATCGCCGCCGTGCCATTGGCTACGCCAAGCAGGCCGGGGCCGCCGGCTACCAGTGCCGGCAGGCCGAGGGTGCGCGCCAGGATGGCGGTATGGGAAGTCGGGCCGCCCTGAGCGGTGGCCAGGCCAATCACCTTGTTGGTATCCAGCCCGGCGGTGTCGGACGGCGACAGGTCGCTGGCCAGCAGAATGCAGTTGTCCGGCAGGTCGGACAGGGTGGTTGCTTGCAGGCTGGGGTCGATCTTGCCCAGCACGCGGCGGCCCACGTCGCGCAGGTCGGCGGCACGGGCGGCCAGCAACTGGTTGCCCAGCGCGGCCAGACGGTCGGCCAGGCGCTCCACGGCCTGATGCCAGGACCAGGCCACGCCGTGGCCTTCCACCATCAGTTGGCAGGACAGGGTGATCAGGTCGGTATCGCTCAGCAGTTCGGCCTGGGCCTTGAAAATGGCGGCTTCGGCATTACCCAGACGCTGGGCGGTGTCTTCGGCCAGCTTGGCCAGTTCGGCGCGGGTATCGGCCAGCGCGGCATGCAGTTTGTCACCAGCTTCGGCCAGGGCCAGCGGGTGGTCGGGAATTGCCGGCAGGCCGTGGGTCAGCACATGCACCTGACCGATGGCCAGACCGGGGCTGGCACTGATGCCGGCCACTTCCAGCGGGTGGCCCGGCGGCTGCCAGTTGTTTTCGCTACGCTGGGCCTGGGCTTTTTGCGCGGCCAGTGCGGCGTCGGTTTGTTCCTGCGCAGTCAGGCGGGTCATCACCCCTTGCAGGGCTTGCAGCAGGGCGGCGGCATCGCTGCCTTCGGCGGATACCACCAGCCGGTCGCCGCGTTGCAGGCCCAGTTGCAGCAGGGAAATCATGTTCTTGGCGTCGGCTACATGGTGGCCGTGACGCACTTGTACCTGTGCCGCGTACTGGCGGGCGGTTTCCACCCAGGCGGTGGCCGGACGGGCATGCAGGCCATTGGGGTAGTCCACTTGCCATTCAAACATTTCGGCCAGATCGCCAGCCGGCTGCTGCGGCGCAGCCGGTGCGGCAGCGGTGTCGGACAGGGCGGCAATCAGGTCTTGCGGGTTGCTGGTGGCAAACAGCTGCTGCAGGAGGGGTTCGTCTTGCAGCAAGCGGGTGAGCCGACGCAGCAGCTGGATGTGTTCGTCCGATTGCGCAGCAATGGCAAACAGCAAATGGGTGGTCTGGCCAGGATTCCATTCCAGACCCTGCGGAATCTGCAGGATGGCAATGCCGGTGCGCTTGATCAGGTGGCGGTCTTCCACCATGCCGTGCGGAATGGAGACGCCATGGCCTAGAAAGGTATTGGCCACGGCTTCGCGTGCCAGCAGGCTGTCGATATAGGCGGCGTCAATACAGCCGGCATTGGCCAGCAACTGGCCGGCCTGGCGGATGGCATCTTCCTTGCTGGCCGGAGCGGTGGCAAGGCAAATCAGTTCCGGATGGATCAGATCGTGCGACATCGGGAGTGGTCTCCTGGTACTGTTATTTTGCTGCATTGCACCCAAAAATGGGCTGTGCTGGCTATTGTCTGGCGTTGCGTTGCTGGCATTGAAATCGATTACACAACACCTGTCAATATTGATCGTAGATCATCTTGATCAAACACGACTTCAATCTTTAATGATCCTTGTAATTAAAGGCTTGCAAAGCATTTTTACTTGATGCAGGATCACGACAACCTGACTGAAAACGATTGCAAAATGACGGTACGCATCAAGGATGTAGCCCGGGCTGCCGGGGTGTCGGTGGCGACAGTGTCACGGGCGCTGGGCGATGGCCCGGTTAGCGATGAGCTGCGCAAGAAAGTGGAGGCTGCCGTGGCCGCCACCGGCTATCTACCCAATCTGTCGGCACGTCGGCTGCGCTCTCAGCATAGTCATACCATTGGCCTGATTGTGTCTGATATCCGCAATCCCTTCTTTACCGCGGTCAGCCGGGCGGTGGAGGATGCTGCTTACGCGGTGGGCATGCGCGTTATCCTGTGCAATACCGACGAAAATCCGCAAAAAGAAGCCATGTACCTGCGCCTGATGCAGGAGGAGCGGGTCACCGGGGTCATCTTCGCCCCTACCCGTGCCACCGCGCAGAAGCTGGACCCGAAGCAACTGGGCTTCCCGGTGGTGCTGATCGATCGTGCTGCGCCGCCGGGGCAGGCTGATGCCGTGGTGCTGGACAATGCTGAAGCAGCCAGCCAGTTGGTGGAGCATTTGCTGCAACAGGGCTATCGCCGCATTGGTGGCCTGTTTGGCAACACCAGTACCACCGGGGCCGAGCGCCATGCCGGTGTGCTGGCTGCCATGCAGCAGCATGGTTTGCAGGCAGAAGCACGCTTTATCGCTCCCACGCCGGAAGCAGCGGAGCAGGCGATGAATGACTGGTTGCGTGAGTCTTCGACGCCACAGGCGTTGATTGCCAGTAATGGCTTGGTGTTGCTGGGCATGTTGCGCGGTGCGCGTAAGGCCGGTATTGCCATTCCGCAGCAGCTGGCGCTGGCCGGTTTTGACAATGACAACTGGACCGAGCTGGCCGGACCCGGCCTGACGGTGATCGAACAGCCGGTGTACGACATTGGCCGCACCGCCATGAAGATGCTGCTGGAGCGGCTGGAAGACCCGGCACGCAGCGCGCGCAAGGTGGTGCTGTCCGGGCGCTTGATCGAACGCGGCTCAACCATGCGACTGCCGCAGGACAAGTAGTGTTGCCAACCATGTCGGCAAGCTAGTAGTGCAATGGGCGCCAGGGAGCGCCCATTTTCTTGCTGCTTGCATGAGAGTTCAGAGTGCTTCCAGGCTGGCAAAGCGCTGCTCCAGTCCATCCAGCAGCAAGCGGGTCTTGGTGGGTAGCAGGCTGCGATTGGGAATGAGGGCGTAGGCTTTCAGTGGGGGTAATTGCCAGTCGGGCAGAATCTGCTCCAGCAGCATGGCAGCCTGTGCTGCAGCAAAATTGCGCGATACCAGGCAGATCCCGCGCCCGGCAATGGCGGCCTGCAGCCGCAGACCCGCATTGGCGCTTTGCAGCAACAGCGGCTGCGTCAACTGGTAGTGTCGGCCATCAGCATGCCGGAATTGCCAGGGCAGGGCGGTAGCGGCCCCTAATAGCGGCCAGTCGGCAAGTTCTGCCGGGTGTTGTGGTCTGCCGCGTTGCTGCAACAGGGCTGGCGCAGCAAACAGGCCTTGCTGCAAGGTATACAGACGCTTGCCCAATTGGCCGGAATCCGGCAGCGGCTGGCTGGTCATCACAAAACTCAGGTCGTAGCCACTGCTGAGTGGGTCGATCAGGCTGCTGACTACATCCACTTCGATATGCAGAGCTGGGTGGGCCTGCATGATGTCGCACAGCACCGGGCTCAGGTGCAGGCTGGCAAATTCATAGGGAGATGCAATGCGCAATGTGCCGCTTAGCGGCGCTTCGGCATGGCCTTGCAGATGGTCGGCGATGTCTTCCAGTCGTGAAAACAGCGGCCCGATTTCTGTCAGCAACTGAAAGCCGGCTTCGGTCAGGCGCAGGCGGCGCGTGCTGCGTTCCAGCAAGCGCAAACCCAGTCTTTGCTCCAACCGGGAGATTGCGGTGCTGACTGTCGATTTGGGCAGTTGTAACCGTTCGGCCGCCCGGCTGAAACTACCCAGTTGCGCTACACAGCCAAACAGATGCCAGTCATTCCAGTCGTTTGTACGTGACATTGAATAATCATTTCAAAAATGGCAGTTTATTCAACATAGCATGGTCACTATAGTGACTGCGACACCATACCTTTTCCCGAGCTTTCTGTTTGATGCCTGATTACCCCGTTTTGCTGCAAGCCCATCCCGAATGTCGCCCCTGGCAGGTTCGGCTGTTTGGCCTCACCCTGGGTCTGGTGACTGGGGCGGATTTTGTGGCCGTCGGCATGATGGGGGTGGCGGGCGGGGCGATCCAGGGCGGGGTGGCGGCGGCTCCGCAGGAATATCTGTGGGCGCTGACCAGCTTTGCCGTGGGCGCGGTGCTGGTCAACCTGCTACTGGGGCGCTTTGCCACCCTGATCAGCTATCGCCGCTATACCCAGTGGGCCTTGCTGTTGTTCATGGCTGGCAGTGTGGGCTGTGCCCTGGCTGAAGGCATCACCAGTCTGGCGCTGGCGCGGCTGTTTCAGGGCGTGGGCGGCGGCGGGCTGTTTACCGCCTCGCGCATTCTGTTGCAGCTGGTGGCTCAGCCCAGAGAGCGCAAGCCGCTGATGTATGGTTTTTTGCTTGGGCTGTTCGGACTGTCCGGCATTGCTCCCTGGCTGTCCGCTCTGCTGGTGGAAGACTGGGGCTGGCAGGCCATCTTCTGGCTGCAGGCCGGCTTTGTCCCGCTGTTGCTGGTGCTGGTCAATATCAGCTATCCACGCAATGCCGGTATGCCTACGCGTACCCAGGCTGGAGAACTGGACTGGCTGGCGGTGGCGGCATTGGGGTTGGGCGCGTTGCTGGTCTTGCATACGCTGGAGGATCTGCGTTTTCTGCGATTTTCTGCCCGGCCCGGAATGTGGCTGGCCTTGCTGGCTGGTGTGGCCTTGCTGTTGCTGGCCTGGCGGCGCCTCCATACCCACCCGGACCCCTGGTTGCAACTGCATGCGGTATTGCGACGGCGTTATCTGATGGGGCTGGCTTTTTATGCGCTTTACTACCTGTGCAACGGGATTTGGTCTTACCTGCTGTCTGCCATGCTGCAACACGGGCTGGGTTTTGACTTTGTTACCACCGGCTGGGCCATGAGCATGGGCAGCCTGGTGACGGTGGTGATGGCATTGTCCTATTTGTATGCCAGTCGCTGGCTGACACGGCGTCATCATGTGCTGGCACTGGGTTTTGGCCTGCTATTGCTCTGTAGTGTGTGGCTGTCACACGTGGCCATGCCTGGCGCTGCACTGGCCAGCGTACTGCCAGCCATCCTGCTGCACGGCCTGGTGCCGGTGCTGTCGGTATTGCAGATTGCGGCCATGACCTATGCCGAGGTGCAGGCAGAGGATTTTGCCCATGCCTATCAGCTGAAAAACATCCTGCGTGAACTGGCCATGGCCATGGGAACCGGTTTGGCTGCCTTGCAGTTGCAAGCGGGAGAGTCAGTGGCCCGCATGAGCCTGCTGGATCGTCTGGACGCCCTCAGCCTGAGGCACTGGGGAATGGGGCTGGACCTGCCTGATCTTGCGCGTTTGTCGGCCCAGGTGACGCAGCAGGAGGTATTGATTGCCTGCGACCACGCCTTGCTGGCCCTGGCCTTGCTGTCCGGACTGGCCATGGTGATGGCGCTGTGGCAAAGGGATTTGCGCTGATGCAGTGCAGTAAATGCAGACACCCCGTCAAGGCGGGGTGTCTGCGTGGATATCAGGGGCGAATCGGCCCGGTCAGACGGGTGAGGGTGTCGTCCTTGACAAAGCGGTGGTGCCAGACTGCCGCTGCCGCATGGAAAATGGCCAGCCACAGCAAGAGGTTGCCCAGCGCCTCGTGAATTTCCTTCAGGTTGTGCGCGGTTTCCTTGCCCAGTGAGAAGAACACCGGCAGCGTGCTACCCAGGAAAACCACATCCTTGCCATTGCCCTGCACAATGGCGATGCCCAGTACCGGCAGGGCCAGCATCAGTGCATACAGCAACCAGTGTGCCGCGTGAGCCAGCAGCATGGCGGCCGGCTGCGGTGCCGGGGTGATGTCAGGTACGCGGTTGGCCAGTCGCCACAGCAGGCGCGGCAGGAACAGCAACAGCACGATGATGCCAGCCTGGAAATGGCCGGACTTCAGGAAGTCACGCAGCGGGCTACCCTTGGGCGCAATATCCTTGAATTCGATGAAAACCAGTGCGGCAATCACGGCCAGTGCACTCAGCCAATGCAGGGCACGTGCCAGACGGCCATAACTGTGTTGCGAATTTTTCAGCATATTAAGTTCCCCTTGACCATGGGTGAGTCCAGATTGATTGGATGAGATGTTAATCAGCCTTTATTAAAGCAGACTTAATCCTGCCGGCTATTGTCCATGCTTGGCAAAACTGAGCAACGGATGACTGCAAGCTTGTCGGCAGGCTGCCAGCCATCAGGCTTCAAGATCTTGCCATCAGCGCGGCGCACCACCTTGCCATTTATCTGCTTGCGCAGGTTGGCCTGGTGGATGGCATCGGTCATGGCTTCCACTGGCATGCCTTGCGACAACAGCAAGCCGGTCAGTACGTTCAGTACATCCACACCCTCTGCGGTAAGTTCGGCCATGCGGCGTTGTTGCTCATCCCTACTGCATGCGCCCATTTGTTTGAATTCTTGCAGCGCATGCAGGAACTCGGCCATTTCTTCGTGCAGCATGTTTTCCCACATTGCCAGCGTGTTGCAATGCAGGCCGGGCTGACTGGGGGCCGGTAGGTCGAACTGCTGCATGAATTCGCGGCGAATGGCGTAGAGATTGCTCATCTTGTTGTATCTTTGTTTGTGTTGATATCTATATATTGTGTTTTTTGATGATTATTGGCAATAAAAAAGCCCGCAGAACGGGCGTGGTGCTGGTGTGGGTGTAGTCAGCCGTGCAGGGTGGCCAGGACCTCGAAGTAGTCCGGGAAGGTCTTGGCCACGCATTTGGGGTCGTTGATGATGACCGGAGCGCCCAGTAAGGAAACCAGCGAGAAGCACATGGCCATGCGGTGGTCGTCGTAGGTATCGATCTGTGCATCAGCTATCAGGTGGGCGGGCGGGGTGATGCGGATGTAGTCCTGGCCTTCTTCCACGGTGGCACCCAGCTTGCGCAGCTCGGTGGCCATGGCGGACAGGCGGTCGGTTTCTTTCACGCGCCAGCTTTCGATATTGCGCAGCGTGGTGGTGCCATCAGCGGCCAGCGCAGCCACGGCAATGGTCATGGCGGCATCGGGAATGTGGTTGAGGTCGACATCAATGGCCTTGAGCTTGCCGTTGGCAGCCGCTTCAATCCAGTTGTCGCCCATGGTGATGGAAACGCCCATCTGGCGCAGGGTGTCGGCAAACTTCACATCACCCTGAATGCTGTTGTTACCCACGCCTTCCACCCGTACCGGGCCACCGGCCAGTGCACCTGCGGCCAAGAAGTATGATGCGCTGGAGGCATCGCCCTCTACATGCACCTCGCCCGGAGAGATATAGTGTTGGCTGCCCGGAATGACGAAGCGCTGCCAGCCCTGGCGTTCTACCCGTACGCCAAAGCGGGACATCAGGTTGAGGGTGATTTCGATATAGGGCTTGGAGATCAGCTCGCCGACCACTTCGATGGTGGCGGTTTCTCCGGTCAGCGGCAGCGCCATCAGCAGGGCAGTCAGGAACTGGCTGGAAACATTGCCCTTGACCGGAATCACTTCGCCAGCGCGCAGGCTGGCCGGGCTGATCGCCAGTGGTGGATAGCCGGGGTTGCCCTGATAGCTGATGTCGGCACCGGCAATGCGCAGTGCATCCACCAGGTCGCCGATCGGGCGTTCGTGCATGCGTGCCACGCCGGACAAATGATAATTGCCCTGCATCAGCGCCAGTGCGGCGGTCAGCGGACGGAAGGCGGTGCCGGCATTACCCAGGAACAGGTCGGCGCTCTTGACCGGAAACTCGCCACCCACACCCTGCACCCGGAAATCACGGCTGTTGCCGATCTGCTCTACCTGCACGCCCAGCAGTCCAAGCGCCGCCTGCATATGGCGGATGTCGTCCGAATCCAGCAGGTCGCGTACCAGCGTGCTGCCGCTGGACAGTGCCGCCAGCAGCAAGGTGCGATTGGAGATGCTTTTGGAGCCGGGCAGTTTGATGGTGCCGGCAAGGTGCGGAGTCGGAGTGAGGCGGAGCTGTTCCATGGCGTGGCGTCGAGTCTCTGTAGTGTCTTGTTCAGGTTGTCCGGGTCTTGTCATCACGCACAGTGCCTGCGGACAGGTGTTGTGCGTTGTGGTCCATCACTGTAAAGGGCGTCGGGGTAACGTGCAAACTACAATCTTGCCGATTGGCAGCATTTGTCACCGCCTCAGTGCAGAAAATCCGGCCAGAGCCGTTCCTGATGGCAGGGGGCTGCGCTAAAATCGACATTTTGGTGATGTGCTGCGCATCACTGCCTGCAACTGGATGCAAATCAAGCCCATGTCTGTTCCTGTCATTACCATCGATGGTCCTTCTGCCTCCGGCAAGGGAACTGTCGCCGCCATTGTTGCCCAGCGTCTGGGCTTTCATTATCTTGATTCCGGTTCGCTCTACCGCCTGCTGGCCCTGCATGCACGCAGGCTGGGGGTGGCTTGGGAAAACGAGCCTGCGCTGGCTGATCTTGCCATCCGTTTGCCCGCCGCGTTTGAACAGGGGGCGGTGTTGCTGGATGGCAACGACGTCAGCATGGATATCCGTGCCGAAGAAATTGGTAACGGGGCATCGAAAGTGGCCGCTCTACCGGCGGTACGGGCTGCGTTGTTGCAGCGCCAGCGTGATTTTGGCGTGGCTCCGGGCCTGGTGACCGATGGCCGGGACATGGGTTCGGTGGTGTTTCCGCAAGCGGCCGTGAAGATTTTTCTGACCGCCAGTGCCGAAGAGCGTGCATCTCGCCGCTATAAGCAGTTGATCGGCAAGGGAGAATCTGCTAACCTCCCGCAGATTAAGCAGGACATTATTGATCGGGATACGCGTGACGCGGCCCGACCAGTAGCGCCGCTGCGCCAAGAGCCGGACGCCTTTCTGCTCGACACCACGGAGCTTACCATCGACCAGGCGGTCGAAACGGTCCTCCGCTGCTTCGGGCAGTACCAGGCCTCCGGCGTATGATTTTTTAAAGGGGTAATTCTTGCTGCACTGCAAGAGGCACCCTGTGTTCAACCCTAACCCCGCACACCGCAAGGTGTGCACCGAGAGTAAGCTTGATGACTACCCTCTCCATGGAAAACTTTGCCCAGCTGTTCGAAGAAAGCCTGACCCTTCACGACATGCGCGTGGGCGAGGTGATCACTGCTGAAGTCGTTGCAGTTGATTCCAACTTCGTAACTGTAAATGCCGGCCTGAAGTCCGAATCCCTGATTCCGGCCGAAGAATTCAAGAACGACGAAGGCGTTGTTGAAGTTGCCATCGGCGACTTCGTGACTGTTGCCATCGACGCGCTGGAAAACGGTTTTGGCGAAACCAAGCTGTCCCGTGAAAAAGCCAAGCGTCTGGCTGCATGGGTTGAGCTGGAAGAAGCGCTGGAAACCGGCAAGATCCTGTCCGGCCTGATCAGCGGCAAGGTCAAGGGTGGCCTGACCGTTATGGTCAACGGCATCCGTGCCTTCCTGCCGGGTTCCCTGGTTGACGTACGTCCGGTTAAAGACACCACTCCGTACGAAAACAAGAACATCGAATTCAAGGTTATCAAACTGGATCGCAAGCGTAACAACGTGGTTGTTTCGCGTCGTTCCGTTCTGGAAGAAACCCTGGGCGAAGAGCGCAAGGCTCTGCTGGAAACCCTGAAAGAGGGCGCCGTTATCAAGGGTATCGTCAAGAACATCACCGACTACGGTGCGTTTGTTGACCTGGGCGGCATTGACGGCCTGCTGCACATCACCGACCTGGCATGGCGTCGTGTGAAGCATCCGTCCGAAGTTCTGGCTGTTGGCGACGAAGTAGAAGCCAAGGTCCTGAAGTTCGACCAAGAGAAGAACCGTGTATCCCTGGGTCTGAAGCAACTGGGCGAAGATCCGTGGGTTGGTCTGTCCCGTCGCTACCCGGCCAGCACCCGTCTGTTCGGCAAGGTAACCAACCTGACCGACTACGGTGCCTTCGTTGAAATCGAACAAGGTATCGAAGGCTTGGTGCACGTGTCCGAAATGGACTGGACCAACAAGAACGTACACCCGTCCAAGGTAGTTCAGGTTGGTGACGAAGTTGAAGTCATGATCCTGGAAATCGACGAAGACCGTCGTCGTATCTCCCTGGGCATGAAGCAGTGCCTGGCCAACCCGTGGAACGAGTTTGCCGACAACTTCCACAAGGGCGACAAGCTGAAGGGCGCGATCAAGTCCATCACCGACTTCGGTGTGTTCGTTGGTCTGCCGGGCGGTATCGACGGCCTGGTTCACCTGTCCGACCTGTCCTGGAACGAAACCGGCGAAGATGCCGTGCGCAAGTTCAAGAAGGGTGACGAGGTTGAAGCCGTTGTTCTGTCCATCGACGTGGAAAAAGAACGCATCTCCCTGGGCATCAAGCAACTGGAAGGTGATCCGTTCAACAACTACGTTGCCATGAACGACAAGGGCGCTCTGGTCAAGGGTACCGTGAAGGCTGTTGATGCCAAGGGCGCTGTTGTGTCCCTGGACATGGACGTTGAAGGTTACCTGCGTGCTTCCGAGCTGTCCCGCGACCGCGTGGAAGATGCCCGTACCCTGCTGAAGGATGGCGAAGAAGTGGAAGCCGTGATCATTGCCGTGGATCGCAAGTCCCGCAATATCAGCCTGTCCATCAAGGCCAAGGATGCTCAGGAAGACAGCACCGCCATGAAGAACCTGTCGGTTGACAGCGCTTCTGCCGGTACGACCAACCTGGGTGCCCTGTTGAAGGCCAAGCTGTCCGGCTCCAACGAGTAATTGCATCATGACCAAGTCTGAGCTGATCGCGCGGCTGGCAGAACGTCTTGCCGAGCGCAATTCTCAGTTGGTCTACAAAGATGCTGAGCTGGCCGTCAAAACCATTCTGGATGCGATGGCCAGCAACCTGGCACAGGGTAGCCGCATTGAAATCCGCGGCTTCGGTAGCTTCGACCTGAACTACCGTCCGCCCCGCGTGGGCCGGAATCCGAAATCAGGTAGCAGTGTCTCGGTTCCTGAGAAATATGTGCCGCATTTCAAGGCCGGCAAGGAGTTGCGCGAACGGGTGGATCTGTCCCTGCTGGAACAGACCCAAGCCTGATTGGCGTGACCGCTGGTCTCGCAAGCCAAAACAAAGCGCCGCTTTTGCGGCGCTTTTTCTTTGTTTGACCCTGCTCTTGCTTGGGTTGCAGCAGACTATCGTTTAAACTTGCACTCCGGTTACCCTCTCCGAGTAAAAAGCATGCGCTACATCGTGCGTATCATCGAATTGGCCCTGCTGGTTTTCCTGATTGCCGTTACCGTGCAAAACAGCCACATGGTCGAATTCAAGCTGTTCTTCGGCCAATCCTGGTCGGCACCGCTAATTGTCTTCCTGCTGGTGTTCTTTGTTGCTGGTGCTGCTGTTGGTTTGTTGGCCACATTCTCCTATTACCTGCGCATGCGCAAAGAGCTGTCCCAGCTCAAGAAGGAATTGCGCAGCCGTCCGCCCAGCAGCAAGGTTGCCGTCGATCCCAGCGATGCACTGGCCGACTGACTCAGCTTTCTCCTGATGCCGCCTGCGTTGCGGTACGGATTCTTACTCTCCTTGAAGGAAGTTTTCTTTGGAACTGGATTTGTGGTGGCTGCTGCTGCTTCCGGCTTTTTTTGGTCTGGGCTGGCTGGCTGCGCGGGTAGACATGCGCACGGTGCTGAAACAGGCCAAGTCGGTACCGACCGGGTTTTTCCGTGGTCTGGATGCCTTGGTGGACGACAAGACCGACATCGCCGCCCAGGCGCTGGCTGAGGTTTCACGCCAACAGGGTTCCGCACCCGAACTGCAACTGACGCTGGGTAAGCTGTATCGCAAGCGCGGTGAGAACGATCGTGCCATCCGCCTGCATCAGCGCATGCTGGAATCGTCCGACCTGCCGGCCGAGCAGCGCGATATCGTGCGCAACGAACTGGCGCAGGACTTTCGCAAGGCCGGTCTGGTGGACCGGGCCGAGGAAATCCTGCTGAAACTGTTGAGTGGCAACATGACACTGGCCGCCCGCCGGCAGTTGCTGGATATCTACCAGCAGGATAGAGACTGGCAAAAGGCCATTGAAACTGCCAGGGAATTGCGCAGTGATGCCCATTCCTTCCAGCATGAAGTGGCGCAGTTCTACTGCGAGCTGGCACAGGGCGAACTGTACCGGTCGAATTACCCGGCCGCCCGCACTCTGGTGGCCGAGGCGATGCAGGTTAATCGCAAATGTGTGCGCGCCAGCCTGATTCTGGGTGATATCGAATTTGCCGAAGGCAAAATCGAAGCCGCCATTGCGGCATGGCAAAACATTGAGAAACAGAATTACGAATACTTGTCGATGGCGGCCGAGCGCCTGTTCGATGCCTACGAAAAGCTGGACAAGCCGCAGGAAGGCATTGCCTTGCTGCAGGGCTACCAGAAAACCTTCCCGCAGCTGGAACTGACGGATCTGCTGTACCAGAAGCTGTCGGCCTATGAAGGCGAAGAGCGGGCGCTGGATGTGGCGCGTCAAGCCGTGCATGCCCGGCCCAGCCTGATGGGGGTGTACCGGCTGATCGAAGCGCAGATGGACGAATTGTCGCCGGAAGGGCGCATGGATGCCGAAGTGGCCCGTGCGCTGATCCAGAAGCATGCAGCGCGCCTGACCGTGCACCGCTGCAAGTGTTGCAATTTCCGCTCGCGGGCTTTCTTCTGGCATTGCCCCGCCTGCGGCGAGTGGGAAAGCTTTACGCCCAACCGCTCGGAAACTCATTGATTGTATTCAGGAGAAGACATGAATCCGCTAATTGCCGCCGGTCAGTACCAAGAGCCGGTATCTCCTGTCGTCGTGGCACTGGATTTTGCCGATGCGCCGTCGGCTCTCGAATTTGCCGCCCGGCTTGATCCGCAACAGTGCCGGCTCAAGGTGGGCAAGGAGCTGTTTACCGCCAGCGGTCGCAGCCTGGTGGAAAGCCTGGCAGCCCGTGGTTTTCAGGTATTCCTTGATTTGAAATTCCACGACATTCCCAATACCGTGGCACAGGCTTGCAAAGTAGCAGCCGATGCCGGTGTCTGGATGGTGAATGTGCACGCTTCCGGCGGCCGCCGCATGATGGAAGCCGCGCGCGAAGGCCTGGCGCAATACAGCCAGCGCCCGCTGCTGATTGCTGTTACCGTGCTGACCAGCATGGAAGCCGCTGATCTGGTGGATATCGGTATTACTGCTTCTCCGCAGGAGCATGTGCTGCGACTGGCTACCCTGACCCGGGATTGTGGTCTGGATGGTGTGGTGTGTTCCGCACAAGAGGCTCCAATGCTCAAGTCGGCACTGGGTCAGGACTTCAAGCTGATCACCCCGGGCATCCGCCTGGCCGACAGTGCTGCAGACGACCAGCGCCGGGTGATGACGCCGGTGGCTGCGCTGCAGGCGGGGGCTGATTATCTGGTAATCGGCCGCCCGATCACCCGTGCCGATGCGCCGCTGGATGTGCTCTGCAAGATCAACGGCGATATCGCCAGCTATCGGGCTTCCCTGTCATGAAGATCACGGTTGTTGGTTCCGGTTATGTCGGCCTGGTAACGGGTACTTGCCTGGCTGAAGTCGGCAATCATGTGCTGTGTCTGGATGTGGACCCGGCCAAGATCGCTACCCTGCAGCAAGGCGGCATTCCGATTTACGAACCCGGTCTGGACGACATGGTGCGGCGCAATGTTGCCGCTGGCCGCCTGTCTTTCACTACTGATATTGGCGCGGCAGTCGAGTTTGGCGAAATCCAGTTCATCGCGGTGGGTACGCCGCCGGATGAAGATGGTTCCGCCGATTTGCAATACGTGCTGGCAGCTGCCCGCAATATCGGTCTGTATATGACGGAGCCCAAGGTAGTGGTGGACAAGTCCACTGTGCCGGTGGGTACTGCCGACAAGGTAAAGGCACAGATTGCGGCCACTCTTGCCGAGCGCGGTGCCGACATCGCCTTCAGCGTGGTGTCCAATCCCGAATTCCTCAAGGAAGGTGCGGCCATCGAGGACTTCATGAAGCCCGACCGCATCGTGGTGGGCGCTGAAGACGAACGTGCCATCGAGCTGATGCGCCGCTTGTATGCGCCGTTCCAGCGTAATCACGACCGTATCCTGTTCATGGACGTGCGCTCTGCCGAGCTGACCAAATATGCTGCCAACGCCATGCTGGCCACCCGTATTTCCTTCATGAACGAGCTGGCCAATCTGGCGGAAGACCTGGGCGCAGATATCGAACTGGTACGCCGTGGCATCGGTTCCGATCCACGCATCGGCTATCACTTCCTCTACCCTGGTGCCGGTTATGGCGGCTCCTGCTTCCCCAAGGACGTTAAGGCGCTGGTGGCCAGTGGTCGTGAGCAAGGCCATGCCATGCGGGTGCTGACTGCGGTGGAAGAAGCTAACGAGGCGCAAAAGCGCCGCTTGGTGGACAAGCTGGTCAAGCGCTTTGGCGACGATCTGAGTGGCCGTCACTTTGCCATCTGGGGTTTGGCATTCAAGCCGAATACCGATGATATGCGCGAGGCTTCCAGCCGTGTGATTGTTGCCGAACTGGCCCGCCGTGGTGCAACCGTGGCCGCCTATGACCCGGTTGCCGCAGAGGAAGCCAGACGCGTGATGGGCGATACGCCCGGCCTGCGTTTTGCCGACGACATGATGGCTGCGCTGCAGGGGGCGGACGCTCTGCTGATCGTCACCGAATGGAAGATGTTCCGCGCGCCGGACTTCGACGCCATCAAGGCCAGCCTCAAGCAGCCGGTGATTATTGATGGCCGCAATATGTACGACCCCGCCTGGCTGCGTGAGCTGGGCTTCGACTATCAGGCGATAGGACGCTGAAGAGCATGAATCTGTTGCAACAACTTGGACTGGATCGCAGCAAGCTGGCTGCCGAGCTTGCTGGTGCCCGCGTATTGGTGGTAGGGGATGTGATGCTGGACCGTTACTGGTTTGGCGATGTCTCACGCATTTCGCCGGAAGCGCCGGTGCCGGTGGCGCGTATTGGCCGCATGGAAGAGCGCGCCGGCGGTGCCGCCAATGTGGCGCGCAATATTGCCAGCCTGGGCGGCCAGGCTTCCATTTTGTCGGTGGTGGGCGATGACGAGGCTGCCACTGCGCTGGAACGGCTGATGAAGGACGATGGCATCACCACCTTGTTCAAACGGGATGCTGCCATTTCCACCACCATCAAGCTGCGGGTGGTGGCGCGCCAGCAGCAGTTGATCCGGCTGGATTTTGAAGATGCGCCCAGCCATGAAATCCTGGCTGACAAGTTGGAACAATACCAATCGGTGCTGGCTAGCCACGATGTGGTGATCCTGTCCGATTACGGCAAGGGTGGTCTCACCCATGTAGCACGCATGATCGAGTTGGCCCGCGCAGCCGGCAAACCGGTGCTGATCGACCCCAAGGGCGACGACTACGCCAAGTATGCCGGTGCCACCCTGCTGACGCCCAATCGCAGCGAATTCAAGGAAGTGGCAGGCAGCTGGCAGAACGAAGAGCAGCTGATTGCCAAGGCGCAGGCTCTGCGCAGCCAGTTGCAGCTGGATGCACTGTTGGTGACCCGCAGCGAGGAGGGCATGACCTTGTTCCGCCCCGATGGCGCGCTGCACCAGCCTACCTTCGCCCGCGAAGTATTCGATGTCTCTGGTGCCGGCGATACGGTCATCGGCACCCTGGGCCTGGCCATGGCTGCCGGTCTGCCCCTGCCGACAGCCATGAGCCTGGCTAATGCCGCTGCCGGCATCGTGGTGGGCAAGCTGGGCACCGCCGTTTGCACACAGCAGGAACTATTTGCCAGTTAATCTGGCCTGGACCGTTATATGCTACCGGGGCTGAGGCTGCATGCCTGCACCGGTGGAACACAAAAGGATGAATCATGACCATCGTGGTTACCGGCGCCGCCGGCTTTATCGGTTCTAATATCGTCAAGGCGCTGAACCAGCGCGGCATTACCGACATTATTGCAGTGGACAATCTCACCTCCGGCGACAAGTTCCGCAATCTGGTGGACTGCGAAATTGCCCATTATCTGGACAAGCATGATTTCCTCAATCTGCTGCTGGAAGGCGAATACGAGGGTGAGATCAGTGCCATCCTGCATCAGGGTGCCTGCTCGGACACCATGAACCATGACGGCAAGTACATGATGGATAACAACTATCAGTACACGCTGGCGCTGTTTGATTACTGTCAGCACGAGGAAATCCAGTTCCTGTTTGCCTCAAGCGCCGCCACCTATGGCAAGGGCACCATCTTCAAGGAAGAACGTCAGTACGAAGGCCCACTTAATGTCTATGGCTATTCCAAATTCCTGTTTGACCAGGTACTGCGCCAGCGTATGCAAGAAGGTCTGTCAGCCCAGGCGGTAGGCTTCCGCTACTTCAACGTCTATGGCCCGCAAGAGCAGCACAAGGGCCGTATGGCCTCGGTGGCCTTCCACAACTTCAACCAGTACCGCGAACACGGCAAGGTCAAGCTGTTCGGCAGCAATGATGGCTGGGGCAATGGCATGCAAAGCCGGGACTTTGTCTCGGTGGAGGACGTGGTCAAGGTCAATCTGTACTTCCTGGACAATCCGGGCAAGAGCGGCATCTTCAACCTGGGTTCCGGTCGCGCCCAACCCTTCAATGACGTTGCCGTGTCCACCGTCAATGCCTGCCGTCGGCACGAAGGCAAGCCGGCGCTGAGCCTGGACGAACTGGTGGCCCAGGGCATCATCGAATACATCGAATTCCCGGAAGCACTGAAGGGCAAGTACCAAAGTTTTACCCAGGCAGACATCGGCAAGCTGCGCGATGCCGGTTACAGCGCACCGATGCTGACGGTGGAGCAGGGTGTGGATCGCTACGTGGACTGGCTGATCAGCCGCTAAGGCTTGTTCATCCCGGCAAAACCGCCATGCCGCGCGCTGGCGGTTTTTTCATGATCTGGGCGGGCAGGCCGGAATTGGTTATTTGATTAGAAATAACGGTTCGACTGGAAGATAGCGCCAGGTCGTATAATGGCGCTCTCGCAAGGAGACTTCACCGTGTACAAGTATCTGGAAGATTTCGTCGGCCACACCCCCCTGGTACGGCTCAAGCGCATGCCGGGCGACAGCAGCAATATCGTGTTGCTCAAGCTTGAGGGCAATAACCCGGCCGGCTCGGTCAAGGACAGGCCTGCGCTGTCGATGATCCGCCGGGCCGAAGCGCGCGGCGATATCAAACCGGGTGATACCCTGATCGAACCCACCAGTGGCAACACCGGTATCGCGCTGGCCATGGCGGCGGCGATGATGGGCTACAAGATGATTCTGCTGATGCCGGAAGGCTCCAGTGCCGAGCGGGTGCAGACCATGCGCGCCTACGGTGCCGAGGTCATCCTGACGCCGAAGTCTGCCTCCATGCCGGGCGCCATTGACGAGGCGCACCGCATGCAGCAAGCCGGGCTGGGCGTCATCCTCGACCAGTTTGCCAATCCGGATAATCCGCTGGCGCATTACGAAAGCACCGGCCCGGAAATCTGGGCTGATACCCAGGGCGGAATTACCCACTTTGTTTCCAGCATGGGCACTACCGGCACCATCATGGGCAATAGCCGCTTTCTCAAGGAAAAGAACCCGGCCATCCAGATCATCGGTGTGCAGCCGGAAACCGGCAGCCAGATTCCCGGCATCCGCAAATGGGAAGATGAGTACCTGCCCAAGATCTGCGATTTCAGCCGTATTGACCAACTGATTCATGTATCCCAGCAAGAAGCGGAAGACACGGCACGCCGACTGGCACGCGAAGAAGGCATTCTGGCCGGGCCGTCCTCGGGTGGCGCACTGGCGGTGGCGCTGCGGCTGAACCAGCAGCTGGAGAACGCGGTGATTGTGTCCATCGTCTGCGACCGTGGCGATCGCTATCTGTCCACCGGGCTGTTTCCTTTATAAGTTTGCTACCGTAATACAGTGAGGCAAATGTCCCCATACCGCTAGTTATTGACCAGATACTGATTCAGTAGTTGAAACAGATCTGCTCTCGCGGTAGGGGATAGACTATGTCCATTGTTCGAGTAAATCCGAATGGTCAGATTGTGCTTGTTGTGTTCGGTAAATTTCTGTTCCAGATATTTGACCGATGCCAGAGGCTGGTTGGCATCCTCTGCACCAACTCCTAGCAGTATGGGAACGCTAATTGTTAAATAGTCTTCGATAGGGTCGACATCCAGTATATCGTTCCACCAGTGTATCGGATTGCCAAACCAGTTCTTTTGCAAAGATGCAGACTCATTTTTTATCATTTTGCTAGCTTGATCAATGTCGTATATTTTATTGAGCAAATGATTATTTTTGAGCTCTTGTAGAGAGCGCCTCATGGTGAAACCACCACTGCCAATGATTACTATATGTGTTACAGATGGTAGTTGTGTTGCAGCCTTGATAATTACATTGGCTGCCTCTGAAACGCCGATTAGTACGATGTTTTTCGGTTTGAATGAGAGTTCTGCGTTTTTTGCTTTGACAAAATTGATAAAATCCTGCTGGCGATTTTTAAATATATTTGCTCGGACAAAGTCATCTCCGCAGCTATTGATAAACGACAGATCATTTACATATCTTTTATTTAGAGCATAAAGAGTTGCATTGGCTTTGATTGCCGAAAAATATTGTGGTAATTGGTATTTAAGACTGAAACAGCCTGTTGCTGCATAGGTGAATATCGCTGTGTCTTTTTTTATGTCTCCAAAGGCTATTTCGTAATAAATGGCGCTGCCACCATCTGGATAATGAAACAGTTTTCCAGTAGGTGCTTGTTCGGAAAGAGGAGGCACGCTTTGGCAGCCTAGCAGCAAAACCAATAGCAACGCCTGTAGCAGGTAAATACACTTGGTGAGCATGATATTGGTTTTGTCTGCAGTGTTGATAGTATTTAGCCTTGCGCCTAACTAAATTCAGGCTTCAGCGGTGAATATCGTGGCTGACAAAGGGCTGCTCGGCGCTGGGCATGTTCAGCCAGCCGGGGCGGTGCAGGCTGTTGCGGATGTCCTGATAGCCGCTATGCCAATGCTGGCGCATGGTTTGCAGGCCAAACTGGTAGTCCTTGTAGTGGTCATCGTAAACCTTGTCCTGATAGATCAGATGCACCACGTTCAGGCGCTGGCAGTTGGCGGCATGCCGGGCGGCCAGAAAGGCTGCCGAGCCATGCTCGCTTTCGGGAACCAGTGCCATCAGCTCGGACAGCAGTTCACGGTATTGTAGTTCCTGGCGCAGGACATCGGTCACCATGCGGGTGCGGCTGGAATACTGGATATCCTTTTGCCGCATGGCCACTTCCTTCATATTGCCGGGCAAGTTGCCGCGGGCACTCCACAGGTCCACCTGGAAGGCCAGGGTGTTGTGGCGGTTTTCCTTGCTGATTAGCTGGCTTAGCGGTGTATTGGATACCACGCCGCCATCCCAGTAGAACTCGCCGTCGATTTCCACTGCCGGAAAGCCGGGAGGCAGGGCACCGGAGGCCATGAAATGCTCCGGTCGCAGCTGTTGCCGGGTATTGTCGAAATAGACGAAGTTGCCGCTACGGACATTGACTGCCCCAACTGATACCCGCATCTGCCGGCTGTCGTTGATCCGGTCGAAATCGGCCAGCTGTTCCAGCGTCTGCTTGAGTGGGCTGGTGTCGTAAAAACTGATGTCTGCCGGACTGCTGGTATGTTGCAAGGCCCAGGGCAGGCGTGGTCGATAAAAGCCGTTTTGTCCCTCCAGCATCGAGCGCCAGGCTTCCCAGCCGGCCAGCAGATGCTGCATGCTGGCCGGCCAGTGCTCGGGGTCCAGCATGGCCAGCGGTGTGGCGGGCAGAATGGGTGGCTGGCAGATGGTTTCCCAGAAGCGGCGCAGCTGGTCTACCCGTTTGCCCGGCGGATTGCCGGCAATGATGGCGGCGTTCAGTGCCCCAATGGAAATGCCGGCTACCCAGTTGGGGTGCAGCTCGGCCTCGGCTAAGCCCTGATACACTCCGGGCTGGTAGGAGCCCAGTGCGCCGCCGCCTTGCAGCAGCAGGGCGACAACATGGTATTGATGGCCTTTGGGCAAGCTGGGGCTGTGGTAAAGGCGGTGTTGAGGATCGTAGCCAACGCTCATGCAATACTCCGTCTGCACATCGGTGTGCGGCTGTTGCTGGTTTGCCGTATAGAGGGGAACCGCCTGCAACCAAAAAGCAGGGGCTCCGCTCATTGCTTGGTGTGCGCTTATTGCATATACCAGCCGTGGCTGACCACTACCGACTGGCCGGTAAGGGCGGCGCTGGGGAAGGCGGCCAGGAATAGCGCCGTCTGGGCGATATCGTCCACCGTGGTGAATATCCCGTCCACCGTGTCGCCCAGCATTACATGCTTGATGACTTCGTCTTCGCTGATACCCAACGTTTTGGCTTGTTCCGGGATCTGTTTTTCCACCAGAGGGGTACGGACAAAGCCGGGGCAGATGACGTGCGAGCGCACATTGTATTCTGCCCCTTCCTTGGCCAGTACCTTACTCAGCCCTAGCAGCGCGTGCTTGGCGGCGACATAGGCGGATTTCAGCTTTGATCCCTCATGCGAATGTACCGAACCCATGTAGATGACGGTACCACCGCGCTTGTCCTTGTACATGTGGGGCAGGGCGGCGCGGGTGGTGAGGAAGGCGCCATCGACATGGATGGCCTGCATTTTTTTCCAGTCGGCAAAGCTGAACTCCACCAGCGGGCTGATGATCTGGATGCCGGCATTGGAAATGAGAATATCCAGCTGGCCAAAGGCGTCCACTACTGCCTGGGTGCCGGCGATGACGGCTTCCTCGTTGGTGACATCCATCGCCACACCCATGGCCTTGCCACCGGCGGCTTCGATTGCGCTGGCCGTGGCTTGGGCCGCTGCCAGATTGATGTCGGCGATGGCTACTGCTGCCCCTTCTCGGGCATAGGTTTCGGCAATGGCACGGCCAATGCCGCTGGCGGCACCGGTAATCAGGGCAACTTTTCCTTGCAGCTTCATGAGGCTTCTCCTGTTTCAGACCAGATAATCAAACTCGACCTTGCCCAGACCCAGGGTCAGATCGGCAACATAATGTTTGGCACCCAATACTTCCAGCACCGGCAGCTCGGCTACCGGAGCCAGCGCATGGGCAAACAATGACAGCGCGGCCGGGCCGCTCCAGGCTCCATGTACGGTGACATCCAGCATGGGAAAGCTCACCAGCTCGCAGATACGCGCCGTTCCATCAACATGGGGGATGATTTTCAGCAGGTAGTTCGGGGTGGTACGCAGGCTTTCGGCAATGGCCTGCCCGTCCAGTTCCCGGTGTTTGTAACCCATGGTGCCGGTGGCCACGCGTACCGGGCCGTAGTTCAGCTCGCCCACCAGGGTGTCGGTATGCACTTGCAGACGGGGGCTGGCCATCTTTTTGGGAAAACCCCACAACTCGCGGCCGCCGGCGGTTGGCGGATGGTCGTTCAGGTACATGGCATGGGTGTAGTTGCCCGGCTTGCCCTGATAGGAAACCGGAATCACCTGGCCGCTTTCGGTGTAGTCGCCAAAACCGGTGGAATCCGGCATGCGGATGAATTCGAAATTGACCACCGGCTCGGTCATTTGCAGTGGCTCAGGAATCACTGCACGCAGTTTGTCCGGGTCGGTGCGATAACTGATGATGAAGAATTCCCGCTGGTAAAAGTGGTAGGGGCCGGGTGGAAAGGCCGGGCTGGTGAGTGGCATGGCAAAGGCTTGCCGACGAATCTGTTCGATATTCATGGCCGTACCTGTAAGGGTGTCTACGTTGCTGGATTGCATGCCGCCATGGCTACGGGCGACAGCCCGTAAAGGATGTCTGGCGAGGCTGCTCACAGCCAGATCGTGGTGGCTGGTCTAATTGTCAGGGATGAGGGATTGCAGTTGCATGTCCGGCCCTGTTTTTCACTTGACCGGCAACGTGTCGATTCGGGTTATCATGCGCTATTAATCGCCGGTCGGGCAGGGTTCGCGGTATGGCTTCATTGCGCCGGTGCCAGCCTGCGCCAAAACCAACAACAGAACAGCACATATCATGTCCCAGCATACCTTTTCCCCGGATGACAACGCCCTGACCAGTCCCAAAGCCTGGTATCAGGCCGCCAGTGAAAAGCCCGGTTTCATTCATGACGCGGCCCAGGCTGCCGCGATCGAACACCTGGACGCATTGTGGCATCAGCTGCTGGAGTTCAAGGACAAGCGCAACCGCTTTCTCGGGCGTAGCCTGCGTAGCCCGGATGTGCCGCGTGGCCTGTATTTCTGGGGAGGGGTGGGCCGTGGCAAGAGTTTCCTGATGGACGCCTTCTATGCCTGCGTGCCGTACCGCCGCAAGCGCCGTATCCATTTCCACAATTTCATGGCTGAGGTGCACCGCGAGCTGCGCCAGCTGGCCGGTAGCAAAGACCCTTTGCTGGCCTATGCCGACAAGATCGCCCGTGAAACCCGCCTGCTGTGCTTTGACGAATTCCATGTCAGCGACATTGCCGATGCCATGATGCTGGGTCGATTGCTCAGTGCCTTGTTCGAGCGTGGCGTGGTGTTGGTCACCACCTCCAACTATCCGCCTGACGGTCTGTATCCCAATGGCCTGCAACGGCAGAACTTCCTGCCCACCATCGAACTGATCAAGCGTGAGCTGGATGTGCTGAACGTGGATGGCGGCAATGATTACCGCCTGCGCGAACTGACGCGCGAGCCCTTGTTCATGGTGCCGGACGACACTGCTGCCCAGGCGCGCATGGAAGGTATGTTTACCCGCCTGAGCAGCGAGGCTTTGATTGCCAAGCAGGAAATCGAAGTGCTGGGGCGGCAGATTCCGGTAAAGAAACTGGCGCCGGGCATCATCTGGTTCGATTTTTTCGCCATTTGCGATGGCCCGCGGGCGCAGACTGACTATCTGGAAATTGCCACCGAATTCCATACCGTGTTCATCAGCGGCATCCCTAAACTGGCGGCCAAGGATGCCTCCATTGCCCGCCGCTTTACCTGGCTGGTGGATGTGTTTTACGACAACCGCGTCAAGCTGATTGCCTCTGCTGTCGTGGAAATCGATGACATCTATACCGACGGCGTGCAGGCCAGCGAGTTTTTCCGTACCGCCAGCCGCCTGACCGAGATGCAATCCAAGAGTTATCTGGAACTGCCGCACCAGAGTGCCGGCCAGACGCACGACCAGCCGCCGCCGGGTGTGGTGATCTGAGCCAGCATGCTCCGTCTACGGCCAGACTTTGTCTGGCCTTTGCTGTGTCAGGCTGGCGGAATGTCGTCGATCAGTGCAATCAGGTCGGTGATACCCACATCCTCGCCCAGCTGCGATAGCAGGGTCGTAGCCTGACCGCGGTGGTGGGTCTGGTGATTGAACAGGTGCAGCAGCAGGGCGTGGAAGTTCTTGCATTGCGCCACGCCGCGGGTGTTGTGATAGGCCAGCGGCTGATCAAGATCGCGGTCCTGTAGCTGGGCACACAGCTGGATGATGACCTGGTCCAGCAGCTGGCGGCGCGTGTAGAGCGCAGCCAGATTATCAAACAGCAAGCCGTTAAGCGAAGCCGGCTGCGTGATGTCCTGTAGTGCGTGCAAGGCCGGAAAGCCAGCCGGGTGCTGACGATAGCGCTGCAGCCACAGGGTATCGCCCACCACAATGTGATTGAGCGTACCGAATACCGAGCCAAAGAAGGCTCCCATGCCACGCTGCAGCGCGGCTTCTGGCAAGCGGGCTGCTGTCTGGTAAAGCTTGTCATTCATCCATTGGTTGTAGCTGGCTTGCAGCGCAAGCTGTTCGAGTCGGTCCATGATCCCCTCCGGAAAACAGCACGATAACGCAGCACTTGTCCGAATGACAGGCAAAACAAAAGCGACCCGTGGGTCGCTTTTTCTACAGCATCAGGAAGGCGATCAGGCGCGCTTCTTGAATTCGCCGGTGCGGCTGTCGATTTCGATCTTTTCGCCGGTAACCACGAAGGCCGGAACCTGTACTTCGAAGGTGGTACCAACCAGCTTGGCCGGCTTCAGAACCTTGCCCGAGGTATCGCCACGTACGGCCGGCTCGGTGTATTCCACTTCGCGAACCACGGTGGTCGGCAGTTCAACGGAGATGGCCTTGCCATCGTAGAAGGTAACCTGGCAAACGTCTTCCATGCCGTCAACGATGTAGTTGATGGTGTCGCCCAGGTTGTCGGCTTCTACTTCGTACTGGTTGAATTCGCTGTCCATGAACACATACATCGGGTCAGCAAAGTAGGAGTAGGTGCAATCCTTGCGGTCCAGAACCACGACATCGAACTTGTCGTCAGCGCGGTAAACGGCTTCGGAGCCGGCGCCGCTCAGCAGGTTCTTCATCTTCATCTTCACGACGGAAGCGTTACGGCCGGATTTGCTGAATTCAGCTTTTTGCACGACCATCGGGTCGTTGCCTACCATGAATACGTTGCCAGCGCGGAGTTCTTGTGCGGTTTTCATTACGTGTAAAGTCCCAAACTCTTGATTGAACTCGGAAAACGGTTTCCGAAAAACGGGCTATTTTAGCCGGTTTTGTATGAATTGCACCAGCCGCATCCCCAAGTCTCCCGCGTGCAGCAGTTTGTCCGGCCAGCTGCGGCTGAGCTGGTGCCACTGCGGCAGATACTTTTCCAATGCCTGCCAGGCGGGCAGCATGCCCTGGCCATGGTTCCAGGCATGGCTGGCTGCCTTTAGCGCGCTGGCGGTTGCTGCGTCAATACCTCGACAGTAGTGTGACAAAAAGGCATCAAGCTTCACCATGTGTGCAGCGTCGTCCTGCGGGTAGATGTGCCAGATGAAAGGCCTGCCTGCCCATTGCGCACGCACGAAACTGTCTTCGCCGCGTACAAAGTTGATATCGCACGACCACAGGGTGAGGTCGTAACTGTCCTGATCGGTCATCGGCAACACATGCACGGTCAGTGCACCACGGCTGATATGCTGGCCGGCCTGTAGCCGCTGGCCCATCACCGCCTCCACATCGGCCAGCACCTTGCCTTCCGGCACCATGCAGTGCACCGGCATGGAACTGTGCGTCCAGTAATCCAGCAGTTCGCGCGCGGCGGGATTTTCGTAGGCAAACAGGCTGACGCGCCATTCTTCCGGCTGTTTCTCCGGGATATCGAACATCTGCCAGAAGGCGCGCTGTGCCAGGCTGTCCTGCTGCCAGCGCTGCCGGGTGGTGATCAGCCCGTCCTCGCACAGCAGGCCGCCGGTGTGCTCGGTGAAGCCGGGAAAGAAAAAGTATTTGGTCAGGGGCAGGCGCGGGTGGGGCGAGGCCATGCCGTGACATCCTTCCACCCAGTCTTCGGCCGACAGGTATTCCAGATTGATCCATACCGGTGTGACCGCTGCTTTGGCCATTGCCAGCGCTACCGCATCAGGCAGGCGGCAACCAAAGGCCTCAATGACTACCTGCGCGGGATTGTAGTCGGTAAAGGTGGCATCCGGCTGCCACTGGCAGATGGTGATGCCATCCAGCTCCTGTCTGGGACAGGATGGGTCAAGCACGGGGGCAATACGGGCAAAGCTGGCCAGATCATCCACCCACAGGCGCACCGCGTGGTCAAAATCGTGCGTCAGCCGGCGCGCCAGTCGCCAGGCGACGCCGATATCACCGTAGTTGTCGATGACGGTGCAGAAAATATCCCAGCTTAACGGTTTGGAATGTGGCATGGCATGCAGGGTTAAGGGAGGCTGGCGCAGCATAGCACGCGGCCATGCTGCTTGCCGGGTTGGCTTCCGGCAGATGATGGCTGCTGGCGACGATGACAACATTGCTAACAACATGTAACTAACACTGTTTGATAAAGCAGTTAAAATGAAAAACTGCTGTCAAAAAGAAGATTGTCATGAGCGCAACTGATCAGAGTACCGGGAAACCTACTTCCTCTCGCCGACCTGCACGCTGGCGGCGCTGGCTGGCCGGCATTGCCGCCATCCTGCTGTTGCTGTGGGGGTTTCTGGCTGGTATCGCGCCGGGCATTGTCCAGAGCCAGGCGGCTAAATGGGCAGCCGGTATCGGCCGCAAGCTGACGTTGGGAGAGGTATCCATCAATCCCTGGCGCATGGCCGTGGAAGTACGTCAGTTACAGCTGGCCGAAGGCCAGGGTGCGCCGCTGTTTGCCGCGGATCGGGTGTATGTGAATCTGGACCCCTCAGCCTTGCTGCTGGGGCGTTGGCAATTGTCGGAATTCAGCGTTGATGTCCCGAAGGTATGGGTACAGCGTAACGCCCAAGGCCAGTGGAACTGGGCGCGCTTCATCAGTGATGCCAGCGGCCCGGCCCAGCCTAAAAAAGACGATGGTTCGCCGACCAAATTCCTGCTCCAGGCATTGAACATCCGCAATGGCCAGGTCATGTTTCAGGACCGGCTGGCCGGTACTGACAGCTTCAAGGTTTCGCCGCTGAATCTGGCGCTGACCGATCTCACCACCTTGCCCGAAGCCGGTGGCTATCGCCTGCATGCGGCCCTGGGCGACGGTACGCAACTGGACTGGAAAGGCAGCCTGCAATTGCAGCCCTTGCAATCGAGTGGCACCGCCAGCATTCGTGGTTTTACCCTGGCCAGCATCTGGGAATACGTTAAACCGCATTTCAATATTGCCAAGCCGCAAGGCACGCTGTCGGTACAGGCCAGCTACCAGTTCGACCTGAAAGGCAAGCAGCCGCAGTTGCAGATCAGCCCCTTCAGCGCCGAACTGAAGGGCTTGCAGATGCAGGCTCCCGGTACGCAGCATCGCTTTGTCCTGCCTTCCTTGCAGCTGAAAGGGGGGCGTTTTGACCTGCAACATAGTCAGTTGAGCCTGCAACAGATCGCGCTGGATGGCGGCAGCCTGGAAGCACAGCGCATGGCAGACGGTAGTCTGGACTGGCTGGCAGCCCTGCCTGCCAGCAAGGCAGCCGGTGCGGCATCGACCGAAAACAGCAAAGCAGCCCCTTCGCCATGGCAGGTGAAGGTGGAAGACATCAAGCTGGCCAACTGGCAATACCGCTTTGGCGATGCCGGTTTTGCCACCCCGCTGCAAGTGGCGGCACGCCTGCCGCTGCTGCACGCCCGCTTTGAACTCGACCCGAAACGTGGTTTCGCGGTGGACAAGCTGGCTGGCGAGCTGGCTGACATCAAGCTGGGCAATGCCACGCAGCCAGAGAAAATCACTCTGGCCAAGCTTAGCGTGCAGCCCTCGCGCATCGTGCAGCAGGGACAATTGCTTGAACCTGGTGCCGTGGAACTGCAAGGCTTGCGGGTGGCGGTGGAGCGCAACAAGCAAGGGCAGTTGAATCTGGCCCAGCTGTTTGCCCGTGGCAAGACGGCGGCTGCAGCCACCAAACCAGCCGCGCAGCAGGACAAGCCGGGCTGGCAGCTGCATTACCCCACACTCACCCTGAGTGATGGTGAAATCAGCTGGAACGATTACACCCTGTCGCGTCCGGTAACGGCCAGCTTGCGGGCGCTCAATGCCCGGGTGGAGAGTCTCGATGCGCAACAATTGGCCGTCACGCTGGATGGCAAGCTGGAGAACGGCCAGTTGCAGGCCGCGCTGCAGCTGGACCCGGCTACGGCGGCGCTGAAGGGACAGATCAAGGCCGATGGCCTGCCGCTGGTACCGTTTGCGCCTTACGGCCTGTCCACCACCCCGCTGCACATGCGCGGCGGCCAACTGAATGCGGCGCTGGATGTGGAATCGGCCAGTAAGGGCTGGAAAGTGGCCGGTACTGCCGGCATCAGCAAACTGGCCATCATGGAGCCGGGCGAAAAGCTGCCGCTGCTGGGCTGGGACAATCTGAAGGTGAATGGCATCAAGGCCCAGAGCACCCCGGCAGTGCCGCTCAGCGTGGCGGTGCAGGATATCCGGCTGGAAGCCTTGTCAGCGCGGCTGATTCTGGATGCCAAGCGTCAGCTCAACTGGCAGCGCATTTTTGCCGCCAAGCCCAGCTCCGCGCCGACGGCAGCCGCACCGGCCAAGGCCGCGCCTGCTGCGGCCATGCCGCCAGTGGATATCCGCAGCATTCACCTCAATCGCAGCAAGGTGCAGTTTGCTGACCAGAGCATGAACCCCAACTTTGCCACCCAGATGCACCATCTGCGCGGTTCGATTCAGGGCCTGTCCACCCGTCCGGGGCGTACCGGCACCGTGACGCTGGATGGTGATGTGGACCAGTACGGCGATGTGCGGGTTCGTGGTGCGCTGGCACCGATGGCGGTAACCGACAATACCGACATCACCATGTCATTCCGTAATATTCCGCTCAACAACCTCAACCCCTATGCCACCACCTTTGCCGGCTGGCGCATTAACGACGGGCGCTTGACGGTAGATCTGCATTACCTGTTGGAACATCGCCAGATGAAGGGGCAGAACCGGGTGGTGATCAACACCATTCAGTTGGGGGACGAGGTACCGGACTACAAGGGAACCCACCTGCCGCTGCGACTGGCGGTGGCCTTGCTGGAGGATAGCGACGGCAAGATCGACCTGGACCTGCCGGTATCCGGCAGCTTGGACGACCCGCAGTTCAGCTATGGCCAGATTGTGCGGAAGGCGCTGGTGAATGTGGTGACCAAGGTGGTAACTGCGCCGTTCCGGGCGCTGGGTGCCCTGCTGGGCGGCGAAGGTTTTGACAGCGTGTACTTCATTCCGGGCGAAGCCAGCGTGGCACCACCGGAGCGCGAGAAGTTGGAAAAGGTGGCCGGCGTCATGGCCAAGCGGCCCAAGATGCAGCTGCAGATAGCCGGCAGCTACGATCCGGATGTGGACAGCAAGGAGCTGGCACGGGCGCGTATCGACAGCGCCATTCTGCAAGCAGCCGGACGCAGTCTGCTGCCAGGTGAACCGCTGCCGGTGCCGGATATGGCAGACCCGGCCATGCTGGATGCCATCAAGACGGTTTATGCGCATGATCTGGGCCGACTCAAGCTGATGTCCCGTACCCTGAACCCAAGTGGACCATCCGGTGCCGCGTTGGCCAAGCTGCTGCGTGGTGAGCTGATTGCTGCCCAGAAAGTGGACGATGCCGCCTTGCACCTGCTGGCGCGGCAGCGGGCAGAAAATGCCCGCAAGGTGATGATGCGAATTGACAACACTCTGGCCGATCGCCTCACTGTGGGTGAGCCGGTTAAAACCCGCGCCGAACGGGACGGTGTGGCACTGGGGATCAAGCTATCCAGCAAATAGTTCCTGAAATGGCTTGATGTCCATCAATAAACGGCGTAACTACATATAGTGTAATACGCCGTTTTCTTTTGCCAGATGTTGTGGCTTGACCGGCTTACTTGATACACGCTCACCAGAGCGTGTCAAGGTGTGCATTGCCTGGCGAACAGGCGTAGAGTGCATGGATTGCCGAAATGGCAAGGCTGCAGAAGTCAGGAAAATTCTCAAAAATTTCAGGAAATCGAGGGGCCGGAATGAAGCGTGAAAACAGTGCCGTCATGCTGGAGCAGGATATCTCGCGCGAGGTATTGCTGGAAAAGTATGCCAAAGGTAATGAACAGAGCGTCAGTGAAGTCAGACAGCGTGTTGCGCGCGCGCTGGCGGCACTGGAGCAGGATCCGGCCCGTTTCGAGCCGCTGTTCTTTCAGGCATTGGACAATGGTTTCATTCCCGGCGGTCGCATCAATTCCGCTGCGGGCACCGAGTTGCGCGCCACCTTGATCAACTGCTTTGTCCAGCCGGTGGGCGACTCCGTCTCCGAACCTTCCAACGGCAAGGCCGGCATTTACGAAGCCCTGTTGCAAGCCGCCGAAACCATGCGTCGTGGCGGTGGCGTGGGCTACAACTTCTCGCGTATCCGTCCCAAGGGCGCACGGGTAAAAGGCACCAATAGCCGCGCTTCCGGGCCGGTATCGTATATGCGGGTGTTCGACCGCAGCTGCGAAACAGTGGAATCCGCCGGTGCCCGCCGTGGTGCGCAAATGGGTGTGCTGGATGTCAGCCATCCGGACGTGGAAGACTTCATCCACGCCAAGGACAAGGGCGACCTGCGCAACTTCAATATTTCGGTTGGTGTGTCCGATGACTTCATGCGTGCGGTGGAAGCTGATGCCGAGTGGGAACTGACCCACAGTGTGGAGCCGGCCACCGACGCCTTCCCCGGCCACTACCAGCGTGCCGACGGCCTGTGGGTATACCGCACCATCCCGGCGCGCGATCTGTGGCAACAGATCATGGCATCCACCTATGACCACGCCGAGCCGGGCGTGCTGTTCATGTCCAAGATCAACCAGGACAACAACCTGTCCTATTGCGAGGTGATTGAATCCACCAACCCCTGCGGCGAACAACCGCTGCCGGATTACGGCTGCTGCGACCTGGGTTCGGTCAATCTCACCAAATACGTGCGTCAACCGTTTGGTGCCAAGCCCAGCTTTGATTTCAAGGCCTTCGAGAGCGTGGTGCGCATGTCCATCCGCATGCTGGACAATGTGCTGGACCTGACCGTGTGGCCGCTGAAGGAACAAGAGCGCGAAGCGCAGTCCAAACGCCGCGTCGGCCTGGGCTTCACCGGTCTGGGCGATGCGCTGATCATGCTGAAGATTCGTTACGACAGCGAAGAAGGCCGTCGTTTTGCCGCGCGCATTTCTGAATCCATGCGCGACTCCGCCTACGACGCCTCGGTGGATCTGGCCATCGAGAAGGGTGCCTTCCCGCTGTTTGATGCCGACAAATACCTGGCCGAACCGCATTGCGCCAGCCGCCTGCCGGACAGCATCAAGGCCCGTATCCGCAAGCACGGCATCCGCAACTCGCACCTGCTGTCGATTGCCCCTACCGGCACCATTTCGCTGGCCTTTGCCGACAATGCCAGCAACGGTATCGAACCGCCGTTCTCCTGGTTCTACACCCGCAAGAAGCGCATGGCTGATGGCTCTACTCAGGAATATCTGGTGGAAGACCACGCCTATCGCGTCTACCGCATGCAGGGTGGCGACACCCAGGCGCTGCCGGACTACTTTGTCTCGGCGCTGGAAATGAGCGCGCTGGACCATATGCGCATGGTGGCCGCCGTGGCGCCATATATCGACACTGCCATCTCCAAAACGGTGAATGTGCCAGCGGATTACCCGTTTGCCGATTTCGAAAGCCTGTATCTGGAAGCCTGGCGCAATGGCCTGAAAGGCATTACCACTTACCGCCCCAACAGCGTGCTGGGTTCGGTATTGTCTATCGAGCCGGCAAAGGAAAGTGCCAAGGAAGCCCCGCAAGACCTGTCCGCCAGCCAGGATGGCGACCCGGACCGCCGCATCACCCTGAATACCGCGCCCAGCCCGGCGCTGGCCAGCCTGAAGTGGCCGAACCGGCCCAAGCTGAAAGAAGGCAACCCCTCCTGGACCTATATGGTGGAAGGCCCGGCGGGTGACTTTGCCGTGGTGGTGGGCCATGTGGAAAACGGCCGCATCACGCCGTTTGAGTGCTGGGTGAATGCCACCGAAGAACAGCGTGGCCTGGGCGCGATTGCCAAGACGCTGTCGATGGACATGCGCTGCCGCGACCATGCCTGGCTGTCGGCCAAGCTGGAAGCTTTGTCGCATACCAATGGCGACAAGCGCTATGTGTTTGAACTGGGTGAACGCACCGTGTATGCCACTTCGGCCGCTGCGGCGCTGGGTCAGGTGGTGCGTCATCGCGTGGAGCAGCTGGGCGCACTGACCGCCGACCAGCACGAACCCACCCCGGTGATGGATGCGCTGTTTGCCCGCAAGGAACCCAAATCCGGCACCGACGGTACCATGAGCTGGTCGGTGGATGTGGCCAATCCGCAAACCGGTGACGATTTCGTGCTCTTCCTGAAAGAGCTGGTGCTACCCAATGGCCAGCGCCGCCCGTATTCGGTGTGGCTGGCCGGCAATTATCCGCGCGAACTGGATGGCCTGTGCAAGATGCTGTCGCTGGACATGCGGGTGATCGACCCGGCCTGGATCGGCATGAAGCTGCGCAAGCTGCTGAGCTATGCCGAGCCGCAAGGCGACTTCTTTGCCCGCATTCCGGGTCAGGAAAAGTCGCAAAGCTGGCCGTCCACCGTCGCCTATATGGCGCAGCTGATGATTCATCGCTACGCCATGCTGGGCGTGCTGACCCAGGATGGCGTGCCGCTGGAGGAGATGGGGGTGATGGTGCCGGAGCAGAGCGATCTGTTCAGCCCGGAAACCGCCACCCAGGCGGCACTCAAGCCCCTGTCCGGCAAACCCTGCCCGGAATGCGGCAACCATGCCCTCATCAAGAAGGATGGCTGCGAATTTTGCACCGCCTGCGGCCATGTAGGGGCTTGCGGTTAAGGTGTAGTGCTTGCGGGTGGGCCGGCCTGTAAGCTGACCCGCCTGCTGCCTCGCGTGTCAGGCATCGTCCCGGTAACGGTTTTCCGGCAGGCCGTAGTGGCCGGTGTGAATGGCCAGTACCGCACCATCCTGCGGGCCGGGTTGGCTCAGGCCAAAGCGGGCGGAAGTAATCAGCAGGGTATCCAGTTGTTTGCCGCCTTGTGCATTCCCAAAAGTACAGCTGGTCGGGTTGCGGACCGGCAGCGGGATGATGCGGTCGGTTTTACCTGCTGGCGTGGTACGCACAATGCAGCCTCCGCCAAAGCGGGCCGTCCACAGGCAGCCATCCTCATCCATGGCAGAACCATCGGGAATGCCCGGCCCGCCTTGTTGCAACACTCGGCGCTGGCTGATGTCGCCGGATGCCATGTCGTAATCCCACACCCAGATGGAATTGCGCTGGCTGTCGCCTGCATAAAAGTAGCGCCGGTCGGGCGACCAGGCCATGGTATTGGGGCAGCCGAATTCGGCTTCACTCAAGGCGATGGCCTGCTCCCCGCTGGTGCGCCACAGGTGCCCGGCAAAGCGGGAGGTGGCGCGTGGCTGGCCATGGTGGTCCAGATTGTTTTCCATGCTGGCCACCCAGAAGCGTCCTGCCGGATCACACTTGCCTTCATTCAGCCGCAGCTGCGGGTCGGTTTCCGGCCGGGTGAGCCAGTGCAACAGCCCCTGTGTGGGCGTCCACAGCGCGGTACCGCTGGCAAACGCCACCACCGCCATGTCGCCCTGCGGGTTCAGTGCCAGTGCGGCAGGCAGTTCGGCAGTGGGAAAACTGTCGGTGCGGCCATCGGGCCAGCGGCGGCGGATGGCCTGTGCCGTCATGTCCACCGACCACAGGCAGCCGTGTACCGCATCCCAGCACGGGCTTTCGCCTACGTGGTCGCGTTGCCTGCCCCAGATGGCTATCTTCATGGCTTTGACTCGGCAAAATAATGCGGGAACAGCGCTTGGGCCTGCTCCAGAAAAGAGAAGATCCGCCGAAGATGCAACTGCAGGCAGGCTTCGGCTGCCATGCCGTCGCTGCCGGCAATGCTGTCGCGTATGGCCTGGTGCTGGGCAATGACCATGGCCAGATCCTCCACCGAGGCCACCGTCAGTTGCCGGAAGCGGTCCATATGCACCTTGACGCGGGCAATCTCCTCGATTACCGGCCCGCAGCCGGCAAACAGGGCGATATGGCGGTGGAAGTCCTCGTCAGATTGATAAAAACGCGCCAGATCGCCCACTTGCAGATAAGTGCGTTGCAGGGTGATTTCCTTGTCCAGCTGCATCAGCAGGAGCTGGCGATCCGCAATGGCCATGACTTTGCGTAGCATGGCGGTTTCCAATGCTTCGCGCATGAATTGCGACTTTTCCAGATCGCTGCGGCGCAAGGGCAGTACGCGGCTGCCACGCTGCGGCATGACTTCCACCAGGCCCTGTTCTGCCAGTCTGGCCATCGCCTCGCGCACTGGGGTGCGGCTGACGCCCAGGGTGGCGGAAAGCGAGGCTTCAGAAATCAGCCGGCCCGGTTCCAGCTCGAAGCGGCAAATCCGCACCAGCAGCAACTGGTATAGCTGGCGCGCCAGTGGCTGACGCGGATCCGGCACAAAGGGTTGGTGCGTGGCCAGGGCAGCAGGCTGGCTCATCACACCCGCAGCCCTTGCATGAACTGGCGGCGCAGCAGCACAAACAGCAATAAGGTGGGCAGCGAGGCCAGCACGGCGGCGGTCAGCATGATATTGGGCCCGCTTTGCGCATAACTGCCCTGGAACACCAGCAAGGCATTCATGATGGAACGGGTTTCCGGGCTATTGCCCAGCACCGAGGAAAACAGCATGTCGTTCCAGATCCAGGTGAATTGCAGCAGGAACACCGCCGACATCGGGCCGCGCAGATTGGGCAGGATGATGCGCCAGAACAGTGTGAATTCCGACGCGCCATCCAGCCGTGCCGCCTGGTCGATTTCCAGGCTGAGGTTCTGCATGTAATTGCGTAATACCAGCAGCGGGAATGGAATGCAGATGGCGGTGTACAGCAGGCACATGCCCAGATGCGTATCCAGCAACTCAGCCCACTGGAAGCCGAAGAACAGTGGAATCAGGTACATCTGGAAGGGAAACACCGTGCCGGCAAACAGCAGCAGGAACCACAGATTGCGATGCCGGAATTGCATGCGTGCCAGCGGATAAGCGGCCATGGCGGCCAGCAGCACCGCCAGCGAGGCACCCACCGCGGCATACAAGCTGGAGTTGAGCATGGCCTGTGCCATATCGCCCTGTTCCCAGGCCATGCGGATATTCTCCAGTAAGGGTGACACACCCTCGGGCAGGGACAACGGGGCCGAAGCGGCATACTCGGCGGTGGATTTGAAGATGGCCAGCAAGACATAGCTGAAGGGCAGCAGCCACAGCAAGGCGAGTGCTAATCCGCACAGGGCCTTGCCCCAGCGTGGTGGTGATGCCGGCGGCGGCAGGGCCAGCCATTTGGCTTGTTGCGACGATAGGTTTTGCATCAGCGGACCATCCTGTCTACACGGGCTTGCAATAAGGTCTGGAGCCAAGTAACAGCCAGCACCACGCCACCAATCACCACGGCGGTGGCGGCGGCAAAGGCCCAGCTGTTTTTCTGGAAGGCTTCGAAGTACATGAACACCGCCAGCGACAGGGTGCGCTGTTGCGGATAGTTCGCTCCCATCACCCACAGCAGATCAAACACGGTAAAGCCGGCCAGTACTGACAGAATCACCACCATCAGCAAGGTGGGGGCGAGCAAGGGCAGGGTGATGTGGCGGAACACCTGCCAGGGCCGGGCACCGTCCATGCGGGCGGCATCCAGCGGATCGCGCGGTAGCGCAGCCAGCCCCAGCAACAGCAGGACCATCACCAGCCCGCAGCTTTGCCAGACAAAAGTCAGGATGATGGCGGGTGTGACCAGCTGTTCTTCAAACAGCCAGCCGGTTTCCACCGGCATGCTGCTGAACTGTCCCAGTACCTGGTTGAGCATGCCTTGTGGCGCGTACACGTAGTACCACATCACGCCCACCGCCGTCGGGGCCAGGATGCGCGGCAGGAAAATGATGGATTTGAACCATTCCTGACCGGGCATCTGGCGGAACAGCAGCGCCAGTCCCAATCCGACAGTGAGGGGAAACAGCACCGAGGCCACCACCCACAGCGCGGTATTGCCCAGTGCCTCGTCAAAATAGGGGCTGGACCACAACTGGCGATAATTCTGCCAGCCGGCGAAGTCGTCCCGGCCCTCAAACAATTGCCATTGGGTAAAACTGAGCCAGATGTTGTACAGCACCGGCAGTAATAGCAGGGCTGTCACCAACAGCAGGGCGGGGGCCATGAAGCGCAGTGCCACGCGAAACTGACGCCCTTGTTGGGCGGGTTCGCGTGCCTTGATTTGTGCCAGGCCGATGCGGGCAAGCAGTTGTTGATCATGCTGCATGAGCGGGTTCATGCCGGTCTCCGTTGAGGTGCGGGTGGCTGGCCTGTTGCCAGGCGATGCGTCAGGACTTTTTTCTGTTGCTCCAATAAGCCGCATTCAGGCTTTGCATGCGCTGCATGACGTTCTGGGCAGTGCGCATGTCCGGTTTGAGCATGAAGCGGTTGAATTCCGCCACCATCTCGCCTTGCAGCGTGGTGGGTACGTTTTCCCACCAGCGCAGGAACATGGTGTGGCGTGTTTGGGCCAGTTGCGTATTCACCTGGCTGACAATGGCATTGGGCGCGGCAATCTTGTTATTGCCGATATAGTTGCCCGAGGCCTTGCCCCAGGTTTGCGCACCCTGGTTGGAAACCCAGAAGCGCAACGTCTTCATTACATCGGGATTGGCCAGCCCCTTGCGGGAAACCACGATGGGTGCGCCTTCCACAATGATGGCCGGCTGCTGCACGCCAGGCGCATTGGGCAGGATGAACACCCCCAGCTCCTGGAGTGGAAAGCCTGCCTTGCCCAGCAGGCCGACTGCCCATTCCCCAAACAAATACATCACGCCCTTGCCCCGGACGAAGTCGTTGATCTCTTCATTGGAGCGGGGGTCGGAAAACCAGCCTTTGGCATACATCTCGGACCATATCTTGAATACATTGCGCACCGCCGGGCTGTCATAGGCCACGCTGCCATTGTTCAGGCCGACATAAGCCTTGGGATCGGTACGCAGCAGCAGTTCCTGAAACCAGATAAAGCCGCGCCAGCCATCCTGGGTGGTGGCCAGAAACGGTGTCTGGCCAGCGGCTTTGATCCGCGTGGCCACGGTTTGCAGCTCGGCCCAGTTGGCGGGTGGTTTCAAGCCCAGGCGGGCAAAGACGCGTTTGTCGTACAACACCACCCAGCGCGACAGTTGCAAAGGGATGGCATAGGGCTGACCGCCCACGCTGAACAGGTCTTTGACGCCCGGTTGAAAGCGGCCATCGGCTTCCATTTCCTTCCACAGCGCGCCCAGCGGTGCCAGTTGGCCGGTGGCGGTCAGCGTGTTCAGCGATGCGCCGGTCCACCAGGTAAACAGCTCCGGCGTGCGGCCAGAGGCCACCGAGGCCTGAATGAAGGTCTTGTATTGCTCCGCATTGGCATAAGGAGAAATCTTCAGGCTGATGCCCTCGGCGCGCGCGGCATTGGCCACCGTCTGCAGTGGGGCGCTCCAGAAGCCTTTGTCATTGAATAGTTGTACTTCTTTGGCCGGGACGGCAGTGCTGAACAGGCAGCTAGCTAGCAGGGCAAAACGGAGCAAGGCTGGGCGTGTCATGGTGTATTGGTCTCCTGAGACTGCGGACGGTCGGCACGTAGCGATATGCCGCTATCAGCGTCGAACAGGTGCAAATTAGCGGCACGGATGGCAAAACGCAGTGTCTGGCCATCGGCTACCGGGCGCGGAGGCAGTTGACGGGCAATCAGCGGCCCGCTGGCGGATTCGGCAAACAGCAGGGTTTCATTGCCCAGCATTTCCGACAGCGTGATGGTGGCGGCAAAGGTTTCTGCCGCTGGCGGCGCTTCATCCGGCCAATGCGGCACGATATCTTCCGGGCGCAAGCCGGCGCAGACGCGCTGTCCATGCGTCAATGCCGGGCCAAAGCGTGTCCGGTCCAGTGGTATGCGCAGCGCCGGCGAGGCGAAGTAGTAGTGTTCCCCCTCCTGCTGCAGCGTGCCGTGGAAGAAGTTCATTTGCGGCGTGCCGATGAAGCTGGCGACAAAGTGATTGGCCGGATTCTGGAATACCTCCAGCGGGCTGCCTTGCTGCACAATGGCCCCGTCTTTCATCACCACCATGATGTCGGCCAGCGTCATGGCTTCTACCTGATCATGGGTTACATAGACGGTAGTGACCTTGAGCCGGTGTTGCAGGCGCTTGATTTCCACCCGCATCTGGTTGCGCAGCTTGGCATCCAGATTGGACAGCGGTTCGTCAAACAGAAATACCCGCGGTTCGCGCACGATGGCCCGTCCCATGGCTACCCGCTGGCGCTGGCCACCGGATAGTTCTGCCGGCCTGCGGTTCAGGTAGGGGGCCAGCTCCAGTGTTTTGACGGCGACATCAATCCGCTTTTGCCGCTCTGTAGCGGAAATACCCGCCAGCTTCAGCGAAAAAGCCAGGTTTTCCTGCACCGTCATGTGCGGATAGAGCGCATAGGACTGGAACACCATGGCCACGCCGCGTTCCTGCGGGGGCAGCTCGTTGGCCAGTTTGCCATCAATCAGCAACTGGCCATGACTGATGCTTTCCAGTCCGGCAATCATGCGTAGCGTGGTGGATTTGCCGCAGCCGGAAGGGCCGACCAGCACCACGAAGGCCCCATCTGGTATCTCGAGATGGATGCCACGCACCACCACTTGCTGTTCGTATACCTTGACCAGATCGCGCAGACAGACTTCAGCCATGGAGCACCCCCACCTGCTGTTGGCGAGGGTCGGCCCAGCGCCGCTCCGGCAGGATGCCATACCAGCCGGGTCGGCCCGGATCGCGGTCATAGGCATAGCCACCCACGCTGCGGTAGTGCTCGGCATACTGCGCCAGCTTGTCACGGCACACCTCAACCCCCAGGCCCGGACCGGACGGCAGGGCAATGGCACCATCCTGATAGCTGAATTTGCCTCCCACCAGAATGTCATCACGCAGGTGATGGTAGTGGGCATCGGCAGCGAAATTGAGATTGGGTAAAGCGGCACCCAGATGCAGCATGGAGGCCAACTGAATGCCCAGTTCACCGGAAGAGTGGATAGCGGCAGAGTGCTGGAAGGTTTCCAGCACGGTACCCGCCTTGTAAGCCTGACGCAGCCCGCCCCAGAAGGTAGTGTCCAGCAGGATGACATCCACCAGGCTGTGGCGCATGCATTGCGCCAGCTGTTCAAAATTCACCACCACCATATTGGTGGCGGTGGGAATGGGCTGGCGTTCGCGTACGCGGCGCATGCCTTCCAGTCCCCAGGTGGGGTCTTCCAGATAATCATTCGGCAGATGGGCGATGGCGCGGCCGACGCGCAGGCTTTCTTCCACCGACCAGGTGGCATTCGGGTCCAGTCGCAGTCGGTCGCCGGGCAGGGCGGCGGCCAGCGCCTCCATCACGGCAATGTCGTGGTCGGGGGCAAAGTGGCCACCCTTGAGCTTGTGTACCCGGAAGCCATGGCGCTGCTTCAGTTCCAGCGCATGGCGCACCATGTCTTCCGGCATGGTTTCGCCGCCGCGGCCATCATGTTCATAGCGGTAGAACAGGTAGGCGGCAAAATCCACCTGCTCGCGCAGCGCACCACCTAGAAAATCACAGGCACGCATGCCAAGTTGTTTGCCGGCCAGATCCATACAGGCCATTTCGATGGCGGCATGCAATTGCAGACGGTTGTTGTACAGGCTGGCGGTGGGGTTCATGATTTTCCAGCGCAGTTGTTCGAACTGCAGTGGATCATGCCCCTTCAGGTAGGGCAGCAAGGCCTTGACGGCGGCTTCGGCACTTTCACCGCCACCGCCCAGTTCGCCCCAGCCAGATAAGCCGCTATCGTCGATGACTTCCACCACGGTGCGGACAAAGCGTTGCCAGTGCACACCGGCAGAATGTCTGAGTGGCGCTTCCAGCGGAACGGCAACCGTGGTCGCCTTGATATCTACAATGGCCATGTTTCAGTCCTGTAAGGGTGAGCCGCCGATAAGGGCGAGCAAGCCACCATCAATGCGGATGACTTCTCCGGTAATGAAGGCAGCACGGTCAGACAGCAAAAAAGCCACCAGCTCGGCAACCTCGCTGGCATGACCGGCGCGGCCCAGCGGATGCATGGTGTCGATTTCTTTGCGTAAGGCAGCGGGGGAGGGCGCACTGGCGATGGCATCGCGCAGCATGGGGGTGTCGATGGAGCCTGGGGCGATGGCATTGGACCGTACGCCCTGGCTGGCAAAGTCCACGGCAATGGATTTGCTCAGGCCAATCAGCCCATGCTTGGATGCCGTATAGGCAGCCACATTGCGCTGAGAGGCCAGGCCTTGTACCGAGGCCATGAATACCAGGGCGCCACGGTTGGCGATCAACTGGGGCAACAAGGCCTGTGCCAGCAGGAAGGCTGCGCCCAGATTGGTCGCCATGACTTCATCCCAGCATTGCTGCGAGGTTTCCAGCGCCGAGCCATAACGTTGGATACCCGCGTTATGGGATAAACCATGGGCACCGCCCAGTTCTTGCGCTGCCGCCGCAGCAGCATCAGCCGTAGCACGGTCGGCAACCGAACCGATGACCAGTCGATGGGGAAGATTACTTGGCAAGGTCTCTGCCATGCGTGCCAGCCCTTTGGCATCGATATCCACCAATACCAGCGGCTGGCCTTCTGTGGCCAGTCGCGTCGCGACTGCTTGCCCAATGCCATTGGCAGCCCCACTGACTACTACGCTCATCACCATCTCCCAGTTGGATTTGAGCGCTACCATACTAGTAGCCGATAAGCTGAGTAACCGATCAAAGGGTCAGCCGTGGCTGGGTTTATTGGCTATCTGGGCATGAAGCGGCTAACAGGCCGCTGGGCGCGTGAGTACTTGATTCCGGGATATTGCCGGCATGGTGGTAAGCAGGGCGGAGGTGGAAAACAGCATCTTGCGCTTGGCGTGGTCTGACCGATGGATCAGGAGGGTGTTGGGCAATCAGCGCGTACAGTCTGCCGGGCCGTCACCAGTAGGACAGCGTGAGAAGGGTGCCGCAGATGTGGTCGTCCGGATATCTGGCAGAGGCAACAGAGGCGAGTGTGAGTCGCCTCTGGATTAGTCAAACCAGTTTGTTGGTACGGGCAAAGTCAGTCAGGTCCACCACATTTGAAATGCCCAGTTTCTCGAAGATGTTCACCTTGTAGGTGCTGACGGTCTTGTTGCTGATGAACAGCCGGTCGGCAATGTCCTTGTTGGACAGGCCTTGTTGGACAGGCCTTGTGCCAGATGCTGTAGCACGGCCAGCTCGCGGTCAGACAGTTTTTCGATACGGCTGTCCATCTGGTTTTCGATATTGAGCTTGGCACCGGATACCACATCGCGTGGGAAGAAGCTGTAGCCGGCCATGATGGCATCCGATGCTGACAGGATGGCATTCAGATCCTTGCTCTTGCTGACAAAGCCATCTGCTCCTGCTTGCATGGAGCGCGAGGCATACACCATTTCGTCCTGGGCCGAGAGAACCAGCAGCTTGATGCCCGGATGCTGCCCCTTGATGCGTTTGATCAGCTCCAGACCACTGATGCGCGGGATATTGAGGTCGATGATGATCAGGTCGACCTTGTGTTCCCGGACCAGCTCGATGACGGACTGGCTATTGTCGGTTTCGCCGATGATTGCGTATCGCCCCGACTTTTCCAGTACAGAGCGGACCGCCAGACAGATGGCTGGGTGGTCATCGACAATGATGGCGCTTTTCATTCTTAAATCTCCGGAATGTTATGGATTAGAAATAATATTTTTCTAGCATTCGACTGCAGGAGAGTAAATGTGTTTCTTTAAAAAAGTCATAAGAAAAATCTAGTATTCAATCAGAAATTTCCCATCAGCATTCAGTATCTAGGTAAGGATAATGTAACGCTTATAAAAAACCAAGTTTTATGATTTCAGGTGATTTTAATGACTGGTCCATTATTACAAAGCGATATTTTTCCATTACGGATATTGATTGTCGAAGATCACGCAATTCAGCGCATGGCATTGCATGCGCTGCTTCAACAAGCTGGGGCGAACCTGATTGACGAGGCTGAGGATGGCTATCAGGCGCTGTCACAGCTGGAGTCGCACCGCTATGACTTGATGATCTGCGATCTGGACATGCCCAGGCTGGATGGTATCCAGCTGTTGCGTCACATGCGCAGGCTGGAGCATGTTCCCCAGCTGGTTTTTTGCAGCGCACAAGCCGGGGATATCCTGCACAGTGTGTCCCGCTTTGGTGGTCATCAAGAGTTGCCCGTTCTGGGTAGCCTGGAAAAACCGGTATCGGCCGATCAGCTTGAATCCCTGCTGCAAGAATGCATCAATCAGATTGCCGGCAAGTCCGAGACTGCCGCTGCCAGGCACTATGCTTTCAGCCGCCAGGAGCTGCGAGATGCCATGCACGCAGGTCAGATCCTGCCCTGGTACCAGCCCAAGATCGATCCGCAGACGATGGAAACGGTTTCTGTAGAGGCGCTGGCGCGCTGGCAGCACCCGGTGCACGGTCTGATCGCCCCGGCGCTGTTTCTGCCCCGCATTGATGAAGTCGACCTGGGAGAAGAATTGCTTTGTACCATGCTGGAGCATTCGGTACGGGATTGCTGTGAGTGGGATACCCAGTTTCCCGCATTAAAACTGGGGGTGGCTGTCAATATCAACGTAAGAGAATTCGATAGGCCAGATATCCCGGATAAACTCAATGCAATACTCAAATCAGCTCATCTTTCTCCTGCCAGAATCACACTGGAATTAACGGAAACCCAGCCGCTGGATAATCTGAGCTGTTCTCTGGAAAATGCCATTCGTTTGCGGGTGATGGGGTTTAATCTGGCACTGGATGATTTTGGTGCTGGTTATTCCGGATTCCATCATTTGCGGGAAATACCGGCCAATTCAGTCAAGATAGACCGTACGCTGGTACATCAGGCTGCCGGAGACCCCGCGGCAGAGAAACTACTGGGTTTTGCCGTGCGCATGCTGCAAAGCCAGCATGTCTCCGTTGTAGTGGAAGGCGTCAGCCGACGCCAGGATTTTGATCTGGTCAAGCAATTGCATGTTGATCTGGTGCAGGGCTTTCTGCTGGCCAAGCCCATGGCACGGGGCCGCTTGCCAGGCTTTATCCGCAATCCGCTGTCCTTGCCGCAAGCCTTGTCCTAAAAACGCCGCAGCGACCACAATGCCAGTCCCATCAGGCCAATGCCGGCCAGTTGCCAGCTATCCAGCGCATGATGATAGACCAGCCAGTCCACCACAATGGCTGTTACCGGATAGACAAACTGCAGTACGGCAAAGCGGCTGGTGGAAACCCGGCTCATGCCACTGTAAAGCAAAGCATAGGCAAGGCCGGTATGCAGGCTGCCCAACCCGGCCAGCCAGGCCCAACTGGCTGTGGTAGTCGGCCAGCCATTCAGCAACGGCCACCAGGCCGTCAGTACCACCCCCACGGCACATTGCCACCAGGCAAGGGCAAATGAACTGATGCTGGGCTGGCTTCTGGCAACGATGGGCAATCCGGCGTAGGCCAGCGATCCGCCAATGCACATTAGTACGCCGCTCAGAAAACCCTCTGGCAGCGCCTCGCTGCGCAGTCCTGCCAGCCCGCAGGCCAGTCCCAGGCCGACCAGTGCGGTGATGGCGGCCAGCAGGTGCTGGCGCGACAGCTTTTCACCCAGCAGCAGGCTGCCGTAAAGCATGACCCAGAAGGGCTGCAGGTGAAACAGCACGGTAGCCAAGCCGATGGAGGTGAGTGGGATGGTGGCAAAAAACAGCCCCCAGTTGCTAACCATCAACAAGCTGGCCAGCAAGACGGCCAGCAGCGATCTGCCACGCAAGCGCAACTCGCTCAGCTTGCCGCTGCAGGCTCCCCAGCCTAACAGCGCAATACCGCCAAACAGGCAGCGCATCAACACTGTCAGCAGCGGTGGCTGATTGGCTTCGGTCACGAAGATGCCCAGTGTGCCCAATAGCAGCCCGGCCAGAACCATGCTCCGGCTGCCGGTATCCTGTTTGCGCTGCCGGGCCGTGGTGGCCAGGTGCAAGATGCTTGTATCTTTCATGACGGAAATCATCGGGGCTGCTGCTTGTTTCGGTAAAGCGAATTTATGATATGTTAATTATTCGATTTTCGAATGATGATGCGGCTGACAATGACCATGCAGGACTTGCAACTGGATTGGCTACGCGCTTTTGTTGCCGTGGTGGATGCCGGCTCGCTCAGTGCGGCAGCCGGTCAGGTACATCGCTCACAGTCGGCAGTCAGCATGCAGCTGAAAAAGCTGGAGCAGGCCGCTGGCTGCGTGCTGTTGCTGCGCAATCCGCGCGAGCTGGCACTGACTGCCGCCGGGGCCGAATTGCTGCCGCATGCGCGCCGGGTACTGGCCGCACATTCTGCCGCGCTGGATACCCTGCATGGTGCCCAGGTCAGTGGACAGTTGCGGCTGGGCGTGCCGGAGGATTATGCCGTTGCTTATCTGGGTAATGTGTTGCGCGAGTATGTGGGTCGCTTTCCTGCGGTGGAAATCAATCTGGTCTGCGAGCAATCGACGGCCCTGATCCGCAAGGTGGAAAGCGGCGAGCTTGATCTGGCAATGGTCAGCCGGGACGAGCCGGATCGGGGAGAGTACTTGTTTGACGAAACCATGGTCTGGGTGGGCGACAGTCAGCATGCAGCCTGGCTGCGCGACCCGCTGCCGATTGCCTTGTACGAACTGGGTAGCCGGGCGCGCAGCGCCGTGCTGGATGCGGTTGAGGCAAGGCAGCGTGCCTGGCGTGTGGTGTACAGCAGCCCCAGCGTGGCCGGACAGCTGGCGGCGGTACACAGCGGCATGGCGGTTGCCGTGCTGACCGCATGCAGCTTGCCGCCGGGTATCCAGGTGCTTGGGGTAGAGCAGGGGCTGCCCGCTTTGCCACCCTTGCAGGTGGCACTGATACGTAGCCTGCATTCTCAGGGAGCCCGTGCCTGTGATGTGATGCAGCAGATGATTCGGCAGACGCTGCAAAGTAGAGAGCCAGTGAGCTGATCAATACCGGATATGTGCTGGGACATGATTGTTCATAATGTTGACAATATCAATCATTTACGTCATATTTAATAGATGATATTGTCAATTAATTGTGCATGCAGTTACCGTGTCATCGCGGCTGCATGCGCGCAAGGAGTTGCCCATGGCTGAATCAAGCCTCTCACGCGAGCGCGGCCTGCTGTGGCTGCTGGCGCTGACCCAGTTCACCATCATCATGGATTTCATGGTGATGATGCCGCTGGGGCCGCAAATCATGCGTGCCTTCGCCATCAGCCCGGCCGCGTTTGCCACGGCAGTGTCGGCCTATTCCTGGTGTTCCGGCTTGTCCGGCCTGTTTGCCGCCACCTATATCGACCGCTTTGACCGTCGCCGTCTGCTGCTGGTGATTTATGGCCTGTTTGCGGCTTCCAACCTGGTGTGTGCAATGGCCGGCAACTTTCACATGCTGTTGCTGGCGCGCGCCTTTGCCGGCCTGAGCGGCGGTGTGCTGGCCTCCATCATCATGGCGATTGTCAGCGACATCATCCCGGTATCCCGCCGTGGGGCTGCCACCGGCACCATCATGACGGCCTTTTCGCTGGCGGCCATTGCCGGGGTGCCAGCCGGCATCGTGCTGGGTGCGCATCTGGGCTGGTCATCGCCGTTTTATCTGCTGACCGTGCTGTCGCTGCTGATATGGCTGGCTGCATGGGTGCTGGTGCCTTCCTTGCGCCTGCATCTGCAGCTGGCACCGCCGCCTTTGAGTCAGGTTCTGCCCGGGTTGTGGCGTTTGCTGAGTAATCCGCTGCATCTGCGTGCATTCGGGCTCACCTTTCTCATGCTGGTGTCGCACATGATGGTGATCCCCTTCATTTCGCCGGTACTGGTGGCCAATCACGGTATTGCGCCGCAGCAGATCGCCTGGATCTACATGGCTGGCGGTGCCGCCACCTTCTTTACTTCGCGCCGTATCGGCAGGTTGGCCGACCGCTATGGCAAGCACCAGCTGTTCCGCATCATGGCATTGTTTTCCATGTTGCCTGTGCTGTTTGTCACTCATCTGCCGGATTTGCCCTTTGTCGCCATCGTGGCATTTTTCCCGGTATTCATGGTTGCGCTGTCCGGTCGGATGATTCCGATGCAAGCCCTGCTGACCACGGTGCCGCAAGCACAGAACCGCGGTGCGTTTCTCAGTGTCAACAGCGCGATTCAGTCGCTGGGCAATGGCTGCGGTGCCTGGTTGGGCGGCTTGCTGCTCAGCAGTGGCAGCGGCGGGCAGATCATCGGCTATGGCAGCAATGGCTGGTGTGCGGTTGCACTGGTAAGCGTGGCCTTGTGGTGGGTGAGCCGGGTGCAGGGGCAGCCGCAGCTTCCGCTGGCCGCCACGTCCTCCTGAGCGATCGTGATCCAGCTTTTATCCGCCGTGGATAGGCGGGTGTAAAATTTAATCTTGTTGTGCTGGTTGTGGTTTGGCGGCAGACGCTAGAATGGCCGCCTACTTTGGCAGGTTGCCGTACGCGGGCTGAGGGGCAGCGTAGCGGTTACACGGCATGCCGGGCGTTTCTGACTGAATACTGGGCACAAGCATAACAAGCATGCAAAACAATAAGCGGATGACACCGCGTAGAGGGTCATGGGCAAGTCGGGGCTGGCTGTTGGTGCTGACCGGGGCTGGGCTGGCAATGCATTGCCAGTCCTTGAAGGCTGCCGAAGTCAGCAATGGCATTACCACCATCAAGCCCGAGCTGGGCGAGGCAAGCACACTGGAGCTGGGGGCCGCCAGCCTGTCGCTACGCGGCTGGCTGGGGATGGGCACGGTGATCCGCGCTGCCAATCCGGACCCGGCGCTCACCAGCGGCGCATCGATGAACAGCCTGAACGACGGCGACCTCAACTATCGCAGCGGAGACGCAGTATCCACCGCCATCGAAAGCTATCTGCAGGCCGATCTGCAATACCAGGGCCTGGGGCTGCGGCTGGCTGGCAAGGCCTGGTATGACTACACCCTGGCGCAGCAATCGGTGCTGCATGGCAATGTGCCCAATCATTACCAGTCCGGTGCCGCACTGAGTGATGAGGGGTTCGTGCCGCTGGGCCGCTTTGGCAATGTGGTGCTGGATGATGCTTATCTGTACGGCACTACCCGGCTGGCCGGCTATCCACTGCTACTGCGCGCTGGCCGGCAGACCATTCCCTGGGGCAGCCCCACCGCCAGCGGCATGCTGTCGCAAGTCAACGCGATTGATTACGCCGCCTTGAGCCGTGCCAGTTCGGTAGCGGCCGAGGCCGGCATTCCGGACTGGGCGCTGTACGGCAAACTGAGTCTGAACGATAGGCTCGACCTGGATGGCTTTTACCAGTTTGCCTACGCGCCCAATGTCTACCCTGGCTGCGGCACTTTTTATTCCACCGGCGATTACGTACAGCCGGGCTGCAATCAGCTCACTCTGAATGGTGCCCTGCTATCCGCCATTGTCCACCGCAACATCAGCACCACCGATGCCCAGGCCGTGAGCAATGCACTGGATTACGTTAGCCGCAGTGCCGACCGGCTGCCATCAGGTGGGCAATACGGGGCAGGTGTGCATTACCTGCTGGATGGGGTGGGCAAATTCGGATTTTATGCCGCCAATATCGACAGCAAGATCGGCTACACCGGCGTGCAGCACAATAGTGCCGGTGTACTCACCCCCGTGCTGGCCAATAGCGGCCTGGCCCAGGCCACCGGGATTAGCAGCCAGTATTACCGTTCTTATCCTGCCAATCTGCATCTGTTCGTGCTGAATTTCGCCACCCGCCTGCCTGATCAGACTGGCGCCTATGCCGAGCTGGGCTATATCCCGGACCAGCCGCTGGCCTGGAACGGGGCTGACTTCCTCAACGGCTTGCTGATGGGGCGCGGCCCGCTGGCACGCCTGTACAGTCTGCCTGCCGGTGCCTCTGCCGATGGCTACGACCGTTACCAGGTGATGAGCCTGAGCCTGGGGGCCACCCGGCCGCTGGGCAAGCTGGCCGGGGGGGATGTCAAGCTATCTGCCGAGCTGGGCCTCAAGCATGTCTTTGCCTTGCCCGACCCCTCGGTGATGCGCTACGGCCGCGCAGGCTGGGGCATGGCGGCAAGCCAGGCCTATCCCAGCTGCAGTGGCGATGCAGCCACTTGCAGGCTAGATGGCTTCATCACCAGCAATGCCTGGGGTGTGCGGCTGCGGCTGGAGAGCCGCTATGCCACCCTTTGGCCGGACATGACGCTGACCCCGGCCCTGACACTGGGGCAGGATGTACGCGGCTATTCCTACGATGGCCAGTTTTCCCAAGGCCGCTTCACCACCATGCTGAGCCTGGCGCTGAATGTGCGGCGTGACTACCAGCTGGATCTGAGCTATCTGAAAACTGGCGGTGGTGATTACAACCTGCTGCGCGATCGCAGTCTGGTGTCGCTGGGGCTGGGCATGCGTCTGTAGTCGGTAGCGGCATTGCCTGTGCTCCCACAGCCCCTTACACTTGCGGCCAGTTTGCCCCTCGTCATCTTTCCTATTGTCCAGATGCCATGAACCAACAACTCGCGCTCAACAAGATCAACCAAGCCATGCAGCAGCTGCAGCAAGGCCAGCCATCCGCTGCCCGGGACGGCCTGAGCCGGGTGGTGAAAGCCTTCCCCGACAGCCCGGAAGTGCATTTCCTGCTGGGCCTGGCGCTGGTGCAACTGGCGCAACCCAAGGGTGCGCTCACGCATTTCAATCATGCCATTGCACTGGCCCCGGAGCTGGCCGAAGCCTATGTCAACCGTGGCATCCTGTTGAAAAACCAGCAGCAACTGCCACAGGCGCTGCAGGATTTCGACCGCGCCATCGCCCTGCGTCCCGGCATGGCCGAAGCTTATAGTAACCGTGGCAATGTACAGGTATTGCTGGACCAGCCTGAACTGGCCTGCGCGGACTTTGCCGTGGCGATCCGCCTTGACCCGCACAATGTCGATGCGCTGGTGAATATGGCGGCGCTGCTGGCCAGTGCAGGCCAAAACATGCAGGCACAACCCTTGCTGGAGCGTGCCATTGCCATCAAGCCGCAACTGGTCGAAGCCCAGGTCAATCTGGCCAATGTGGAATATCGTCTAGGTCAGGAACAGCAAGCCCTGCAACTGCTGGAGGCCGTGTTGCAAAAACAGCCGGCTGACATTCGTGCCTTGTGTTGCAAATCCAACCTGCTGGCCGGGAATGGCGATATTGCCGCCGCCCGTACACTGCTGGACAAGGCGCTGGCGCATGCGCCGTCTGATGCCCTCGCCCGCTACGACCGATCGCTGCTCATGCTGCTGCAAGGCGATTACGCCCGTGGCTGGCAGGACTACGAAGCACGCAAACTGGACAAGCAGCTGTGCCAGCGTGCTGGTGTGCAGCGTTTTCCTCAGCCGGAATGGCAAGGCGAGGATCTGAATGGCAAGACGCTATTGCTACATCAGGAACAAGGCCTGGGCGATGCCATCCAGATGCTGCGCTATCTGCCGCAGTTGCAGCAGGCCGGGGCGCGGGTACTGATTCTGCTCAATCCGGCAGTCGCCGGGCTGGCCAGCCAGCTATTACCGGAGACGCAGGTGTTTACCCGGCGTGAAGCGCTACCGAAGTTTGACCTGCATTGCCCCATCATGTCGCTGCCCCTGCGCATGGCCACCACGCTGGACAATATCCCGGCACCACAAGGCTATCTGGCGGTGGATGAGGCCGGCAGGCAGCAATGGGCGGACTTGCTGGGACAGAAAGAACGTCTGCGTGTCGGGCTGGCATGGTCCGGCTCGGCGCGGCATCTTAACGACCGCAAGCGCAGCCTGACGCTGCCGACGCTGTCCGCATTACTGCAACTGGATGCCGAGTGGCACAGCCTGCAGCGCGAATACCGCGAAGCGCCGGTGGACGTGGCTGCTGCCGGCATCATCGACCATGCCGCACAGCTGGATACCCTGCAGGATACGGCCGGATTGATCAGCCAGCTGGATCTGGTGATCAGCGTGGATACCTCGGTGGCGCACCTGGCTGGTGCGCTGGGCAAACCGTGCTGGCTGTTGCTGCCGTTCAACCCGGATTTCCGCTGGGGACTGGGCCGGGACGACAGCCCGTGGTATGCCAGCATGCGGCTGTTTCGCCAGCCCGCAGCGGGCGACTGGGCCTGCGTGCTGGACGCAGTGGCTGCACAAGTCGCGATGCTGGCTGCGCAGCCAGGCCGCTGAGCCGGTCTAGTCGTCGCGGGTAAGGACTTCCAGTATTTCGATTTCAAACAGCAGGTTGGAATGCGGCGGAATGCGCGTACCAATCTGCCGCTCGCCGTAGGCCAGGGCAGCGGGTACCCACAGCTTGCGCTTGCCGCCCACTTTCATGCCCATCAGGCCGATATCCCAGCCCTTGATCACCCGTCCGGTGCCAATCACGCACTGGAAGGGCCTGCCCTTGTCGTGGGACGAGTCAAACTGGCTGCCATCTTCCAGCCAGCCGGTGTAGTGGGTGGTGATCAGCGCGCCACGTACCACTTCCTTGCCATCACCCAGTTGCAGGTCTTCGATTTTCAGTTGCTGGTCCATCTGTCTCTTTACCGGTTCATTCGCATATCAGGCCGCCACAGCAGCCACCGTGGCGGCATTCTATCTGCCCGCTGCCCACCGGTGAAGCAGGATGCACTAGCCCGGTTGACCGTCGCTGCGAGCTTTCAGGTAGAGCCGGACAAAGCGCAGGCTCCAGCACAGCAGTAACAGCAGGCAGCTGATGGCCGTCAGTACATAGAGGCCGGCGGCCCAGCCAGCCGGCAGGCAGTCGGTGGCCACCCGCAGCACGGCCATGCCATGCACCGCCAGATACAGACGCCACAGCCAGGTCGGCGCTTGCAACGGCTGCCCGGCGTGACCCAGCGACACCCGCGACACAAAGGCAATCACCATGCTGATGAAAAAGCCGGTCGTGACCGCATGCAGTGGAGCCAGCCCCAGTGCGTTGGCGGGCAGCACGCCGGCCAGGCTGAACAGCAGGAAAGCCACCGGCAACCAGGCAAAGGACAGGTGCAGCATGCACAGCAGTTTTACCTGACCGGTACGCCAGCCCTGCCAGCGCCAACTGGTGTAAGCCAGCAGCAGGCAGAAGGGCAGGTCCGCCGGCAGGGTGGTGACACCCAGCATGGACAGCAGGCCATGCAGCCAGCTGCCGGCCAGCAGCGCCCACAGCAGCCAGTCCGGCTTCCAGGCCGGAATCTCGGGCATGGCGCTCACGGTGAAGAAGGGCAGCATGCGGTGGCAGACGGTCAGGAATACCGGCAGCAGAAAACCCCACAAGGCCAGGTCGCGCATCAGCAGCCAGCCGGTAGCATTGCCGCTATACAGCCAGAACAACGCGGCCAGCAGGCCGGCAAAACCCAGCACAAAGCCGGACAGCACCATCCACGCATGCAGGCGGTTGGCTTGCTGGCTGCGCAATATCAGTTGGGCAAAGGTCAGCGTCAGTCCGAGAAAACCGCTGCTGTACAGCAGTTGCCCGGTCAGTAGCCAGGCTCGGCCCAGGCCCAGGCCGGCCAGCCACAGCAACAGGCCGCTGGCCAGCAAGGCCGGTACGCTAAGGTAGCGCCGGCGCGAAGGTGCTGGCACGCCCAGCCAGCGTGGACCGGCGGTGAAGATGAAGCCGGTCATGAAAAAGGGAAAAATGCCGTACAGCATCAGGAAACCATGCGCCATTACGGCGGGGACTGCCGGCTGGATGGGGTGGCTGCCCAGGCGCGAGGCCAGTTCGGCAAACCAGGCGGCAAACAGCAACAGTGCCAGCAGCATGCCAAACAGAAAGGCGATGCGGTGCGGGGCGCGCAGCAGGGGGGGAGGGAGGGGCTGGGTGTTCATGGCAAACTCGATCGGGTGGTGATGGCCCAGTATGGCCAGTCTCGCCACAGGATGGGAATGATTCGCGTCAAGACAAACGGCCTTGCCGGCAGGAGCGGGGCGGCAAGGCGGACTGGCTTGGCGCGGCTAAAGGCGCAGCGCTCCTGGGGCAAGGCGCGCCGATGCTGACAGTACAAGGGTACGGCAAGCAGGCACAACGCCGCCGCAGGGTTTTTGTTGGTGACTCTTATTGCTTGAACAGCACGGCAATCAGGTCGGATTGGGTAATCATGCCGCACAGCTGACCATCCGCATCAATCACCGGCATGTGATGCATGCCGCCATCGGAAAAGGCCAGCGCCAGCTCGCTGATGGGCTGGGTGGCCTGCAGGCTGCGGGCTGGCTGGCTCATGATATCGGCCACCTGCCCATCCAGCCTGGCTGCATGCGGTACTCCTGTTACCTGGTGGTGCGGCAGGAAGAAATCATGCAGGGAAACCAGACCCTGCAAGCGACCGGCAGCATCGATGACCGGCAAGGCCTTTACCTTGTGATGTGCCAGCTTGTTCCAGGCCTGTTGCAGGCTGGCTTCCGGCTGGATGGACACCACATCACGCGACATGATGTCGCCACAGCGGATGGCACCAAAGCGGCGTTTCTGCGCCTGCTGTTCGGCGGCGGTGAAGATAGCGGCCAGATCGTCTTCGCTCACGTCCAGCACTTCGCCAAAGCTGGCCAGTGCCTGGTGCAGATCCTGCTGGTTAAAGGCACGGCGTTCACTGGGGAGCGGGTCTCGTGTGTGGTGCGGGTTGGCGCTGTCGGTCGGCAGGTGCGGGTAGCGGCGTTGCAGGGCATTATTGAACAGCAAGGCTACGCCCAGCAGTAACAGCGAATTGGCCAGCACCGGCCACAGCACAAACTGGAAACCCAGCGCCTGTATGGCAGGGCCGCCCAGCACGGCGGTAATGGCGACTGCCCCGCCAGGCGGGTGCAGACAGCGCAGCTGGAACATGGCGGCAATGGCCAGCGCGCCGGCCATGCTGGCGGCCAGGCCGGGGTCGGCAATGTAGCGGGCGCAGGCCACGCCGATGATGGCAGAAACCAGATTGCCGGCCAAAATCGACCAGGGTTGGGCCAGCGGGCTGGATGGTACGGCAAATAGCAGTACGGCAGAGGCACCCATCGGGGCAATAAACCACGGGATAGCACTGCCCAGGGCCGCGCGGCTGACCAGTTCGGTCAGTAGCAGGCCGATGCCGGCACCAAGGCAGCCGTACAGCCGCTCACGCCGACCGGCCAGTAATTGGGCGGGCAGAAAACCGCGCAGCCAGGCATGGCGGCGCGCAGGAACAACAGATGCAGTCATGATGTGGTGGGTGGGATGGTGGTGGACTATTGTATCGTGTGGCGATATTTTTTACAGCCAGAGCCCGCCAGTTGCTGGCCTCAGCTTTGCAGGCTGCGGTGAATGTTCTGCAGCAGGTCCAGCGACTGGGCACCGCCCAGGTCTTTCAGCAGCAGCAGTTCCTCACGGTGCAGGGCGGCCAGCTTGGCTACCAGCTCCTGCCCTTTGGGTAGCAAGCTGATTTCCACTTGGCGGCCATCCTGGCGGCCAGGGGTTTTCTTCAGCAGTTCCTGTTCCTCGCAGCGCTTGATCAGGCCGACCACGCTGTGATGATGCGACTGCAGGCGTTCGGCCAGTTCGGCTACCGTGGCCCATTCCCGCCCCGGATAACCTTGCACCTGGAGCAACAGCAGGTATTGCAGCGGGGTGATGCCATGCTCCTGCGCCAGTTCTTCGCTAAAACGCAAAAACTGGCGCAGGCGGTAGCGAAAATCGGCCAGGCGTTCGAAATCCTGCTTGCTCAGTACGGGAACAGTCATGGTGGACAGGGAGTGGCACAGGCTAACAAAGAAGCTGTTCACCTTATCACATCAGCCCGCCGCTGCCGAACTGGGCCGCATAGCATACCGGCGAAGCATAGTGCACAGGCATGTCATCCTGTTGTCGCAGAAACTGTTTTAGTGCGCGTGCTGCGCTCAGATGGACGTCGCTTTCGGCATATACCAGGATGATGCCATTGCCACGGGCCATGCGCGCCAGCCAGTCCCAGCGCTGGGGATTGTTGTGCAGTACTGCCCAGTAGATTTCGCAAAACTGGCTCCAGCGCTCTTCACGCAATTGCAGCCAGGCTGCCAGTCCGGGGGCCGGCGACAGTGCCGGCAGCCAGCGCAGGCGACGGGCAATGTCTGTGGAAAGACCGGCAGCGGGCTCGCTGCCGATCAGGAAAGCCGGCGTGTTGCCGGGGGTGTAGCGTTGCAGGGCTTGCAGGCTGATGTTCACGTGGTGTACTCCGGTTTACAACAAGGGCAGTAGCAGCAGGGCCACGACAAACAGCCACACCAGCGCGCCAATGGCGAAGATGGTATAGGCCAGCGACAAGGTGTGGACCGAGTCATCGTGTTCGAACCAGGCATCCAGCCCGTGGTAGAGCAATCCGGCAGAAGCGGCCAGGCCCAGCACGGCGCAGCTCATGTTCAATAGCGGATAAGGCAGCAGCAAAGACAGTGCCGACAGCCAGATCGGTAGCGGTACCAGCGCGGCCAGACGGTAGCAATCGGCAAAGGCTGGCCGACTGGCGGCATGCACCGACTGGCGGATTACCCAGCCCATCAGTGCCACGGCCAGCCAACTGGTCAGCAGCAGGATCAGGCTGGCTTGCTGCCAGTTTTGCATTGGTACGCCGGGGGCATAGCTATCCGCGTGATAAACCGCGGCGTATTGCACCATGCCTGCGGCAAACAGCGAGGCAGGCAGCACGATTTTCACGAAACTATGGGCAACGGACGGATGACGCTGGCCAAGCTGGTCCCACCCATGGTGCGACGAGTAAATCATCTGTAGCGGATGTTGCAGGTTCATGGCGATCTCCTTGGCAGCAAGGCGCTGCCACTTAAATATATATCGTATTGCGATATAAATCTACCGCCAAATGTGCCCATGTACTGAACCTGAGATTTTGTGGGGTGTGAGGTGACGCGCCCAGGCTGGGCGCGGGTCAAGGTTGAGTCAGGTTTTAGCGGGAGGTGCTGAGTGTGCTATCGGTATGCCGTGCCAGGCAAACCGCCCGTACTTGCCGATAAAGCTGCCATAGCTTCCAGCCATGCCAGGCGGCTGCACCAGCCAGCAGCAAGGTGCAGATGGCCAGCGGGGTCTGCCAGATGGCCGGCCAGCGGCACCAGGCCAATGCCAGCAGCAGCCAGCCAGCATGCAGGCCAGTGAGTCGGGCAACAGTCTGTTCGGAGAGAAAACCATGAGTACGTGGCAGTGCGCCGCGTGGTGGCTGCAGGCGCTGCAGATGCAGCCAGGCCAGAAACGGTGCGATTTTGCCCAGCATGCCCAGAACCGCTGCCAGCCCCATGCCACCCAGCCACAGTACGCCACACCATAGCGGCAGGCTGCTGCTGGCCGCAGGTAAATACAGGCCTGCGATAGCAAGTGGCAGGGTTAGCAACAGGCACAGCGTGGCCAGCAGCCAACTGCGCCACAAGGGGTCCTGTCGGCGGCGGCTGGCGCGCAACTGGTGCAAGGTGAGAATGGCAAAGCAGGCTGCTGGAATACAGGCAAGTACCAGCAGCCATTCTGCCGTGGAGGGTTGCCACAGCAGCAGCAGGCTGAGTCCGGCCAGCAAGGCCAGCAGGCTTGGTATCAGCCAGCGGGTTCGGCTGGGAAAGGCTGGTGTGACCAGAAACATCGGCATCACGGTTTGGCTGACAGCCAGCAGCAAGGCCAGCAGCCAGCCCAGGCCCGCCCACAATACGTGGCTGTGCAGCAGCGGCAGAAAGGGTGGGCTGATATGGCCACCCAGCGTCAGCACCAGCAGCAGGCCCTGCGACAGTGCCAGGCCAAGCCCGGCCAGCGCCAGCCGCAGGCCCTGGCTGGTGGCGTCCCGGGCAGGGCTGCGCCACAGGCCATAGCCTGCATGCCACAGCAGGGCCAGTCCGGCACAGCATAGCAATAGTGCACCGATAGCCAGCCAGAGGGGGCTGAAACCGTGGCTGAAGCCCCAGCACAGGCTGGCAACACCGGCCTGCCAGGCCGGAAAGGTGCGCCACCACAGGGCATGCGGTCGGGGCGTACCAACGCCAGCGGCCACAGCCAGCAGCTGCAGCAGCGCACCCAGCATGGTGTTGCCCAGTACGCCGAGTGCTAGCAGATGGGTGAGGGTGACGATAAGCGGATCAAAGCGGTTGGGCATCACTGTGCTGCCCAGCAGCAGGGTTAGCCCGGTAACCAGCAGCCATGACAGGCTGGCCGCAAAAAAGCTGCCTGGCAGCCATGGCGGCGGGGCAGCTTCGTAAGACAGCCAAGCCTGGCTCATGGCCGGCTCAGGATCAGAATGACGCCGCCGTCACCGGATAGCTCGAAGCGGAAGTCCAGCCCCTGTTGCTGCAGCAAGGGCAGTAGTGGACTGGGGTGGTGCGGCAGGATGTAGGCTGCTTCCTGGCCGGATGCCAGCAGATCGGCTTCGTCCAGGATGATTTCCATCGGTTGTGGTGCCGGCAGGTGGCGCAGGTCACGCGGGCTCATGCTGCGCTTCCTGCGTTGACCATGGCGTCGAAGTCGGCAATCTGCTGGCTGCACATGGGGTAGAGAATGTTTTCTTCCTTCATGTTGTGTTGCTGCATCAGGATCAGCAGCGTATCGGCACAGCCCAGGTAGTCTGTGGCCTGTTCGGATGATAGCAGCTGCACCATGTCTTGCATCAGTGCACGCATCTGCGCGTGTTCACTACGCATGACGGCAGTCGGCCCCATGCTGCTGCCGATAGCGGCTTCAAAGGCTGGAAACAGGCTGTCTTCTTCCAGGGAAAAATGCTGCAGCATGGCATTGTGAAAGGCCTGGAACACGGCACGTGCCTTAGGCCAGTCGGCATGGCGGACGGCTTCTTCGGCCAGGGCAAAGTCGGCATCGCACAAGCGATGTTGCTGGGTGAGCTGTGAAATGGCGTTCATGATGCGTGGTCTCGAGGTGTGGGGGGTATGCCTGCAGTATTGCTGGCTGGCGCTGCGGCCTGAATGACCCGGATCAAGAAATCATCGCCTGCTGGCGCAAGGCCAGCAGTTGCTGGTGCAGTGTGACCACCTTGCCAATCACCAGCAGGGCCGGTGTGCTGATGGCAGCATCGGCAATCAGCTGTGGCAGCTGTTCCAGTTGGCCGCATACACAGCGCTGCGCGCTGCTGCAGGCTTTTTCCACGATGGCCACCGGGGTGGCCGGGTCGCGGCCATGCGTCAGCAACTGGCTGGCAATATGGCTGGCCTCGCCCAGTCCCATGTAGACCACCAGCGTCTGGTCGGGCTGGCTGTGCTGGGTCCAGTCCAGCGTGCTTTCACCTTGGCGGCGATGACCGGTGACCAGGGTACAGCCCTGAGCGTGATCGCGGTCGGTCAGCGGCAGTCCCAGCGCGGCGGCTGCGCCCAGTGCCGCGCTGATGCCGGGTACGACCTCGCAGGGAATACCTGCTTCGGCCAGTGCCAGCATTTCCTCGCCACCACGGCCAAACAGCAAGGGGTCGCCTCCTTTGAGCCGCACCACCCGCTGCCCGCTGCGGGCAAAGTCAATCAGCAGCCGGTTGATGTCGGCCTGGGGCAGGGTGTGGCGACTGGCGCGCTTGCCCACGCAGATACGACTGGCCTGCGGTGGTGCCAGTCGCAGTATCTGTGGGTCCAGCAGGTGGTCGTACAGCACTACGTCTGCTTCACCCAGGCGTTGTACCGCGCGCAGGGTAAGCAGGTCGGGGTCGCCGGGGCCGGCCCCTACCAGGCAGACGCTGCCAGGGGCAAGGCCGGTGGTGCTGGCGGCGGAGGGGGTAGCGCTGGTGGTGTCGGGGTGAGGCAGGGGGGGCAGGGCTGGTCGGTGCATGTGGACTCCCGGGCAAATGCTTGCCAGATGGTGATGTCGCCAGTGTAGGGAGGAGGGCGACCGGGAATCGTTGATACGAATCAATGCTATATGGATGCCTGAATCCGTACATTTCGGTCCAGGTACCGGACTTGCCGGTGCAAGCACTTTGAGGAGGACGTGATGAGCGCGAGCTTCACCAAATCGACGGCCCGCAACATCTTTTACGGTGGGTCGGTGTTCTTTTTTCTGCTGTTCCTGGGGCTGACGCTGGATACCACCATGGCCCTGCCCAGTCATAACGCCAAGGCCAAGCTGACCGATGCGGCCGTGCGCGGCAAGAAGATCTGGGAGACGCGTAATTGCGGCGGCTGTCACACCTTGCTGGGTGAGGGTGCATTCTTTGCGCCGGAACTGGGTAATGTCTATGTGCGCCGTGGTCCCGACTTCATCAAGGGCTGGATGAAGGCCATGCCCACCAATGTACCGGGTCGTCGCCAGATGCCGCAGTTCCACCTGAATGATGGCGAGCTGGACGATGTGGTGGCTTTCCTGAAATACACCTCCGAGATCAATACCAATAACTGGCCGCCCAATATCCAGGGCTGATCGCACCAGACCAATCGCTTACGGAGATAAACATGAGCAATGCAAGCGCGGCTGCGCTGGCGGCTGAACAAGCCCGCGCGCCAGCCCAGATCAAGTACCGCTCGCAGGCGGTGGCCAAGCCCTATTTCATGGCAGCCATCGGCCTGTTCATCGGCCAGATCCTGTTTGGCCTGATCATCGGCCTGCAGTATGTGAAGGGTGACTTCCTGTTCCCGGCCATCAGCTTCAGTACTGCCCGCATGGTGCATACCAATTTGCTGATCGTATGGCTGCTGTTCGGCTTTATGGGTGCAGGCTATTTCCTGATTCCCGAAGAGTGCGAGCGCGAGCTGTATAGCCCCAAACTGGCCATCATCACCTTCTGGGTGTTCCTGGTGGCCGGTGCGCTGACCATCGTTGGCTACCTGGGCCTGCCGTACAACGTACTGGCCCATCTCACCGGTAACGACTTGCTGCCCACCATGGGGCGCGGTTATCTGGAGCAGCCATTGATCACCAAGGTGGGCATTGTGCTGGTGGCGCTGTCCTTCCTGTTCAACCTGTCGATGACGCTGTTGTCCGGCCGCAAGACCAGCATCAGCATCGTGATGCTGCTGGGGCTGTGGGGCCTGGCCATCTTCTTCCTGTTCTCCTTCGTCAATCCCAACAACCTGGTGCTGGACAAGTACTTCTGGTGGTGGGTGGTGCACCTGTGGGTGGAAGGCGTGTGGGAACTGATCATGGGTGCCATGCTGGCCTTCGTGCTGGTGAAGGTTACCGGCGTGGACCGTGAAATCATCGAAAAATGGCTGTACCTGATCATCGCCATGACCCTGATTACCGGCATCATCGGTACCGGTCACCATTACTTCTGGATCGGTACGCCGGCCTACTGGCAGGTATGGGGTTCCATCTTCTCCGCGCTGGAGCCGGTGCCTTTCTTCATGATGACCATGTTTGCCTTCAATATGGTGAAACGTCGTCGTCGTGCCCACCCCAACCAGGCCGCCACGCTGTGGGCGCTGGGTACTGGTGTGATGTCCTTCCTGGGCGCTGGTGTATGGGGCTTCCTGGGTACGCTGTCGGTGGTCAACTACTACACTCACGGCACGCAGCTTACCGCTTCGCACGGTCACATGGCCTTCTACGGTGCCTATGCCATGGTGGTGCTGACCATGATTTCCTACACCATGCCGCTGCTGCGTGGCCGCGAAGCCAATAGCCCGCAAGCGCAGAAGGTGGAAAAACTGGCCTTCTGGGTGATGACCCTGTCCATTGTCGGCATCACGCTGTTCCTGACTGCTGCCGGTGCCACCCAGGTATGGCTGCAGCGCATGTCCAGCACCCCGCTGTCCTTCATGGAAACGCAGGACCACATCATGCCGCTGTACTGGGCGCGTCTGGTGTGCGGTCTGTCCTTCTTCAGCGGTCTGGTGTTGTATGTAATCAGCTTCTTTGTCACCGGCAAGCGCGAAGACTGAGTGTTAAAGCAAGCAAGCGGCCCCTGGTGGGCCGCTTTTTCATTGGAGATAGCTGATGCGTACCGACAGTCTGGTGCTGGAAGATATACCGCAGAGTCGCCATGTGCCGGGAGACCTGGCCATGTGGTGTTTCATCCTGGCCGAGCTGGCGGTGTTCGGCGTGTTCTTTCTGGTCTACGGCTACCACCGCTGGCGCGATCCGGCCTTGTTTGCTGGCGGCCAGCAACATCTGGGTTTGCTATTGCCCACGCTCAATACCCTGCTGCTATTGGCCGGCAGTGCCGCCATCGTGGCGGCGGTACGCGCCTTTGCACTGGGCCGTCAGCGCAATGGCCGACGCTGGCTGCTGCTGACCATGCTGGCCGGTGGCGGTTTCCTGGTTCTCAAGGCCTTTGAGCTGGGTGGCAAGTTTGCCGCCGGCATCACCCTGTCCAGCAGTGATTTCTGGATGTTCTACCTGTCGCTCACCGTATTTCACTTCCTGCATGTGGTACTGGGCATGGTGATTGTGGCAGCGGTGTGGTGGCAGGCACGTGACGGACGCTATGCCGGCGAGGCCATTGCCGGGGTGGAAACTGCTGCCGCCTACTGGCATATGGTGGATCTGGTGTGGATTGTACTGTTTGCCCTGGTCTACGTGGCGCGTTAAAAACCGCTGACAAAACCTTGGCTCCGGCCTTACTTGTACTGACGATGCGGCGTGTCCTGGCCCGGGTGCGTTGCGTGGTGTTGTTAATGGCAGCCCGCGGTCTCTGGTGGCTGCTGGTGCCGTTGCGCAGCTGGCGCAGTTTGTTGGCAGGGCTTATCTCGAATCAAGGCCATGGCAGGGGATGGCCGGTATCGTTGGCGATATGAACACACCTGCCCCCCTTACCCAATGGCTGCTGTGGGCCTGGCTGAGTGGCCTGACTCTACTGGCGGCCGCACTGGCCGAAAGCGGCCAGCTATCGCAACACTGGCTGGCACCGTTGGTGCTGGGTTTTGCCTGGCTCAAGGGCTGGGCGGTCATCGAGCACTACATGGGCCTGCGCCATGCACCGCGCTGGCTGCGTGCCAGCGTACATGGCTGGCTGCTGCTGGTGACCGGTGTGCTGTTGTTGAGCTTTCGCTGAGGACATGTCATGAACGCACCACTGCGCCCCGAAGTTTCCGCCCCTTACTACCAGCCGCAGGGCGACGAATGCCAGCTGTTCGAAGCTGCCTGGCAGCAGCAGTTGCCGGTGCTGATCAAAGGCCCCACCGGCTGTGGCAAGACCCGCTTTGTCGCCCACATGGCCGCCCGGCTGGGCCTGCCGCTGATTACCGTGTCCTGCCATGACGACCTGTCCGCTGCCGATCTGGTGGGCCGCCACCTGATTGGCGATGGCGAAACGGTATGGTGCGACGGTCCGCTTACCCGTGCGGTGCGCCAGGGCGGCATCTGCTATCTGGACGAAGTGGTGGAAGCCCGCAAGGACACCACCGTGGTGCTGCACCCACTCACCGACGACCGCCGCATCCTGCCCATCGAACGTACCGGCGAAGTGCTGGTGGCACCGCCCGGCTTCATGCTGGTGGTGTCCTACAACCCCGGCTACCAGCATGTGCTCAAAACCCTCAAGCCCAGTACACGCCAGCGCTTTGTCGCCATGAGCTTCGATTTTCCGTCTGCCGAAGTGGAGCAGCAGGTGGTAATGCAGGAATCCGGCCTGGGTGATGTACAGGCCCGGCAGCTGGTGACACTGGCCGGGCAACTGCGCCGCCTGTCCGGTTACGATCTGGACGAATCGGTCAGCACCCGACTCTTGGTGTATGCCGCCAAGCTGATGGCCGCCGGCATGGCCCCAGCCCTGGCCTGCCGCACTGCACTGGCCGAGCCGCTCAGCGACGAGCCGGACACCGTGGCCGCCTTGCTGGCCATCATTCACACCCAGTTTCCTGCCTGAGCGGGGCCTGTCATGGAAGATATCGTCGGCGGCTGGTGGGACAAGCTGGTCAAGCGCGCGGCCTATCGCGGCCACAGCGCCGCAGCCGTGCGGCTGGAGCAGGTAGCCGCTGTTGCGCCCATGTTCTTCCGTGCCATGGGTGGGGACCCGGCACTGGCGCTGCGCTCCACCGTCGGTACCGAACACGGCGCACGCCGCCGCTGGCTGGAACGCATATCCGGTACCGGCGAGCGGGTGGAGCTGGCCTGGTCCGACCATCAGGCCTTCTACCTGCCGGAAAAAATCGACCTGTTTGCTGATGCGGCACTTAATCGCGAACTGTATTTCTGGCTGATGGCACTGGCCGCCAGCGCCCGGCCCGACGGCGACTGGCTGAATGCCAACCGCCAGGCCGCAGCCGACTGCCTGGCGGCCATGCCCGGCCTGGCCGCCAGCTATCAGCGTCTGGTGGCTGCACATCTATTGCAGCGGCCAGATCCTGCCCGATTGCCCGTGCCCGAAGCCGCCTGGGAGCGCGCCATCCGCCAGGCCTTGCTGCAGCCGCAACAAGCGCTGGACACTCCGCCGCCCGCCCGCCCGCCTTACCCCTTGCCACTATGGTTGCACCCGGCCCCGCCCACGCTGGACCACACCGCGCCCACCACCGCGCAAGACCCGCAGCAAAGCGGCGAGCGCAGCAAGCCGCAGCAACGCCAGCGCCGTCGCTACCGCGCCCAGCGCGTGGTGCAGGATGAACGCAAGAACGGCATGCTGATGATCTTCCGCGCCGAAAGCCTGTTTACCTGGGACGAGTACGTCAAGGTCAACCGCCATACCGACGAGGATGACGACGACAACGCCGCCGCTGCCGCCGAGGACATGAACCGCCTGTCATTGGCACAGGACGCCCACACCAAGGGTGGCAAGCTGAAGTTTGATCTGGATCTCCCCGCCGCCGCTTATGACGACACCCCGCTGGGGGCTGGGTTGATGCTGCCGGAATGGAACTGGAAACAGCAAAGACTGGTGGAAGATCACTGCCGCCTGCTGCCCATGTTGCCGCGCGACGCCGTGCCGGCAGCCCTGCCTGACCGCCTGCTGCCGCTGGCCCGCCGCCTGCGCCGCCAGTTTCAGGCACTGGCACCGGAACGCACCCGCAAGAGCGGGCAGGAATGCGGCCCGGATATCGATATCGACCGCGTCATCCGCTTTCTGGCCGAACGCCACAGCGGCGTGGCCCAGGCCGAGCCCGGCCTGTACCAGGCCTGGCCACCGGGCGAGCGCAGCCTGGCTTGTCTGACCCTGGCCGACCTGTCGCTGTCCACCGAAAGCTGGGTAGGGGACGAGGCGGGCCGGGTAATCGACGTCATCCGCGACAGCCTGCTGCTGTTTGCCGAGGCCTTGTCCGCTGCCGGCGACAGCTTTGGCCTGTACGGTTTTTCCTCCATCCGTCGGCAGGAAGTGCGCTTTCAGGTGCTGAAGGATTTTGCCGAGCGTTACGACGACAACGCGCGTGGCCGCATTCTGGCCATCCGCCCCGGCTACTACACCCGCATGGGAGCGGCCATCCGCCAGAGCAGCCGCATCCTGCTGCAACAGCCGGCCGCGCGGCGCCTGCTGCTGATCATCTCCGATGGCAAGCCCAACGATCTGGATCATTACGAAGGCCGATACGGCATCGAGGACACCCGTCAGGCCATTCTGGAAGCCCGCCGCGACGGCCTGCTGCCCTTCTGCCTGACGGTGGACCGCGAAGCCGGCGACTACCTGCCGCACCTGTTTGGCCACCGTGGCTATGTGGTGGTACAGCAAGCGCAAATGCTGCCCAGCGTACTCACCCGCTTGTATGCCCATTTGACCGCCTGAGCGGCCCAGCTGCTGTTCAAGCCCAACCCCACTCCAAGGTGTAATCACCTTCTTCGCCCGGCCTTGTGCCGGGATTTTTTTGATATGCGGCAAGTCGCCAGTCGGCATGTGCTCGGACAATGACAGCCTGCTGCTTCGCGTATTCTGTCACCGGAAAGGAAACATCATGGCCAGGAAATTTCCCCTGCATCCCGCCCACCCGGAGCGCATCTGCTGGGGCTGCGACAAATACTGCCCGGCCGACTCCCTGCAATGCGGCAATGGCTCCGGCCGCACCCAGCACCCGGCGGAAGTACTGGGGGAGGACTGGTATGAATATGGTGACTGGGGGCTGGAGGTGGAGCCGGAACAAAAATCGCTTACGCTGCCGGAGAAGGGCTAAGTTGCAGCACTCTGCTGCCTGACGTTGCCCTGCAGGCCGCGTGTCGAAGCCTGGCAGGATAAGGAGGCAGCAGCAGGGTGGTGTGTATTTACGGGACCGGAATGCAACAGCGCACTGATTATTTCATACCGCCCCCGGCTCAACACAAACTGGCTGTTGCACCCGGCTGGGGGGTGGCAGGTTGGGAAACAGGTCATCACAACGGGCGTCAACATCCGGAGTGGTGAACTCTACTTTTTTCCATGTTCGTGTGTCGTACACACCGGGGTAACTGCCTTTGCGGCAGGAGAAATGCGAAGTGGACAAAGCAAGATACTGGCCATCCGGTGAGAAACTGGCTGAATCAGCAAGGTTGATGCTGGATTTGCTTGCAGTAAAAAATGCTCCGGCTGGAATATCCACCACTTGCTTGCTGGAAATGTGTCTGATTGATAAGCGTTGACATGGCCCAGGTGAACTGTCCTCAGCTTGTTCAACCAGGAAATCCTTTTCCTTGTTCATGTCATCAATTGTGCCAGTCGTTTGCCCGGACAGTTTCATGACCTTGTCGCAAGCTTTTAGCTCCTTCATTTCAAGATAGCCATTGTATAAAACAAGATATTGTTTATCCGAGCTCATTTTTATCAAGTCGGCCTCGGTGGCAGTGGTGTCGAGAATTTTGCATAGCTTGCCATCAAGATAGACATGAATTCCCTGAAAATACTCATCATTGTTCTCCTCGGTATCAATGCGAGTGATTGCATCTTTTTTGATGTGAATGTAGTTGATGGTGCCGGCTGACGCGGTTTGTAGCGCCAGTGCCAATACACTTGCATGGATTGCCAGTTTCATGATTTTTCATTCCTTAATAAATAAGTCAGTTTGATTGTTCCCAAGTGGTGCAATGGGGAAGGTGAAAACGTTATTGACATCCTCATCAGCGCAAAGTGTTTTAAGGGTGCGGCTGGGGGTGGGCAGGTTGGGAAACAGGGCGTCGCAACGGGCGTCGACATCCGGGGTGGTGAACTCAACCTTTTTCCAGGTCCGTGTATTGTATACGCCGGGATAACTGCCTTTGCGGCAGGAGAAATTAGGTAATGACAGGGCCAGATAATTGCCATCGGGTGAAAAACTACCGCCGCCACTAAAGGAATGCTTGCGCATGGTGCGCTCAGACTTTTTCTGCGCATAAAATGGCTTTGCTGTGATACTTGTTTTTTCACCTGTAGGTATTTTTCTTATCGATGCAGTAGAGCATGACCAATCTGAGCCGTAGTCATCTCCGCTCAGAAAAATGCCCTTTTGCTTGTTCATGTCAGATAGATCACCTACGGTAACTTTTGAAGCCTCCATTCTGGTGTTGCAGATTTTTAGCTGTCCTATGTCAATGTAAGAATTGAATAGAATAAGAAATTGCTTGTCTGAGCTCATTTTTATTTGTTGGGCAGTAAAGACGTCTCCGTAAGTTATTTCGCAAGTATTGCCATCGAGATGGACATAAGTGTTGCCCAGTGAGCCAAACTTTACATCCTTGATGTTGGTGCGGACAATATCGTTATCTTTTATATAAATATGCGTGATGGTGTATGCGGTGGCTGGTGTGCTGGACAGCGCGATGATGCCTGCGGTGATGATGGATTTCATTCTTCTCCTCTACATTTATCATTCACTCAATTTTTCTTATTTAATTCAGCTGAGTTATTGTAGCGATGTGGTGTCAATATTTATTGAAATCCTCATCCACGCAAAGTGGTTCCAAGGTGCGGCTGGGGGTGGGCAGATTGGGAAACAGGGCATCGCAACGGGCGTCGACATCCGGGGTGGTGAACTCCACTTTTTTCCAGGTCCGAGTATCGTATACGCCGGGGTAACTTCCTTTGCGGCAGGAAAAATTAGGTAATGACAGGGCCAGATAATTGCCATCGGGTGAAAAGCTGCCGCCACCACCAAAGGAATTCTTGCGCATGGTGTGTTCAGATTTTTTCTGCGCATAAAATGGCTTTGCTGCAATATTGATTTCTTTTGCTGTAGGTATTTTATTGATTGATGCAATGGAACATGGCCAGCGTAAGCCGTATTCGGTAATGCTAAGGAAAATATTTTTTTCCTTGTTTATGTCGGACAAATCTCCATAGGCTTTTCCAGAAAGCTTCATTTTTGTCTTGCAGGCCTTAAGTTGTTTCATATCCACGTAGTCATTAAATAGTATAAGGTACTGCTTGTCCGAGCTCATTTTTATCCAGTCAGCTGCCGCAGCACTACCGTCAATAATTTCGCAGGTATTGCCATCCAGATGGACATAGGTGTTGCCCGGTGAGCCTTCCTTTGCTTGCTTGATATCGGTACGAACTATATCGTTATCCTTAATGTAGATATGCGTAATGGTATGTGCTGATGCAGCAGTAGTGCCGAGCGCCAGTAGTGTTGTTGCAATTATGAATTTCATTTTTCATGTCCTTGTTTTTCGATGGCCAAGGTAAATCGTTCGACATACTTGCTGAGATATTCTTTTTTATCTTTGGGTTCGATCTCGTCACCAAGAACATGGTAGGCGCGATAGCTTTGTTTTATTCTCTGCTCCTTGGCATAGATGCCACCATTGATGGCACGGCTGACTTCAATGATGCTGTTGTCGTTCATGCTTTGCATGTGCAGCTTGATTTGGGGTCGTTCTGCGGTAATAAAGTAGGCACCACTATCAATGCAGTTATAGGGGTCGATAGCAATGATGTGCGGATTATTGATGATGGCGGGGCGGCGCTTCATTTTATCCGGCTGACGATTTTTATAGGCGGGGTCATCCCACCAGTGTTCGTCGAAGGATGACTTGCTTAGCCAGCCACGATAGCGCCAATATTGGGCGTAATTGCTACGCCCGGTCAGTTGCTTGAATCCGCGACCACGGAATTTCTGTGCGTCTATGGTGTCGATATTGCCATTTCGCCAGGCATAGGAGTTTCCACTAATTGTGCCAGTGGTGGTGTATCTGGTGTGGTTGAAAATATCGACTCGATCTTTCTGCTTGCTTCCCCACCAGTCTTTTTCTTTCATTTCATAATAAATTAATGACTCATCGATATATCTTTTCCCTATTTTTAATACATAATCCTGATACTGTGCAGTCTCCACCATACTTTTCAAAGCGTTAGACTCCACGCAGCCTTGGCCAATGAAATGGCTGCAGCGCAGGCCGGTATCAATCAGGTATTTGCGCATGGTCAGGTTGAGCGGAATTTTGTAACGTCTGATCTGTTCCTCTGCGTTTGGCCCTTGCTTGGGTTTGGCTTCCGGTAATACTGCCATTTCCATTTCCACACTGCTCAGCCATTTGCATTTGCGGAATACCTGAATGAATTCACGCGGATGAAAGTGCCAGATGTGATCTTCCAGACTGCGGTCGTATAAATTCCTTTCCTCCTGGTAACAACTCTTGCCGGCCTGGACCATGCTGCGCGGCAGAATCTGTTGCCAGAAGCTCAGCATTTCGATCTTGATCTTGTAGACCCGATAATCGGCAGCGGACATGACCTCTGACTTGGGGTTGAAGGCGCTTTCCTGCCGTACCCAGCCGTAGCGGGCATCCACCTTGTTGCTGTCCCATTCGGTGGGAAAGCGGCAGATGGTGCGTGAGAGCCGGGCTTGTTGTGCCGGGATGGCGGCCAGCAGCCTGTCCCTGGTTTTGGGCTGGCCTGGCGGCAATAGCCAGCCATGCAGGGTGGGGGACTGGCACAGGCCGTCGTCGCTGGGGTCGTCGTCTATCCAGGTCCAGCCCAGCCAGTGCGGGAAGTCTGCATCGCTGTATTTTTTGATGTCGTTGCTGGCCAGGTTGACCCAGTGCCAGCCGGTCGGGGTGTTGATCTGGTGCCAGTGCGGCAGTTGTGCGGGGAGTGCGCTGTGTTGTTCCCGGGCGACAAGTCGGCCAAAACGCAGCAGTTCGTATACCGCGCTGGCGGAGGCTGCCGGGTATTGATCGGCAATTTTTCCCGCCAGTTTCGCCATACCGGCTTCGTAGTTGTGCCAGTAGGCCGGTCGGTGGGAGTCCGGCAGCTGTGGATAGTGTTGGCCTTGTTGTTGCCGGGTGTACAGGCTGATATTGCCCTTGTCGAATTGCAGGGTGACAAACAGTGGTCGGTCGGTGTGGCTGGCCGGACGCAGGCTGGCATGGCGCGGGCTCCAGTCGGCTTGCTCATTGGCAAACCGGTATATCGGAGTGGCCGCAGGCAGATAAAAGTGAATGTCACCAAACAGGATGTTGTCGCGGCCATGCTGGGTGAGTGGCAGCAGCCCGCCGGTGCGGCCAGTCAGGCGACGCAGGTTCTCGCTGTTGCAGAAAATTTCAAAATGAAAGCCTGCCTTTCCTCCCGCATAGCCGGACTGGCCCAATGCCTGTTTGCGTGGCAGCAACTTGCCGGTTTTAAAGGCATCACGTACCGCCGGCTTCAAGTTGGCCAGATGCTGATAGACGGAAAAGAACACTACGTGGCCATCCGGCCCGGCACCAATTTCGGTTTCATGGCGCATCACCACGCAGCCGGGGCTATTCAAACCGAAGCGGGCGATGGGCGAGTCCGGCTCCAGCCTGAGTTCACCGGGGCCGCAATCACGAAAATGGATGACATTGCCGCTGGCAATGGCGCGTACGGTATTGGCTTCACCGCTGCCGTTGAGCAGTACATGGATGCCGCCATGCCATTCGAAGCCCGTGCTCAATGGGTAACGGCCTACGCTTGGGTCGGGCAGGATGCTGGCGAGCCAGTCAGCATCGCTTTGCTGTTGCTGGCGATGGTGTAAAGAGGGCGGGCTGATGAGCATGGTGTTTGGTCCTGGTTTACGGGGGAGTACGTCATTGGCGCAGAGCCTGTTATCGGTCGGCAGTTGTGCGAGCAGCATCTGTTGCCATGTCAGGTGCATGGTTGTTTGAGTCTGGATCTCGAGCTATCGGGAAATGGCGTTGCCTGGGTGGGAGATGTCTGAATTTCCTGAATTGCTTCGGTATGGTTGGAGGATCAAGCCGGCATGTGCCGGGATATTGTGTGATAGCTGGGATTAAGGAGGAGCGGAGACCATGGCCATGCCATGGTTAAACCGTTGATTCGAATCAAGGAGGGAGATATGCCTGCGGGATGAAGATGCCGGCTATCAAGCATTACTGTCACGCTGGAGCCCTAACCATGAAGACCCCGCGCTTGTCCTGGCTGCCAAGAAGTGTGTTGCTGGCGGCCCTGCCTTTTTCCGTGATGCAGGCCTGGGCGGATACTGCCGCCACTTCGACTTCCGCGCCGGAAGCGAAATACCAGGGTGCGGCTTCGCCGCTGGCTTCCGAGCCCATGCACCAGAATATCAACCCCAAGGCCCCGCCGATGACCGAGGCGGAGTTCAGCCACGCCAAGCAGATTTACTTCGAGCGTTGCGCCGGCTGTCACGGGGTGCTGCGTAAGGGGGCCACCGGTAAGCCGCTGACGCCGGATATCACGCTGGGTCGTGGCACCGAATACCTGAAAACCTTCATCAAGTACGGCTCGCCAGCCGGCATGCCCAACTGGGGTACTTCCGGTGAACTGACCGATGCCCAGGTGGACCTGATGGCGCGCTATGTACAGCAGGAACCGCCGACGCCGCCGGAATTCGGCATGAAGGACATGCTGGGCACCTGGAAGGTGCTGATTCCGCCGGAAAAGCGGCCTACGCATAAAGAAAACAATCTGGATGTGGCCAATCTGTTCTCGGTCACCCTGCGCGATGCCGGCCAGATTGCCCTGATCGACGGCAATAGCAAGCAGATTGTCAGCGTGCTGAAAACCGGCTACGCCGTGCATATTTCCCGGCTGTCGCAATCCGGCCGCTATCTGTACGTGATTGGCCGCGACGGCAAGATCAACCTGATCGATCTGTGGATGGCCAAGCCGGACACGGTGGCGGAAATCCGCATCGGCCTGGAAGCCCGCTCGGTGGAAACCTCCAAGTTCAAGGGCTTTGAAGACAAGCTGGCCGTGGCCGGTGCCTACTGGCCGCCGCAATACGTGATCATGGATGGCAACAGCCTCAAGCCGCTGAAGATTGTCGGCACCCGTGGCATGACGGTGGATAACGAATACCACCCCGAGCCGCGTGTGGCCTCCATCGTGGCCAGCCACTACAAGCCGGAATTCGTCATCAATGCCAAGGAAACCGGCAAGATCATGATGGTGAACTACTCCGACCTGAGCAACCTTAAGACCACCACCATCGATGCGGCCAAGTTCCTGCATGACGGCGGTTTTGATACTACTGGCCGTTACTTCATGGTGGCTGCCAATGCCTCCAACAAGGTAGCGGTGGTGGATACCAAGCTTGACAAGCTGGCTGCGCTGGTGGATGTGGGCAAGACCCCGCACCCGGGCCGTGGTGCCAACTTTGTCGACCCGCAATATGGCCCGGTATGGGCTACCGGCCACCTGGGCGACGACAGCATCAGCCTGATCGGCACCGACCCGGACAAGCACAAGGCCAATGCCTGGAAGGTGGTACGGGTGTTGAAGGGGCAGGGCGGTGGTTCGCTGTTCATCAAGACCCACCCGAAATCACACAATCTGTGGGTGGATACCACGCTGAATCCGGATGCCGCCATCAGCCAGAGCGCCGCCGTGTTTGACATCAACCACCTGGACAAGGGCTATGCCGTATTGCCGATCGGCGAATGGTCTGGCCTGGGCGATGGTGCCAAGCGCGTGCTGCAGCCGGAATACAGCAAGGACGGCAGCGAGGTGTGGTTCTCGGTATGGAGCGGCAAGGACAAGCAATCCGCCATCGTGGTAGTGGATGACAAGACCCGCAAGCTCAAGGCCGTGATCAAGGACCCGCGTCTGATCACCCCGACTGGCAAGTTCAATGTATTCAACACCCAGCATGACATTTATTGATCTGGGATAAATCTTTCCTGATCGTTCGCTGTTGAAATCCGGCAGGCAGTACATTGTCTGCCGGAATAAGGAGAATACGATGAAACATGCACTGATCGCTCTGGCCCTGTGTGGGGCTGTTTCTGCATCGCTGGCTCAGGCTGCCGCCGGACCGGAACTGGCCAAGCAATACAACTGCCTGGCCTGCCACAGCGTGGATGCCAAGCTGGTTGGCCCGTCCTACAAGCAGGTGGCCGCCAAATACAAGGGCCAGGATGTCACGGCCAAGCTGATGCAGAAGGTGAAGGCGGGCGGTTCCGGTAGCTTTGGTGCCATTCCGATGTCGCCTAATCCGCAAGTACCGGATGCCGACCTGAAGCAGCTGGTGACATGGATTCTGTCCCAGTAAGGCGCAGCCTGTGGTTGCTGGCGCTACCAGCACTGCTGGCTACCAGCCTGTGGCAGTCACAGCTGGCTGCAGCGGCCGCCCCGGCAGAACCACGTGCCGGCGCGCTGCTGCAACTATTGCATAACGATTGCGGTGCCTGCCACGGCCTTAGCCTCAAGGGCGGGCTGGGTAGCCCGCTCACCCCCCAGGCGCTGGCCGGCAAGCCGGCCGACAGCCTGGTGGCCACCATTCTCAATGGCCGCCCCGGCACACCGATGCCGCCATGGCGGCCTTTCCTTTCCGAAGAAGAAGCGCAATGGCTGGTTCAACTCTTGCAACAGGGCGGCGCACGCTAGCCCGCCTGCTGGCTCCGCTGCTGTGCCTGGCGCTGGCGGCCTGCGCCAGCACACCGCTGCGCGGCACCGGCGACCTTGGCGTGGTGATCGAACGCGCCAGCGGCAGCGTGCAGATTGTCGACAACAGCCATACACAATCGCTGGCGCGGGTGCAGGGCTTGGGCGATCTGTCGCATGCCTCGGTGGTATTTTCGCGCGATGCCCGCTATGCCTATGTGTTTGGCCGCGATGGTGCCATCAGCAAGGTGGATTTGCTCACTGCCCGGCTGGTGAAGCGGGTGGAGCAGGCCAGCAATAGCATAGGCGGTGCCATTTCCAGCGATGGCCGGGTGATTGCTGCGCAAAACTACAGCCCCGGCGGGGTAAAGCTGTTTGATGCCGACAGCCTGCAGCTGCTGTCCAGCGTCAGCACTGCGGCATTTGGCGGTAGTGAATCCAAGGTGGTGGGGCTGGCCGACCTGCCGGGCAATCGCTTTGCCTTTGCCCTGTACGACAGTGGCGAAATCTGGCTGCTGGATGCCAGTACGCCCACCGCACCCAAGGTCCAGCGTTTTGAACATATCGGCAAGCAGCCCTACGACGGCCTGGCCAGTGGCGATGGCCGCTACTTCATTGCCGGCCTGTACGGCGAAGACGGCCTGGCCTTGCTGGACAGCTGGCATGCCGATGCTGGCGTGCGGCGCATCCTGGGCGGCTATGGCCGTGGCCGGCAGGCGCTGCCGGTATACAAGATGCCGCATTTGCGCGGCTGGTCGATCGCCGGTGACTACGCCTTCCTGCCCGCCATCGGTCAGCACGAGGTGCTGGTGGCCGATAACCGCAGCTGGGCACAAGTGGCCAGCGTGCCGGTGTTGGGCCAGCCGGTATTCGTGATGGCCGAGCCGGGCGGACGCCGGGTGTGGGTGAATTTTGCCTTCCCCGACAACGACAAGGTGCAGGTGATTGATGTGCCGACCCGGCAGGTGATCAAGACCCTGCAACCGGGCCGCGCCATCCTGCACATGGAATTCACCCCTCGTGGCGACGCGGTGTGGCTGTCCAGCCGCGATGACAACAAGCTGGTGGTGATCGACACCGCAACCCTCGCCGTGCGCAGTACACTGCCGGCGCTGGAACCTTCCGGCATTTTCTTCAGCTGGCGCGCCAGCCGCATGGGGATGTGATGCAAGACTTGCCAAGCCCGACCGCGTTGCCGCCGCGCAGCCTGAATGCACTGGACCGCTGCCAGAAACAGTTTCCGCTCAGCGCCACGCCGTTTGCCGACATGGCCGCCATGCTGGGGGATGGCTGGACGGCCAGCGAGCTGATGCAGTTGCTGCGCGAGGCGCAGCAGGCCGGCCTGCTGTCCCGGCTGGGGGCGGTGTTTGCCCCCAATACCGTGGGTAGCAGCACCCTGGCCGCACTGGCCGTGGCACCAGAGCGGCTGGATGCCGTGGCGGCTTATGTCAGCAGCCATGCCGAAGTCAACCACAACTACCAGCGCCAGCATCACTTCAACCTGTGGTTCGTAGTAACGGCCAGTGATGTCGCCGCGGTGACCGATGTGCTGTCGCGCATTCATCTGGCCACGGGTCTGACACCGCTAAACCTTCCTTTGCTGCGTGAATACCATATCGACCTGGGCTTTGCGCTGGATGGCAGTACTGCCGTGCGCCAACCACAGCGTGTGCCCGAACCCATCCGTCCGGACTGGCGTCAGCAGCGCCTGCTGGCTGCCCTGTGCAGCGGGCTGCCGCTGCAATTGCGCCCCTTCACGTTGCTGGCTACACGTTGCGGCCTGACCGAACAGGAAGTCCTGCTCCAGTTGCAGGACTGGCAGGCAGGCGGAGTGCTGCGCCGCTTTGGTGCGGTACTGCGCCATGCCGAGCTGGGCTATCGCCACAACGCCATGTGCGTGTGGCAGATCGACGATGCCGCTACCCGCGAGACTATTGCCTGGCAACTGGCTGGCGAACCCGCGGTGACGCTGTGCTACGAGCGCCCGGCGCGGCTGCCGTACTGGCCTTACCAGCTGTTTTGCATGATTCACGCCAGCGATGCCGCCAGCCTGCAGGCCGCCCTGGGGCAGATCATCCAGCGCCATGGCCTGCAACAGTATGCGCACGCTGTATTGCCGTCCCTGAAACGCTATACCCAACGCGGAGCCTGTTATGGCCATCACGCATAGCCAGGCCAAGCTCAACCCGCTGGAAACCAGCATCGTCAACCAGCTGCAGGGTGGTTTCCCCCTGTCCAGCCATCCTTATGCTGCCGCGGCCAGCACGCTGGGTTGCAGCGAAACCGCACTACGCCAGGGCCTGGACGGCCTGCTGCAGCGCCAGGTGCTCACCCGCTTTGGCCCGCTATACCAGATAGAACGCATGGGCGGCTGCTTTGTGCTGGCGGCGCTGGCGGTGCCGCCGGCCCGTTTCGACGAGGTGGCCGCCGCGGTCAACAGCCTGCCGGCGGTGGCGCACAACTACCAGCGCACCCACAAGCTCAATATGTGGTTTGTACTGGCCGCCGCCAGCCAGGCTGGTATCTCTGCTGCCTGTAGCGCCATCGAACTGCTCACCGGTCTTACCGTGCATGCCTTTCCCAAACAACGGGAATACTTTGTCGGCATGCGCTTTACCGTGGGCGGCCAGGCCGCGGTGGGGCAGGCCAGCGCCGGGCGCAGCAGCGTGGACGATAGCCTGCAGGTGCCGGAGCTGGATGAAGACGACTGGCGGCTGATCCGTGCCACCCAGGCCGGTCTGCCGCTGGTGGAACAGCCCTATCGCCAGCTGGCCGACAGCCTGCAGCTGCCGGAAGACATGGTGCTGGCGCGGCTGGGCCGCATGCTGGAGCAGGGGGTGATCCGCCGCATTGGCGCGGTGCCCAATCACTATGCCATCGGCTACCGCGCCAATGGCATGGCGGTGTTCGATGTGGCGGACGATCAGGTGGACCAACTGGGCCAGCAACTGGGGCAGCTTGATTGCGTCAGCCACTGCTATCGTCGCCCGCGTCACCTGCCGCACTGGCCGTACAACCTGTTTGCCATGGTGCATGGTGGCAGCCGCCGGGCCGTGCGCGAACAGCAGGCGGCTTTGCTGCAACTGCTGGGTCCGGCCTGCCGTCGCCATGCGCTGCTGTTTTCCACTCGCATCCTGAAAAAATCCGGCCTGCGGGTATAAGCCGGGACCATCCCGTTGATGCGGGTCAAGGAGTGCGGTGGGCTTGTCCCCGCACACTGTATGCCGTCGCCATTGCCGGAGCCTGCCATGCTGCGCCTGACACCCTATCTGCAAAGCCTGCTGGACCCGGCTGCTGCATTGCCACGCAGCGGCAAGCCCAGTGGCCCGGTGGTAATCTGGAATCTGATCCGCCGTTGTAACCTTACCTGTCAGCACTGTTATTCCACCTCGGCCAACAAGGATTTTCAGGGCGAGCTGAGTACGGCAGAAGCCTGTGCAGTGATGGACGATCTGTACGCCTTTGGCGTGCGGGTGCTGATTCTGTCCGGCGGCGAGCCGCTGCTGCGGCCGGATATCTTCGAGCTGGCCGCCCGCGCCAAGGCCATGGGTTTTTATGTCGGCCTGTCCAGCAATGGCACGCTGATCGATGAACGCAATATCTCGGCGCTGGCGGCGGTGGGCTTTGACTATGTCGGCGTCAGCCTGGATGGTATCGGCGCTACCCACGACCGCTTCCGCCGGCTGGTCGGCGGCTACGAGCTGGCCCTGCGTGGCATGCGGCTGGCACGCGATGCCGGGCTGAAAGTGGGCCTGCGCTACACCATGACCGAAGACAATGCCGATGACCTGCCGGCGCTATTGCAGCTGCTGGCAGTGGAAGACATCGACAAGTTTTACTTCTCCCATCTCAATTATGCTGGCCGTGGCAACAAGCACCGTGCCGATGACGCACGCCAGCCGCGTACCCGCTGGGCGATGGATTTGCTGATCGAGGCCTGTCTGCAGCATATCCGCACTGGCCGACCACGTGATTTCGTCACCGGCAATAACGATGCCGATGCGGTGTACCTGCTGCACTGGGCAGCCCGTCATTACCCGGCACAGGCCGCGCAGCTGCGCCAGCGCCTGCTGGCCTGGGGTGGCAACGCCAGCGGGGTCAACGTGGCCAATATCGACAATCTGGGCAATGTGCACCCGGACACCATGTGGTGGAAGGTGACGCTGGGTAATGTGCGCCAGCGGCCGTTTTCCGCCATCTGGCAGGATGAATCCCATCCGCTGATGGCCGGTCTGCGCCAGTCGCCACGGCCGGTGGAAGGGCGCTGCGCCGCCTGCCAGCATCTGGCCATCTGCAATGGCAATACCCGGGTGCGCGCCTGGGAGCTGACCGGCAATTTCTGGGCAGCAGACCCGGCCTGCTATCTGAGCGACGAGGAAGTGGGCGTCGCCAGCGGCGTGCATGCGCTGGCACCGCTCACTCCCTGGCAGAAGGAGACAGCATGATCAAACGCTGGCTAGTCTTGTTGGGCATGGCGCTTAGAGCCGCTAACAAAAACCCTGCTGCTACGTTGCGCCTCCTTGCCGTACCCTTGTACTGTCTGCGTCGGCGCGCCTTGCCCCAGGGACGCTACGCTATTTTGTTAGCCGCTCTTAGCCTGCCGCTGCATGCTGCTCCCGCAGCGGACATGGATCCATCCGCCGCAGCGCAGTTATATGGCCAGCATTGCCAAAGCTGCCATGGTGCCGACCGGCTGGGCGGCATGGGCCCAGCCTTGCTGCCGGAAAGCCTGGAGCGGCTGAAAGCTGGCGAAATCAGCAACACCATCCGCCAGGGGCGCACTGCCACCCAGATGGCCGGTTTTGCCGACCGGCTGAGTGAGGAGCAAATCAGCCAGCTGACTACATATGTGCAAAGCGCTCCGGCCACGCCGCCGCGTTGGAGTGAGGCCGACATGCGTGCCTCGCACCGCCAGCCGGTGGCGCTTGCCAGCCTGCCGGCCAAGCCGCAATACACGGCCAATCCGCTCAATCTGTTTGTGGTAGTCGAGGCGGGCGACCATCATGTCACGGTGCTGGATGGCGACCGCTTTCAGCCCATTACCCGCTTTGCCAGCCACTATGCGGTGCATGGCGGCCCCAAGTTTTCTCCCGATGGCCGCTTTGTCTATTTCTCCAGCCGCGATGGCTGGGTGACCCAGTACGACTTGTACAGCCTGCAAGTGGTGGCGGATATCCGCGTGGGGCTGAACACCCGCAATATCGCGGTATCGGATGACGGCAACTGGATTCTGGCCGGCAACACCCTGCCGCAGACGCTGGTGCTGCTGGATGCCCACGGCCTGGCCCCGGTAAAAACCATTGTGGTGCGCGATGCTGCTGGTCATCCGTCGCGGGTGTCCGCCGTGTACGAAGCCGCGCCGCGCCACAGCTTTGTGGTGGCCTTGAAAGATGTGCCGGAGCTGTGGGAAATCAGCTACGACCGTCACGCCGAGCCGGTTTACTCCGGACTGGTGCATGACTACAAGATGGGCGAGTCACTGGCGCAGCCGGGCTTTCTTACCCCGCGGGTGACGCCCTTGACCATGGTGCTGGACGACTTTTACTTTGATCCGTCCTACCGCCATGTGCTGGGTGCCTCGCGCAGCGGCCAGGCGCAGGTCATCAGTCTGGATGCACGCAGCAAGGTGGCGGACCTGCCGCTGATGGGCATGCCGCATCTGGGTTCCGGCATCAGTTTCGAGCGCGATGGCCATCGCATCATGGCCACGCCCAATCTCAAGGGCGGCCAGCTCAGTTTTGTCGACATGGACAGCTGGCAGCTGATCAAGGAAGTGCAGTTGCCGGGGCCTGGCTTTTTCCTGCGCAGCCATGAAAACACGCCCTATGCCTGGGCCGACTCCATGATGAGCGCGCACAAGGACACGCTGTCCATCATCGACAAGCGCAGCCTCAGCGTGGTGCGCCAGCTGGTGTTGCGACCGGGCAAGACCACCGCCCATGTGGAATTCACCCGCGATGGTCGCTATGCGCTGGTGTCGGTAATGGAAAACCCGGGCGAGCTGATTGTGGTGGATGCGCAAACCCTGCGCGAAGTTGCCGCCTTGCCCATGGCCAAGCCCATCGGCAAATACAATGTGTATAACAAGGTGAACCGTTCGGAAGGGACCAGTCACTGAAGTTACTGAGGACCGCTGAGATCCGCCCCGTTGCAGCTTGGTTCTGCCCTGCTGCAGTAGCGCCTTCAGCGGATGTACGACAAGCCGGTCTACACCATTTGGCGTAGCCGGCTGATGCTTATTGCGCATGGTGATGTCGTCGGCTGCGGCTTATAGTCGGCAGCATTGCGGGACATTGCGCCCGGCGCGCCTTACGGAAAAGTCATGCAAACTGTCGATATCCCCTCGTTTTTGCGGCACCAGCCGCTGTTCCAGCAGTTATCTCCGGCACAGATCGATGCGCTGGTGCCCTTTACCCACGAGGTGCGCGGTAACAAGGGTCAGGTGATTTTCCAGAAAGGTGATCCCTGCGATGGCATGTTCCTGGTGGTGTATGGCCGGGTGAAGCTGGCCATTTCCTCGTCTCAGGGCAGCGAAAAGGTGATGGAAATCATCCATCCGGGCCAGAGTTTTGCCGAAGCCGTTATGTTTCTGGGCAAGCCCTGCCCGGTGATGGCGCAGTTGCTGGAAGACGGCTTTTTGCTGAAAGTGGAAGCCCAGGGCATCAATCAGGCCATCGAGAATGACCCGGCCTTTGCCCGTCGCCTGTTGGCGGGTTTGTCGATGCGACTGCATGGTCTGGTGCGCGATGTGGAACGCTACACCATCGAAAGCTCGCTGCAGCGGGTGGTGGGTTATCTGCTGCAGAATGCCGAGCTGGACGCCGCCATGCCGCTGGTGACGCTGCCGGTGAACAAGAACCTGATTGCATCACGGCTGAACCTGACGCCGGAAACCTTCTCGCGCATGCTGCACCAGCTCAGCGAGGCGGCGCTGATCGATGTCAATGGCCGCGACATCCGGCTGCTGGATGTCGAAGGGCTGCGCCACAGCGCCGACTAAGCGGCTCCGTCCGCGGTGACAAACAAAAAACGCCTGACTGTGTCAGGCGTTTTTTGCTGCTGGCAAAGTGATTTGCTGCGCTTTCACCAGACCCGGCAAAGCCGGGCCTTTCGACTAAGTGATAGATTCCGCAGTCTTCCCATTTATTTCCTATCCCCCCTTGCTTTGCCAATTGCAGCAGCGAGCCTCGTTTTTCTTATAGAAATAGATAGATATATTTTGTCAATAATCTGAAAGGACAGGTTCAATCCGGCCTTTCACGCGGCTGACAAAGTAATTTGGTGCGATTTCACCAGGCTCGGCAAAGCTGGCTCTTTCAATTAAGTAGCTGATTTCACAGTCTTCCCATTTATTTCCTATCCTCCGCCCGTGCTTTGCCAATTGAAAAAGAAAGCCTCGCTTTTCTCCAAGAAAACGAGAGAGATTGTTTGTCAATAATCTTAAAGGCCGGGTTTAACCCGGCCTTTTTAATTTCAGCAAGTCCTCAGTTGGTTGCCTTTTCGACCGCAAGCAGGCTGGCGAAGAAGGTAATGGCCGCCAAGCTATCCGTTCTTTTCGGCTTCCCCATGTGTTGTGTCCAAAACCTTTCGAGCCTTTATACGATCACGATCAGTCGCGTTGCACCCCGCTATTCCCTTCTATGTTGGCCGATACCTCCATCTGTTGATTTAAAGGGGAGTATCTCTATCATCAGGCACCAGCGACTTTAGCGGAGCGATATACATGGGGTAAGGCTCGCTATAACTTCCGGCAACAGGAGAGTTACACACCGTGCAAGCCGTTCGCTAAGGCCCGTGACGGTTATCACTCCCTTTGCTGCACGGATGGAGTTTAAAAGTTAAAAACAACATCATCTCGATTGATAAATGCGACAAAAGTTTAGGTGTGATTATAAATTTTCAAATCACTTTATTTGAATGACACCAACGCTTAATAAATGGCCCTCTCCGCGCTCCCGCATTTGAACGACATAAATAAGGCATTTTACATGCGGAGGCTTATATAAGCAGTCAGTAATCACATTTGCTCTCAGGTTTACCTGCATAACTGAGAGGGCACCCGCACACTGAGATATCGAAAATTTCCCTCGCTGAATATTGAACTTAAACCTTGCAGAAGAAGCCTGCAGCGTTTGCAAGCACTATGCACCAATATTCACTTGAAATTACTTTCAAAACAAAGCGAATCACTTTTATAAATCCAAATTAAAGAAGGATTCTTCGTGAGGATGATTTTTAAAAAAATAATTCACTATATATTTACCAATAAAATTTGGCTTATTTCTGCAATGGCTATTTCCTTTCTTGTTCCATACAATACTGGATATGGAAGCCTTGGAAATGCAAGCCTAACGTTCGCAATGTTTGCAGTTGCAAGAAAAAGCAAAGCAGCACTGTGTTTGTTAATTGTATTGTTTACAACCATCATCTTATACATGCCCGCCGGGCACTCCTACGGAAGAATAAATATAGGCCATGCTGCATCATTTTTGCAAACAAACATGCCCGAAGCAAGTGAGTTTATTAAACTAAATATCATCGGTATTGTTTTATGTTTATTGGCAATATTTTTTCTCTTTATTTATATTGCTGACTCATGGGGTTCTGGTTCGAAAAAAAGACAATATTTATTTCTTATTGCGTTTATTTTATTAAATGTAAATTCGTATCCTAAGAGATTTGCCATTGCAGCGTACATGCGGCTCACAGAGGCAAAGACCGAAGTTGAAATCTTAAAGCAAGGCATTTCAATTAAAGATCAATTCACCATAATCAAAAAAAATATTCAATATAAAAATATATTGGTAATTATTGGTGAAAGCGTTACGCGCGAATACATGTCTGTTTATGGCTATCCGCTAGATACAACGCCGTGGCTAAAAAATGCCAATGGTGATTTTTATACGAATGTAATTTCACCCGCACCAAATACCTTTTTATCACTGCCAAGAACACTAGCAAAGTTTGATGAAAATAAAAAAGAAGCCGCAAATAATATAGTAAATTTATCAAACAAAGCAGGTCTGGATACGTACTGGGTGTCAAATCAAGGGCGCATTGGGCAGTTTGACACTCCAGCAACAATTATTGCGTACCATGCCAAGCACAAGTTTTTTTTAAATGGCGGTGATTATGAAAGCGCAAGAAATTCTGATGACTTTCAAATGCTGCCCTATATAGACAATATAATTCGTAGCAAAGAAAATAAAGTTATATTTGCACACATGATTGGCTCGCATCCAAATCCATGCGACAGACTTCAGTCCTACCCATTAAATTTCAATACCGGCAATAAAATTATAGATTGCTACCTCTCATCAATCCAAAAGCTCGATTTATTTATAAAGAGGGCCGCCGAGATGTTAGAGAAAAATGGTAAGCCATATGTGATTTTTTATTTTTCGGATCACGGGCTAACCATTGATAATTCAAGCAATCCGGTTAGGCATGGCAATTCTTATAGAGAAAATTATGACATTCCTTTTTTTATTATTGACAATAAATCCAAAAAACATATATTAATAAATGATCAATTTAGTAATTCCGCATTTTTATCGAAATTCTCTGAGAAGGTTGGCATTGAGTATAAGCTCCCTTTGGATGGAGCGCTAAATTTAGATAACATGATTTATAATGGTACTTCTTTCATTGATTATAAATCTTTACCAGCTTCCAAAATAATTGACGGTAAAATGTAAAGACTGAGGATGCTATTGAACTGGCAGACATTGACCACACAGCAAGCTCCTTATAAATCAATGGACTATGCCAAGTATCAGTACGCAATTTAGCTGCCGGATCAATATCGCGCTCTACGCGGCCCATAGCGTCCAGGAGAACCCGATACGCCGTATCGAATCACTGACCGTACTCATCCGCGACGTGGTTCCCGTCAGAGTGGTCCGTCAAGTCGTTGTGGACATCGCGCGGATACTGAGGGTGCGACAACGGGCAGAATGCCAGGCCGTCCTTGGTGGTATCGGCTTTGGCCAACTGGCTGGTTTCATGGCCGCGCTGCTGATGGCCCGGCGGGCAGCGGCATGATTGGGTCCGCGATGGTTCCGGGGCGTGGTCAAGGCAGTTTTAGTGGAGTGGACAAGTCATGGCGCGCGATCAGCCCTGCTTCGCCTGAAAGTGAGCAGATACGCGATGTGTGGCTAAATAAAACCAGAAAAACAAGACCCCCCGAAAAAGCGGGAGGTCGTCAGCAGCAAAAAACGCCTGACTGTGTCAGGCGTTTTTCTTTGCCGGGCAGGCTTACCACTTGTAGCTGAGGGTGGCGCTGATATTGCGCTTCTCGCCGTAGTAGCAGGCATAGCTGCTGTAGCACGATGCCACGTAGGTCTTGTTGGCCAGGTTGTTGGCGTTGATCTGCAGCGAGCTGCCTTTAAGCGACGGGCTGAACTGGCCCAGTTGCAGCCGCAAGCGCAGGTCGTACAGCGTGACACCCGGAATGGTCAGTGTATTGGCGCTGTCGGCCCACATCCAGCCGGTATGGCGAATGCCGCCGCCCAGATTGATGCCGCTGTCAAAGGCATAGTCCAGCCAGGCGGTGGCCTTGTGTGCCGGTGCCAGATACGGCGTCTTGCCCTGGTTGCTGCCTTCGGTCACTTCCATGTCGGTATAGGTGTAGCCGGCCAGCAAGGACAGCTGCTTGGTCAGCCTGGCATTTGCTTCCAGTTCCATGCCGCGCGAGCGGACCTTGCCGATGGGATCGTATTTGAAGGTGGTGGCGTTGTATTGGGCGACATTGCTTTGGCGCAAGTCGTAGATGGCCGCCGACAGCTGGATGTCGCTGTTGGGCTGGTAGCGGATGCCGACTTCGCTTTGCTTGCTTTGCATCGGTTTGAGCACATTGCCATTGGTATCGGTGGCATAGGCCTGGCTCGGGTCAAAGCCTTCGCTATAGCTCAGATAGGGGCTCAGGCCATTTGCCGCCTGGTAGACCAGACCCAGCCGACCGGTGGTCTTGCCACCATCCCAGCTGTTGCTCACGCCGGTGCCGGTATTGGTTTCCGATACCTTGGCCTGATCGTGGCGCAGGCCGGCGGTCAGCTTCCAGTTGTCCAGCGCCATCTGGTCTTGCAGGTAGACGCCGGTCTGGTCGCGCTTGCGGTCGAAGTATTTGTAGGACAGCGGGTGGCTGCTGTCGTCGTATACGGTGTTGAAGGGGTTGATGGTGGTGCCGGTGTAGGTGTAGGAGTTGTCGCCCTTGTTGCGGCTGGTCTGGTAGTCCAGCCCGGCCAGCACGGTGTGCTTGAGTCCCAGCGCACTGAAGCGGGCTTCCAGGTTGTTGTCGATGATGTGGGCGGTGGAGCGCTCGCTGGAGCGGGCATAGGTGCGGTTGAGCAGGTCGGAGCTGTCCGACACCCAGCCCACATCGGAGTACTGGCTCAGGTCGGTCTTGCTCAGTTGCAGGCGGTATTGCTGGCGGAGGGTCAGCGTGTCGTTGATGTGGTGCTCCAGCTGATAACCAAAGTATTGCTGATCGCGGCTCATGCCGTCGCCACTGGAGCCTTCGTTGAAGTCGGTGGAGATGGTTTTGCCGTTATGCGGTACCACGGTGCCGTAGTAGGGCAGGGTGCCGTGGTAGCCGGTGCTGGGGTCTTTCTGTAAATAGGCTTGCAGCAGCAGATTGGTGCTGTCGCTGATTTTCCAGTTGAGCGAGGGCGCCAGTACATAGCGCTCGGTGCTGGCACCGTTTTGCTGCTGGTCGGCGGCGCTACCCTTGGCGACCAGGCGGTAGGACAAGTCGTCGCGCCCGGCCACGGCACCGCCAAAATCCAGCCCCAGCGAGCGTTGCTGGTGGTTGCCCACTGTTAATGACAACTCGTGGTAGTCCGATTGCAGCGGGCGCTTGCTGGTGATGGCTACCACGCCACCGGGCGCGGCCTGGCCATAGCTGGCGGATGCCGGCCCGCGTACCACGTCCAGTCTTTCCACCACGTAGGGGTCAATCTGCAGGGTGTTGTAGCCATCCGGGTCGCCAAACAGGCGCAGTCCATCCAGAAATTCATTGGCGGTGGGGTGATCGCTGAAACCACGCAACACAATGTAGTCGTAGCGGGTGGTGGAACCTACTGCGCCGGTAAATACACCCGGGGTGTAATTGAGTGCTTCGCTGATGGTGCGGGCTTGCTGGTCTTCGATTTGCTGGCGGGTGACCACCGATACCGCCTGCGGAATGTCCTGCAGCGGCGTATCGGTTTTGCTGGCGCTCTTGCTGCTGCCTACCTGATAACCCTGTGTCGGTGCCAGCGCATCATTGCGCTGCTCTGCATTCACTTTCACCGTTTCCAGCGTGCTGCTGTCCGTAGCCGCATAGGCCTGTTGCACCGCCAGTGCCAGGCTGGCCATGCACACTGCGTGACCCAATGCCAGGCTGGCAGACGGGTTCTTCTTGCTGTTGTTCATCACTGTTTCCTTGATGGGTGACGGATACCACCTCCCGCAACCGACCCCCTGCCGGCGTGCTGAACGGGAAGCATTCGACCATGCCTGCGGCGTGTGGCCGTGGCAGAGTTGATGCAATAATGCTATTGATAATTATTATCATTCGCAATAATATTGTGAAAATTCTGATTGCAGGAGTGGCATTCATGACAACTAGCAGCATGCAGCGCGCTGGCAGGCAGGCTTCCTGTAAGCCCTTGGCGGGTCGCTAAGCGCCCGTCGGGACAGCCTTGTCCGTCCGGTTTGCCCAGACAGTGGCCCGCCGGTACCGGACCTCCCACCCACTGGCTCAGCCAGTACCCGGAGCGATGAAAACATGAAGCAGATTCTTGTCCCGCAAGCCGCCTTTCCTGTGTTGTTTGTCAGGAGGGCGCTGTAATGAACAGTAAAATCCACGACTTTGTTGCCATTGGCATCGGCCCCTTCAACCTGGGCCTGGCCTGCCTGAGCCAACCGCTGGACGGGCTGGATGGTGTGTTTCTCGATCAGGCCAGCGGCTTTGACTGGCACCCCGGCATGCTGCTGGAAAATGCCACGCTGCAAACGCCGTTCCTGGCCGACCTGGTGACGCTGGCCGACCCCACCAGCCGCTTCAGTTTTTTGAACTACCTCAAGCAAAGCGGGCGGATTTACGCGTTTTACATCCGCGAAGACTTTTTCATGCTGCGTCAGGAGTACAACCAGTACTGCCAGTGGGTGTGCGCGCAGCTGGAGAGCCTGCGCTGGCAGCGCCGGGTAGAGCGGGTGGAGTACGACGAAATCAATCACCTCTATCAGGTGCATTGCCACAACCTGGCCACCGGCGAGGCCGAGCTATACCGTGGCCGCCATCTGGTATTGGGTACCGGCACCGTGCCGCTGTGGCCGGCGTGCTGCCAGTCGGTGCAGCAGCAGGCCAGCCACTCCGCCAGCTATCTGGCGGACAAGGCCGCCTTGCAGCGCCAGCCTTCCATCACCATCGTCGGCAGCGGGCAAAGCGCGGCTGAGATTTATTACGACCTGCTGCAGGACATCGACCGCTACGGCTATCAGCTGAACTGGCTCACCCGCTCGCCGCGTTTCTTCCCGCTGGAATACACCAAGCTGACGCTGGAGCTGACTTCGCCGGAATATGTGGATTACTTCCACCAGTTGCCGCTGCCGCAGCGCGACCAGTTGTTGCAGCAGCAAAAGGGCTTGTTCAAGGGCATCAATGCCAGCCTGATCAACGACATTCACGAACTCTTGTACCGCAAGCACCTGAACGGCACGCCCAGCACCCTGCTGCTGGCCAATACCGCGCTCACCGCTTGCCGGCATGACAAGGCCAGCGGGCGCTTCGTGCTCAGCTTGCTGCAGCAGGAACAACAGCAGGACTTCCAGCTGGAAACCGCCGCTCTGGTGCTGGCCACCGGTTATGGCTACCACCAGCCAGCCTTCCTGGCACCGGTTGCCGGGCGCATCCAGCGCGATGCCCGTGGCCGCTTTGCCGTAGCGCGCGATTACAGCATTGATGCCGACCAGCGCCTGTTTGTGCAAAACGCCGAACTGCACACCCACGGCTTGTCGTCGCCGGATCTGGGCATGGCGTGCTATCGCAATGCCCGGCTGATTCACAGCATGACCGGGGTTGCCCACTATCCGGTGGAGCAGCGCATTGCTTTCCAGCAATTCACCGTGCCGCAGTCGCAGCCCGCGCCGGAGCGCCTGAGCGCATGAGGCGGGTATTGCTGACCCTGACCAGCCTGGCGGTGGTGGGCGATGCGGTATTGTTGCCGTTTTATCCCCAGTACTTTGCCAGCCGCTTCGGGGTGAACGATGCCAGCCTGGTGGGTAATTACCTGGCTGCCATGTGTCTGGTGGTAATGCTGGCGCTGCCCGCCTGGGCGGCACTGGCACGGCGGGTGGCCTTGCTGCGGCTATTGCCTGTCACTCAGTTGGCGGCAGCCTTGCTATGCCTGTGCAGCGCCTTCAGCAACAGCATGCCGGTCTTCTGGCTGGCATCGCTGGGCATGGTGGCGTGCAAGGCCAGCTATCTGCTGATTTACCCGCTGCTGATGAGCCAGACCCCACGGCAACAGCACGGCAGCCTGATCGGCCTGCTGTCGGTGATTGTCCACTTTGGTGGCATTGGCGGAGCCTTGCTGGGTGGTGCCTTGCTGGGCCTGTTGCCGCCGGGGGATATCTTCTTGCTGATGGCGCTGGCAGACCTGCTGCAGATGGCCCTGTGCCTGTGGCTGCGCTGGCATCCGCGCGCGTCCTGCGCCACCCCGGAGGCAGAACAGGAACAGGCAAGCAGCCCGCAGGCGGCAGGTGCTGCGCTGTGGCGGCTGGGACTGCTGATGTTGTTGTTCTACTGCAGTGCCTATCTGGTACGCGGCTTCTTTGCCCTGTACTGGCAGCAGCAAAGCGGTATCGACAACAACCTGCTGGCCGCGGCGGTGTTTGCCCTGCCTGCTGCCATGGCCTTGCTGGGTTTGTGGCATGCGCGGTGGCGTTCCCAGCGTGGCCTGGCGGCAACTGCTGGCCTGCGCCACCTGTGGTGGCTGGGAGCGGCCGGTCTGCTGTTGCAGGCCCAGCCCTGGCTGCCACTGCTGTTGCTGGGGCGCTGCCTGTTTGGCTGGGCGCTGTTCCAGCTGACGGTGTGGCTGGACCTGCAATTGTTCCGCCACAGCAGCCCGGCACGCTATGCCCGCGACTACAGCCGAATCAGCCTGTGCCAGAACCTGGGCGTGTTGCTGTCCTCTTCCGCCGCCGGTGTGCTGGTGGCGGGCCATGGCTTGCTGGCCCCGTTTGTCGCTGCGGCGCTGGGGCTGCTGCTGTGCTGGCTGTTATCCCCTGTATTGCTGCGGGAACCTGCCCCGGCACTTTCCCAAGGAGTTTGCCCATGACGGCGCATTTACCTTTGTTCACCCGTCAGGTGGAGGGTTTTGGCTGCTTTCGCCTGCATGCCTTGCGCATTCCCGAGGACATCCCCTTGCTGCATGACTGGGTGCAGCGTGATTACGCCCGCTACTGGGGCATGCAGGGGCATGCGCTGGCGGCGGTCACTGCCGCCTATGCCAGCTTGCAGGCCAGTGGTCATGCCCAGGCCTGGCTGGCCTGGCTGGACGATGCACCGGCTTTCCTGATGGAGCGCTACGACCCTGCCCATGACGAACTGGGCCGCCATTACCCGGTGCAGCCCGGCGATATCGGCATGCATCTGCTGCTGGCTCCGCCAGCGCAGCCGCGCAGCGGTTTTAGCCGGGTGGCGATGGATACGGTGCTGGCTGCCCTGTTTGCCGAGCCATCCGTCCGCCGCGTCGTGGTGGAGCCGGATGTGCGCAACGACAAGATCCACCAGCTCAACCGCTATGCCGGCTTTGTCTATCACGGCGAAATCGCGCTGCCGCACAAGCGCGCCGCGCTGGCCTTCTGCACGCGGGCGCAGTTTGACGCCCATCTGCAAGCCATCGCCGGCCAGGCCACGTGTGCACTCTGACAACATTTACCCTGCCAGGGCGGTCGCTGTCAGGCGGCCACGCCCTGGTGCAAGGAACACCATGCAAAACGTCAATCATCAACATCCGCAACAACTGGTTTCCCATCTGCAGCCGGCCATCTGGGCCAAGGTCAACCGCCTGCTGCTGCGCAAGGCCATTGCCGAGTTTTCCCACGAACTGTTGCTGACACCAGAACTGCAGCAACAGCAGGGCGGCTGGGGCGAATACCGCCTGCCCATTCCGGATGGCAGCGGCGCATACACTTTCCGTGCCCGTGTGCTGGCGCTGGAGCACTGGCTGATCGACCCGGCATCCATCCGGCGCACCGTGCGGGGGGCCGCCGCCGAGCTGGACGCGCTGGCCTTCATCATTGAATTCAAGGCGGTGCTGGGCATTGGCGACGACATGATGCCGGTGTACCTGGAGGAAATCAGCAGCACCCTGTATGGCAGTGCCTACAAGCATGCCCGCGGCGGGCTGAGTGCCGAGGAGCTGACCCGGGCGGATTTCCAGTCGGTGGAAACCTCGATGATGGAAGGGCATCCGGGCTTTGTCGCCAATAATGGCCGTATCGGTTTTGATGCGGTGGATTACCTGCGCCATGCGCCGGAAGCCGCGGCTCCGCAGCGCCTGATCTGGCTGGCGGTACACAAGGCACGCGCCACCTTCTCGTGCGCGGCCGATCTGGACTACCAGCGCCTGCTGCAAGAGGAGCTGGGCAGCGAGGTGCTGGCCGGTTTTGCCCGCCAGCTGGCCGCGCAGCAACTGGACATGGACGACTACCTGCTGATGCCGGCCCACCCCTGGCAGTGGTTCAACAAACTGGCCATTTCCTTTGCGCCGGAGGTGGCACAGCGCCATATCGTCTGCCTGGGTTATGGCGAGGATGCCTATCTGGCGCAGCAGTCCATCCGCACCTTCTATAACATCAGCCAGCCGCAGCGCCGCTATGTGAAAACCGCGCTGTCCATTCTCAATATGGGCTTCATGCGCGGGCTGTCGCCGTATTACATGCTGGCCACCCCGGCCATCAACGACTGGATCCGCCAACTGGTGGACAGCGATGCCTACCTGCGCCAGCAAGGCTTTGCCATTTTGCGCGAAGTGGCCTCCATCGGTTTTCGCAATCCCTATTTCGACAGCGGCATCAGCAAGGACTCGCCGTACAAGAAAATGTTGTCGGCACTGTGGCGTGAAAGCCCGGCGTCCTTGCTGGCACCGGGCAAGCGGCTGATGACCATGGCCGCGCTGCTGCATATCGATGCGGCCGGAGAATCCTTGCTGGCCGCGCTGATCAGGAGTTCCGGCCTGGATGCGCGCAACTGGGTGGCGCGCTATCTGCAAGCCTATCTGGCACCGCTGCTGCATTGCTTCTATGCCCACGAGCTGGTGTTCATGCCGCACGGGGAAAACCTCATCCTGCAGCTGGAAAACAATATCCCGCAGCGCGCCATCATGAAGGACATTGCCGAGGAAGCGGCCATCCTGAACCCGGACGCCGCCCTGCCGCCAGCGGTAGCGCGGCTGGCGGTGAAGGTGCCGGAACACATGAAGCTGCTGGCCTTGTTCACCGATGTGTTCGACGGCTTCTTCCGCTACCTGTCCGCCATTCTGGATGAGCATTGCGGCCTGCCCGAGCAAGCGTTCTGGCAGGAGGTAGGCCAGTGCGTGCGCACTTACCAGGCGCAATTCCCGCAGCTGGCCGAGCGCTTTGCCCGCTACGACCTGTTCATGCCGGAGTTTGACCGCTCATGCCTCAACCGGCTGCAACTGGGCAATAACCAGCAAATGCTGGATCTGGCCAACCCGGCGGGCAACCTCAAGTTTGCCGGCACCTTGCGCAATCCGCTGGGCAATCATGTGGCGAGTCATGTGGCCGACTGATCGGGCCGCAGGCAGCACACTGCCGCTGGGCCGCTTGCTGCCGCTGCTGGCCCGGGCGCTGCCCGGGCTGGAGGGCCGGGTAGGGCAGCCCGCGCCGGATGAGTTTGCCATCAGCACCGCCAGTGCTGCCATCGGCCAACTGCTGCAGCACCTGCGCCAGCAGCATCCGGAAGCCGGCCCGCATTACTGGGGCTGCCGCAGTTGGAGCCTGCTGCTGTGGCAGCCCGCCTATGTCACGGTGCTGGCGGTGGAGCTGGCGGCAGTGCTGCCGGACTTCACTGCCATGCAGCAGCGCTTGCTACCCGGCATGGTGGCCGGTTTCAGCCTGCCAGAGCAAATGCTGCAGCCTGCCGCTGTAGCCAGCCTGCGCGAGCAGGCCGCGCGGCAACTGACGGAGATGGCCGACTGCCTGCATGCCCAGCTTAACGCCCAGCAGTCATTGCACCCCAAGCTGGCAGGCCGGCTATTGGCCGATTGTGTGGCCGCCGCCTTGCTGCGGGTGCAGCAGCAGCGCCCGGCGCTGGATAACGCCACCGTGACCGACTGGTGTGGGCAGTGGCTGGATGCAATGCAACTGCCGCAGGCCAGCGGGCTGTGGCCGGTGGCGCTGGAGCAGGGCGGCGAGCGGCTGGCACTGGAGCGGCGTGCCTGCTGCCAGCATTTTCGCCGCTGTGACGGGACACTGTGCAGTACGTGTCCGAAATTGAAACCGGCAGCGCGCATTGCACTGCTCAAACAGGAGTGGGCACAACAAGATGTTGAGCTTGCATGATATCCAGGTGCGGCGTCAGGGGCGCTGCCTGTTGCAGTTACCAGCCTTGCAGCTGGACGGGGCGGCGTTCACCGTCATTCTGGGGCATAACGGCTCCGGTAAATCCACCTTGATGAATGTGTTGGCGCGCCAGTTGCAGCCCGATCAGGGCCAGGTGCTGCTTAATGGCGCGCCCAGCTCCCGCCTGTCCGCCCGCCAGTTTGCCCGTCAGGTGGCGTACTTGCCGCAGCGGCTGCCGGATGCCGCCGGGCTGACGGTGGCGGAACTGGTGGCGCTGGGACGTTACCCCTGGTGCGGGGTGTTTGGCCGCTGGCGGGAGCAGGATAGCGCCGTGGTGGCGCAGGCGATGGCCGATGCCGATGTCAGCCAGTATGCCGCGCGGGCGGCGGACAGCCTGTCCGGCGGCGAGCGCCAGCGGGCCTGGATTGCCATGCTGCTGGCCCAGCAATCGCCGCTGCTGCTGCTGGATGAGCCCACCTCGGCGCTGGATCTGGCCCATCAATACGAAATGATGGGCCTGCTGCGCCGCCTGAACCAGCAGACCGGACGTGGCGTGGTGGTGGTGCTGCATGATCTGAACCTGGCGGCCCGTTTTGCCGACCGCATCATCGCCTTGCAGCGTGGTGCCTTGTATTTTGACGGCAGTCCGCTGGAATTATTGCATTCGCCGCGGCTGTCCGGCCTGTACGGCATAGAAATCCGCTTGCTGGAGCAGGCCGGGCAGGCCTGTCCGGTGGCGGTGGTGGCCTGAGATGGAACATGTGATTGCCAAGCCCGGCCAGGGTGCCGGGGCGCATGCCCATCTGCGCTGGATGTTGCCGGCGCTGTGCCTGCTGGCAGGTTTGCACCTGTGGCTTAACGGTGGCATGCCGCCTGCCGGGCCGTGGTGGCAGCAGCAGGACATTGCCAGCCTGCAGTTTTATTACGCCAGCCTGCCACGCATGGTGATGGCGCTGCTGGCCGGGGCGGCACTGGGCTTGTCCGGCAGCGTGCTGCAACAACTCAGCGGCAATCGGCTGGTGTCTCCGATGACGCTGGGCATTTCATCGGGTGCCTGGCTGGGTGTGGTGCTGGCTGCCGTGGTGCTGCCCGACAATCCGTCCTTGAGCAGCGGCTGGCCGGCCTTGCTGGGTGCCATGCTGGCGCTGGGGCTGGTCTTGCTGCTGGCCGGTCCGCGCGGGCTGAACGGCTTGCCGCTGGTGCTGGCCGGCATGGCGGTGAATCTGCTGCTGGGCGGCATGGCCACCATGCTGGTGTTATTGCACGACCAGTACGCCAGCAATCTGTTTGTCTGGGGTGCCGGCGACCTGGCGCAGATTGATTGGCAATGGGCGCAGTGGCTGTGGCCGCGCCTGCTTCCGGCCGCCTTGCTGTTCTGGCTGGCTCCGCGTCCGCTGGCCATGCTGTCACTGGGCGTGGCTGCTGCACGTGGCCGTGGACTGGCGCTGGGCACCATTCTGCTGCTGTTGCTGGCGGCATTGTGGCTCAGCGCGGCGACGGTGACGGCGGTGGGGCTGATCGGTTTCATCGGCCTGCTGGCCCCCAATCTGGCGCAGTTGCTGGGCGCGCGCCGTCCGCTGGCGCAACTGGCCTGCAGTGCGCTGCTGGGGGCGGTTTGTTTACTGGGCAGCGATTGTTTGGCACTGGCCATTGGCCATTGGGCCGGCAGCAGCTTGCCCAGCGGCGCGGTGACTGCCTTGCTGGGCGGGCCGCTGCTGCTGTGGCTGGTGCGGCGCAGCATGAACGCGGCACAGCACACGGCGATGTTGCAGATACCGGGCAGTCAGCGTCAGTGGCGCAAGCGCAACTACCCACTGTTGCTGGGGGCATTGCTGGGCTTGGGCTGGCTGAGCATTGCATTGGCTCCCGGCCCCGATGGCTGGCAATGGGGCTGGCCGGATGCCTTGTTATGGTCGCTGCGCTGGCCGCGCAGCCTGGTGGCCCTGAGTGCCGGGGCGGGCCTGGCGCTGGCTGGCGTGCTATTGCAGCGGCTGCTGCGTAATCCGCTGGCCAGCCCCGATCTGCTGGGTCTGTCCGCAGGCTCCACCCTGTGCATGCTGCTGGTGGCGGGCTGGCTGGGACGGCCCTTGCAGCAGGACGCTACCATGCTGGCGCTGCTGGGAGCCTTGCTGGTGCTGGCCGGTTTGCTATGGCTGGGCCGTCGCCACCAGTATGCGCCGGGCATGATGGCGCTCAGCGGCATCGCCCTGGCCGCCATGCTGGATGCCATGTTGCAAACGGTGCTGGCCAAGGGCACGCCGGACGGCCTGGCGGTATTGGCCTGGTTGTCCGGTTCCAGTTACCGGGTGACGCCAGCGCAGGCGGTGTGGCTAAGCCTGACGGTGCTGTTGTTGGCGCTGGCGGCGCAGGCCTGCCAGCGGGTGTTGACCCTGCTCAGCCTGGGCGATGGCCTGGCGCAAGGTCGTGGCCTGCATCTGAGTGCCGCCCGGCTGCTGCTGTTGCTGCTGGTGGCGCTATTGACGGCGGCAGTCACCTCGGTACTGGGGCCGGTGGCGTTTCTGGGCCTGCTGGCACCACATATTGCCAGCATGCTGGGCGCACGGCGGGCGGCAAACCAGTTGGTGGTGGCTGCCTTGCTGGGGGCCGGCTTGCTATTGCTGGCCGACTGGTTGGGACGGGTGGTGATTTATCCGCGTCAACTGCCGCTGGGCATGCTGGCATCGGTTTTGTGTGGTTGTTATTTCATGCTGCTGCTGGGGTGGCAAGGCGTGCGGCGGGGAGGTGGGCAATGAGGCTTTACTGGCTTGGTGTCCTGCTGTGCTGGGCGGTGCTGGGCTGCGCCTTTGCCGGCGGAATTGACGAACTGGCTGCTGCCCGCGCCCAGCCTGCGGCCAAGCGGATTGTGGCGCTCAGTTGGGAGGCGGCAGAAAACCTGCTGGAGCTGGGAATCACCCCGCTGGCGGTGGCGGATGCCGACGATTACCGCCGCTGGGTGGCGCAGCCCTTGTTGCCCGCCGGAGCGCTTTCGGCGGGCAGCAGGCTGGAGCCGAACCTGGAATTGCTGGCCAGCCTGAAGCCCGATCTGATCCTCAGCAGTCCGGTGCTGGGTGCCTTACGTCCGCGCCTGCAAGCCATTGCTCCGGTGCTGACCATCGATGCTTTCCGCCAGGACGAGGACCATGCCCAGGCGGCCGAAGCCATTTTCCTGCAACTGGGCCGGGTGTTGGGCCGCCAGCCGCAGGCTGACACCAGGTTGCACCAGCTGGCACAGGGCTTTGCGCAATTGCGTCAGCAATTGCAGGCGCATGGTGCCCGGCGTCTGCCACGGGTGCAGGTGATCCGTTTTGCCAATGCCTCCAGCGTGTATGTATATGGCAGTAATGCCATGCCGGTGCTGGCCTTGCGCCGGCTGGGGCTGAATACCACCGGCACGCCGGCGGCTTCGGTATGGGGAATCAGCCAGCAGCGGGTGGTGGATCTGGCAGCCTGGCGTGACGAGGTGGTGCTGTATCAGCAGCCGTTTGCTGAAGCCGGGCGGCTGTTTGTCAGCCCGCTGTGGCAGGGCATGCCCTTTGTCCGGCAGCAGCGGCTGGCAGCCGTGGCACCGGCCTGGAGTTATGGCGGGGTGGGTTCCTTGTATTACCTGGCCCAGCGCATGACGGCTGCCTTGTTGCAGTTGCCGCTGCTGGCTGACAAGCCGGTGGCGGCAAACCGGACTAGCCGCCGGTCATCGACATGAAGCGCACCACCTGTTGTGGCTGCTGGATGAATTCGTGTTTTTCCGGCTTCAGTTCGATGGCGGCGCGGATGGCGGCTTCCAGTTCGGCGTCGCTGCAACCGGCGCGCAGCAGCGGGCGCAGCTCCAGTTGTTCTTCCTGGCCCAAGCACATGTATAGCGTGCCATCCACCGATAGCCTTACCCGGTTACAGGTGGCACAGAAGTGCTGCGACATCGGCGTGATCAGCCCCAGGGTGAAGCTGGCATCAGCATTCTGCCAGTAAGAGGCCGGGCCGCCGCCCAGGCTGCGGCTGCTGGCAATCAGGCCATGCTGGCGCGTCAGCTTGTCCAGCAACTGGCTCAGGTCCAGCCCCTGCGCGGCCTGGCCGGTACTGCCCATCGGCATGGCTTCGATCAGGCGCAGGATGAAGCCCTGCTGCATGCAATAGGCCAGCATGGATTCGATATCACCGTCATTCACCCCGGCCAGCGGCACCATATTGATCTTGATATTGGCAAAGCCGGCAGCTTTGGCTGCTGCCAGCCCGTCCAGCACCTTGCCCAGACTGTCGCTGCCACTGATGCTGGCCACGCAGTCGCGCCGCAAGGAATCCAGGCTGATGTTGAGCCGATGCAGGCCGGCGGATTTAAGCGGTGCGGCCAGGCTGGCCAGCTGGGTGCCATTGCTGGTGAGCGACAGGTCTTCCACGCCGGGCAGGGCTGACAGTGTCCCCACCAGTTGCGGCAGGTTGCGCCGCAGCAGTGGCTCGCCGCCGGTCAGGCGGAAGCGGCGCGTGCCCAGCCGGGCAAAGGCGGCTACCACGCGTTCTATTTCGTCAAAGCGCAGCCAGTTGGCTGGTTCTTCGAAGCCTTTGAAACCCTTGGGGATGCAGTAGCTGCAACGCAGGTCGCAACGGTCGGTGACGGATACCCGCAGATAGTCGATGGCTCTGCCAAAACGGTCGGACAGCATGGCTGGCACCAGTAGGGGAGAATGGTTGCCAGTGTATGCTGCCGGCCCGGTCTTGCCAGTTGGCCAGTGGTGGGCATGCATCTAGGTCAGAGGGAGTAGGGCAGGATGGCAGATAGGGCAGGCGGTGTCCTGCCCGGGCCATCAGGCGGCGATGACGCAGTTGCGGCCCTGGTTCTTGGCCTGGTATAGCGCGCTGTCCACCCGCATGATCAGGCTTTCCACCGTTTCCTGCTCCTGATGGATGGCCACGCCAATGCTGACCGTGATGGCTGGCAGTTTGTCATGGCGTGTTTGTGCCACGGTCTGGCGTAAGGATTCGGCCAGCAGCAGGGCATTGTCGCGGCTGGTTTGGGGCAGCAGGATGACAAACTCTTCGCCGCCCCAGCGGCAGACGCTGTCCACGGCACGCACACGCGACTCCAGCGTCTTGGCCAGCCATACCAGTACTTCGTCGCCGGTAAAGTGGCCGTAGCGGTCATTGATATGCTTGAAGTTGTCGGCATCCAGCAAAATCAGGCTGAAGTCATTGCCAAAGCGTTGTTTTTCCTGAATGGAGCGTTCCAGTTGCAGCAGCAGGTGGCGGCGGTTCCACAGTCCGGTGAGCGGGTCTTTCAGGGCCGCTTGTTCCAGTTCGGATTTCAGGCGCTTCTGCTCGGTGATGTCATGAATCACGCACAGCATCAGGCGTTTGCCGTGAATGACCACCGGGCCGGCATAGGTTTGCACGTCACGCAGGCTGCCGTCGGCCAGGCGGTGGACAAAGCTGAGCGGCTTGTGTCCGCCAGGCAGTTGGGCAATGTGCTGCATCACCGGCAGGATGGCCCGGCCCATGGCATTGATTTCCCAGGTGTGCTTCTCGGTGAATTCGGTCCGGCTGTAGCCATAAAAGCGGATTGCGGCCTGGTTGACGTTGACGATGCGGCCTTCGTCGGCGGGGTCGATCAGCAGCATGGGAGCGCTGTTGGTCTGCATCAGCATTTCGTGAAAGCTGCCTTCCCGGCCTGCTGCAGCCGGCAAGGAATGTGGCGGTGCGATGGCCGCGAGCATGCCTTCCACCAGAATGGCATTGCGGCCATCTTCCAGCAGAAAGTCTCCCAGATGGCAGCCAAGGGCTTGCGCTTCGTCTTGCCCTCGCACGGTCCAGATTTCCACCACCTGCTCGTGCTGCAGCATGCTGGGCGTGTAGTCGGCCAGCCTTTCCTGTGCGCGGGCCGACAGGCAGCCACCGCGCAGATCGGCCACTGTTTGCCGGCTGGCCATGGCCAGTGCCTGCCGGTTGGCAAACAGGATTTCATCGGTGGCCGGCAGGATGATCCATACCGGGGTATTGAGCGCGTCCAGCAGCGCATATGCATTCATGGCGGCAAGCGGGCCTGGGGGGGCCAGTGGTGGGGCTATGCATGACATGGTAGTTGTCCTTTTGCCGGCCTTCAACAGGGATGTTGCTGAATCCGGCAAGATATCAGGGCAGCTTGTCCAGACCGTGTTCGACGGCAAACAGGGCAGCCTGTACCCGGCCATTCAGATTGAGCTTGCGCAGGATGTTCTGCACATGCACCTTGATTGTGCTCTCGGCCAGATCCAGTGAGCGGGCGATTTCCTTGTTGCTGATGCCACGGCTGAGCCAGGCCAGGATTTCCCGCTCACGCTGGGTCAGTTGCTCTACCCCGGCACGCTTGCTGCGGGATGCTTCGCCACCGCGTAGTTGCAGCAGCAGCTTTGAGGTCATTTCCGGTGACAGCACGCTGTCACCCTCCACCGCGCGGCGGATGCTTTCCAGCAGGAAGTCGGCATTGATGTTTTTCAGCAGATAGCCACGGGCGCCGGTTTTCAGGCATTCGGCCAGGTCTTCGCCGTCTTCCGATACAGTAAGCATCAGCACCGCCAGTTGCGGCTGGGTAACCAGGATTTGTGCCAATGCCTCGCGGCCATTCATCTGCGGCATGTCGAGGTCCAGCAACACTACGTCCGGCTTCAGTTGCTCGCACAGCTTCACGCCTTCCAGGCCGTCGGCGGCTTCGCCAACGATTTCAAAGTCGCTTTGTCTTTGCAGCAGGGCTTTCAGGCCGCTGCGGAACAGGGTGTGGTCGTCGACCAGTAGGATACGGGTGGTTGTCATGCGGCTTGTCTTTCGGTATGGGGTAGCAGCAGGCTGACTTCGGTGCCGCCATCGGCATGGGCCTGAATGCTGATCTGGCCATGAATGCGCGAAGCGCGTTCCTGCATGATGGACAGACCGACGTGGCTGGCGCGGCGGCTGGCAACCTGGGCCTCGTCAAAGCCGCAGCCATCGTCGCGGATCTGCATGTGGAAGTCGGCATCGTTGCGGATATCCACCCGCACGCGGCGGGCGTGGGCATGCTTGCGCACATTGGACAGTGCTTCTTGCAGGATGAAGATTACCTGCAGCTGCTGCTGCGGATTGAGTGCCAGGCCATTGCCGCTGAAGTTGAGCTGGGTGGGGACGCGTGCCTGCTTTTCAAAGCGGTCAAGCAGGGTGCGTACTGCGTCGCCGAAGTCTTCCTTGTTGATGCGGGTGCGGAAATTGAGCAGCAGCTCGCGCACGTCCTCATAGCATTCCTGGACGCCGGTACGGATGAAGGCCAGGTTTTCCTGGGCCTGTTCGGTGTGCTTGTCGGCCAGTGCCGCTTCCAGCATCTGTACCTGCAGGTTGAGGAAGGACAGGGACTGGGCAATGCTGTCATGCAGGCCCTGCGCCATCAGATTGCGCTCTTCAGCCACGGCAAATTGCTGGTCGCGGGCGGCCAGACGCTGGTTTTCCACGGCCACGCCCAGATGGCTGCCCAGGGTTTCCAGCAAAAACTGGTCTTGCGGTGGCAGCTTGGGCGTCTGGTAAAAATACAGGGTGAAAATGCCGACATTATTCTGGTTGTGACGGATGTGAAATACCGAAATGCTGGCAAAGCCGGCACGCTGGCAGTGCTTTTCCTCTGTGGCCGGCAGGCGGTCGAAGCGGTGGATGACGGACACCGGCTGCTGTACGGCATCGCCGCACAGACAGCCGTCGATGGGGGCGCAGTCGTCATGTTCCACCATGTCGTCCGGCAGGCCTTGCTGGGCAATCAGCTCCAGTCTGCCGCGTTTGAAATCCACCAGCCGCACACTGCCGGCATCAGCCCCGGTCAGTTCGATCAGCCGGCTGATGAAGCCGCTGCACATATTGTCCAGCGTGTGCGAGCCATGCAGGAAGGCCGTGACATTGTAGAGCGCGGCCAGCTGGCGGTTTTTTTCTTCCACCGAGCGGGTTTTTCCCGCCACTTTCTGTTCCAGCGTGGTGTAGAGGTCCTGCAGGCGGTCAGCCATCTGGTTGAAGCCGGTGGCAATGGTGGCAAATTCGTCATTGCTGTCCACCTCGACCCGCGCGTCCAGCTTGCCGTCACGCAGGCGCAGCATGCCCTCGCCCAGTGCATTGAGCGGGCGGATCACCAGCAGGAACAGCAGGAACATCATGCTGAAGGAGCCGACAATGGCCATGGCAATCAGCGCCATCTGGAAGAACCGCAGCAAGGTGGTGTTGCGTGCATTGTCTTCTTCCACCAGTTTTACCAGTCGGTCGATGCGGTTGACGAAGCTGGCAATGTCAGGGCGTTCCATCTTGCGGCTGCTGGTGCTTTGTACGGAGGCAGCTTCCAGCAGCGGCAGCATGTCGTGCTGCCAGGATTGTTCGATACTGGCCACCTGCTGATGTACGGACAGATTGTCCGGCAGAAAAAGCGGCCGGGCCGGGTCGCCTTTTTTCAGGCGGGCCAGGATAAAGGCAAATTGCTGTTCTTCATCATGCACGGTAGCCAGCGGCGCGCCTTCGCTCACTTGCAGGGCGATGTGGTAGCTGCGCATGCGCAGGCTGCCGGCATCGTTGATGGCGGCGGCACCGCCTTCCAGCTTCCATGACAGCACCAGGGTGTAGCCGATGGAGGTCATGGCCAGCAGCAGCCAGGCAATGGTCAGCATCAGCAGCTTGGTGGAAAGGCTGCGCAATTGCGGGGTCTGGTAAAGCATCATCTGGGTACTGGTCCGGTAAGGCTGGAGGGGAGTGGGGTCGGGCCGACGCAGGGCCAGAACCGTGTCTGTTTCCAGCTTAACAATAATGGCAGCAGAGTGTGACGACAATTCGCCACAAGATGGAGTATCCGTCATGATTTCTGGCCTGCTGCAAGCCAGGCCTGGCAAGGATTTTTGCTTGTATATCCCTCTTAGTGATTAGTTCCTCTTCCCCATCTGCCGTTGTTGCCTAGCTCCTCATGCCGCCCGCAGTGCTGCTATCGGTGAATATTTCCCGTGCCCATAAAAGGGTTAAATGTCTATATCCCAATAGTGGAGCAAAAGCATCATGGCTTCTTTACGCTTCAAGCAGTATGCCGTGCTGGCATCAAGCACCGTGGCATTTACCATCTGTTTCATGATCTGGATGATGTTTGCGGTACTGGGCATCCCCATCAAGCAGCATCTGGGTCTGAATGAAACCGAATTCGGCATTCTGGCGGCTACGCCGGTATTGTCCGGCTCGCTGATCCGCGTGCCGCTGGGTATCTGGACCGACCGTTTCGGCGGTCGCATCGTGCTGTTTCTGCTGATGCTGATCTGCGTGCCCTTCATCTTCATCATGCAGTATGCCACCGCCTATTGGCAGTTTCTGGCCATTGGCCTGCTGGTGGGCCTGGCAGGCGGGGCTTTTTCGGTAGGCACGCCCTATGTGGCGCGCTGGTTCAAGCCGGAACAGCAGGGCATGGCAATGGGCGTATTTGGTGCCGGTAATGCCGGTTCCTCGCTCACCAAGCTGGTGGCACCGGGCATCATCGCCGTAGGTGGCTGGCAACTGGTACCGTCGGTATACGCCGGCATCATGCTGGTGACAGCCATCCTGTTCTGGCTGTTTTCCTATCAGGATACTGCGCATCTGGTTAGCAGCAAAGTGAGCCTGCGCTCCCAGATGGCACTGATGAAGAACCCGGCTGTGCTGCGCTACTGCCAGTATTACTCGGTGGTTTTCGGCGGTTATGTCGCACTGGCACTGTGGATGACCAAATACTACGTGGGCGAGTACGGCTTTGACATCAAGCATGCAGCCTTTCTGGCGGCCTGTTTCTCCCTGCCCGGTGGCGTGCTGCGTGCCATGGGTGGTTGGTTGTCCGACCGCTTCGGTCCCTACAAAGTCACCTGGGGCGTGATGTGGACCTGCTGGGTCGCATTCTTCATCCTGTCCTACCCGCAAACCGATTTCAGCATTACCACCACGCACGGCGTGCAAAGCTTCCATATCGGCATGGGCGTGACCCAGTTCACCCTGATGCTGTTTGGTGTGGGTATTGCCATGGCCATCGGCAAGGCTTCGGTGTTCAAGTTCATTGCCAATGAGTTTCCCGACAATATCGGTGCGGTATCCGGCGTGGTAGGCCTGGCTGGTGGTATGGGCGGTTTCCTGTTGCCCATCCTGTTTGGCGTGCTGCTGGATATCACCGGTGTGCGCAGCAGCGCCTTCATGCTGCTGTACGGCACGGTGTGCGTGTCGCTGGTGTGGATGCATTTTTCCTTCAAGCCTGAGCAGGGCAAGGCCGTGGCCGCAGTGGCCCAACAGTCGGCCTGAAAGTAGCAACCCCATTTTTGATTGATGGCCGTGTGGCCGTCAGGGAGGACGTGATGTCACATGTACTGGACCGGTGGGAACCGGAAAGCAAAGATTTCTGGCAGCAGGAAGGCAAGGCGGTTGCCCGGCGCAACCTGTGGATTTCCATCCCCGCGCTGATGCTGGCCTTTGTCATCTGGCAGGTGTGGAGTGTGGCGGTGCTCAACATGCCCAATATCGGCTTTAGCTACAGCCAGAACCAGCTGTTCTGGCTGGCCGCGCTGCCAGCGTTGTCTGGGGCCACGCTGCGGATTTTCTACAGCTTCATGGTGCCGATTTTTGGTGGCCGCAAGTGGACAGCCATTTCCACTGCCAGCCTGCTGATTCCGGCCATCGGTATCGGCTTTGCCGTGCAGGACCCCAATACCAGCTATATCACCATGGTGGTGCTGGCGCTGCTGTGCGGCTTTGGTGGCGGTAATTTCAGCTCCTCCATGTCCAATATCAGCTTCTTTTTCCCCAAGGCGGAAAAAGGCACGGCGCTGGGCCTGAATGCAGGTCTGGGCAATCTGGGCGTATCGCTGGTGCAGTTTGTGGTGCCGCTGGTGATTACCATGGGTGTATTCGGAGCCTTTGGTGGTGAACCGCAAGTATGGGTGAAGGCTGCCGTGCACAAGAAAATGTGGCTGCAGAATGCCGGCTTTGTCTGGGTGCCCTTCATCGTGCTGTCCACCATTGCTGCCTGGCTGGGCATGAATGATATCGCTTCGGCCCGCGCGTCCTTTGCCGATCAGGTCGTCATTTTCAAGCGCAAGCACAATTGGCTGATGTGCTGGCTGTACATCGGCACCTTCGGTTCCTTCATCGGTTTCTCTGCCGGTTTCCCGCTGCTGATGAAAGGCCAGTTCCCGGATGTAGATCCTACCAAGTACGTGTTCTATGGCCCGCTGGTGGGTGCGCTGGCGCGTCCGGTTGGCGGCTGGCTGGCTGACAAGATTGGTGGTGCCAAGGTAACCCAGGCGGTATTCCTGCTGATGATGCTGGCTGTTGGTGGTGTGCTGACCTTTTTGCCGCACGCAGGTCAGGGCGGCAACTTCCAGGGCTTCTTCGCCATGTTTCTCTGCCTGTTTGCGCTGACCGGCGTGGGTAATGGTTCCACCTTCATGCAAGTGCCGGTGATTTTCCTCACCTTGCATCAACGCCTGGCTGGCAAGAGCGAGGCCGCGCAGAAACAGGCGCAGGCCGATGCCACCCGCGAAGCGGCCGCAGTACTGGGCTTCTCCGGTGCCATCGGGGCCTATGGCGGTTTCTTCATTCCCAAGAGTTATGGCACGTCCATTTCCATGACCGGTGGTGTGGAGGCTGCGCTGTACGCCTTCATCCTGTTTTACGCCAGCTGCGTACTGATCAACTGGTGGTTCTACGCTCGCAAGAATGCGGAAATCCGTTGCTGACAAACCGCAAAACATAGTCTCCTTGTCAACAGGAAGTACGGGGGAAGCGCAGATGCTTCCCCCTTTTTATTGGGGAGGCATATTTGTTGCTAGCTAAAAGTTTCCTATGCTTAATGCATTGCAACAAGCAATTCACCCCACGACGATTGTGAGGCCTTCATGTTGTCCAGACTTTCCATCGCAAGCAGGCTTGGCCTGCTGATTTTGCCCTTCGTGCTGGTGATTGCCGGGCTGGCCGGCGTGCTGTCGCTGGAAAAATGGCAAAGCCTGTCCCGGCTGCAGGCTTCCGGCCAACTGCTGCAGGTAGCAGGCAAGGCCAGCAGCCTGATTCACCAATTGCAGACCGAACGGGGCCTGAGCAATGGATTTCTGAGTGCGGCGGGCAGTAGCCTGCCGGATGAGCTGAAAACAGTGCGCCAGCAAACCGATAGCGCGCTGGCCGATTTCCACGCCAGCTTGGCGACACTGCCGGATGCCAGCCAGGCAGCAGCGGCAGACCAGCAGGTACGCACCTTGCTGCAGGGGCGTGCTGCCATCGACAGCCGTAGCCTGCCGGCAGGGCAGATGTTCACCACCTATTCCGACAATATCGAGCAACTGATTGGTCTGATTGCCGGCCTGGCTGGCAGTACCAGCGATGCTGGTCTGCTGCGTGATGCCGTGGCGTTGGTCAATCTGCAATGTCAGAAGGAATTTGCCGGACGCGAACGCGGTTTCATCAATGGTGTGCTGGGCCGTGGCAGTTTTGACCAACCCGCATTGCTGCAGGCTGCCGGCATGCAGGCACGGCAACAGGCCTGTGCCAGTCAGCTGCGGCTGGTGGCAACCGGCCAGATCAGGCAGGCATCGCAGCAGGCGGACCAATCAGCGGAAGCTGCTGCTGTGCAAACCATGCGCCAACAGATGATGTCCGTGCCGTTGGGGCAGTCGCTGGGCGTGGCGCCGGCCCTGTGGTTCAAAACCGCCAGCACGCAAATGGCCAATCTGAAAAAGCTGCAGGATGCATTGCTGCAGCAACTGGATGACAATGTGCAGCAGCTGTTGTCCCAGGCCACCTTCCAGTTGTGGTTCACCCTGCTGGGTTCTGCTGCCACCATCCTGCTGCTGTCGGTACTGGGCTGGGCCATCTACCACAGTGTAGAGCGGCCTATTTCCCGGCTGGAGCAACTGATGAGCGGCATGAGCCGCGATTTTGACCTGTCGCGCCGGGCCGCGCTGCACGGCAGTGATGAAATCGCCCGCATGGGTCATGCGTTTGACCATCTGGCCGACGCCTTTGCCGACACCCTGCGGCAGATCAAGACCGAAGCGCACCAGATGATGTCAGCAGCCAATTCCTTGAGCGATGTATCGGCCCGTGCCGCCTCCACGGCGGAAGTGCAGAGCCGTTCCTCGGTTGATATTGCGGCGGCCATCGAGGAAATGTCCGCCGGCATCGCCGCCGTGACCGACAACGCCTTGCAGGCCATGCGGGTGGCGCAGGACATGCAGGGTTGTGTCGACGATGGCCGCGAGCGCATGCACAGTACCGCTACCACACTGAGTGAAACCGCGGATGGTCTGACCCATACCGGTGAAAGTGTCGATATGCTGCGCGACAAGTCCGAGGGTATTCACAGCATTGTCACAGCCATCCGCGAGATTGCCGACCAAACCAATTTGCTGGCGCTTAACGCTGCCATCGAAGCAGCACGGGCCGGTGAGATGGGGCGTGGCTTTGCTGTGGTGGCCGATGAGGTGCGCAAGCTGGCCGAGCGCACCAGCAAGGAAACACTGGATATTGCCGCATTGATTGAGGATATCCGTCGCGAAACCCGTGACGTGGCACAGCAGATGGCGACCGCGCGTCAGCGTATGCAGGGTGGTATGGCGGAAGTGGATCTGACCGTGGAAGATCTGGCGCTGATTCATGACAAGGCCAGCGACACCGCCGACAAGAGCCGCAGTACCACGCTGGCGATGCAGGAGCAAACCGCAGCCAGCAACGATGTGGCCACCAATGTCAGCAAGATTGCCGCCCTGGCCGAAAACAATGCTCACATCGTGCAGGAAGCTGCCACCTTGTCAGGCCAGCTTAACCGCGCCGCCAGCAAGATGGTGGCGCTGGTCGATCGCTTCCAGCACACCAGCCACTGAGGCGGTGCAATACCCTTTATTGCAGATTGATTGCTGATCCGGCGGCATCTGGCACCAGTGGCGAAACTCCCCGCCGATTAGCAATCATCTGCACCACGCTGGGTGGGTCTGGTTTATTGGTACTGCACGGTGTAATTGACGCTGGCGACGACAGAGCCTGCAGTTGCTACACCAGTGGCATGGTATTTTGCCAGGTAGTTCAGGGTAGCGCTGCCGCTGCTGATCGGAAATGCCGTGCCGCTACTGCCAAACACGCTGCTGGTTTGCCCGATGGGAATGTGAGTGCTTGAGGTCGTATTGTAGATGGCAATATCGACATTACTTGCGGTTCCCGTATTGATCAGCCGCCCGGCAGCGTTGACATTGCTGTCATTCTCAAACCAGATGGCGGCCTGAGTGGCTGAGCCGGTACAGCCGCTCAGGGAAATGGAAAACGGGGTAGTGCCTGCGGTGGCCAAGGCTGCGGATAGTGCTTTGGTGGAGATAGACGGCAAGGTAATGGCGCCATTGTTGCCGCTCCCCGCGACGCTAATGGTACAGGTGGTTGTGGCAATATTTCCTGTGAATGAAATGGTGCCGTCATAAGCATGTGCTTGAGAAATGAACCCTGCGTAGGCAATGCAGAAGGTGGCGAATGTGCGCTGCATGGAACTGCTCCTGATGGTATGTTTTCCCGAGATACGGCCTAAGGCAATTCACTCATTTTTTAGAAATGCTTATTAATAGTGGTAATGAGTTTGAAGTTGCCTTTTGTATATAGATAGTCATTCTTGGTATGGGAAGTTTCCATCCTTTAGTACAGGTTCTATTGGGGGGCTTGTTCCCGACCGGGTCTCGTTGCCGGCTTTAGCGTGAACCCGCCTCAAGGCAGCCAGCCTGTGTAGTCCTGCCTACTCCTTATGGCTTAGCACGCCTCCTCACTCTGCGTTGCCTGTTTGCCACCTGTGGTGAATGGGCGCTGTTGTTGTCCGGCCGTAATCTTTGCAGGGTAAGCAAAGGCTGCGCGGCAAGGCCGCTGCACCGCATCTGGCGGTAAAAACTTGGAGGCAAGATGAGCCATTTTCTGGACAGACTGAATTTCCTTGGCAAGGTGAAATCCACCTTTGCCGATGGCCATGGCGCGGTGGTAAATGAAGACCGCCAATGGGAAGACGCCTATCGCCAACGCTGGCAGCACGACAAGATCGTGCGTTCCACCCACGGGGTGAACTGCACCGGCTCCTGTAGCTGGAAAGTGTATGTAAAGAACGGGCTGATTACCTGGGAAACCCAGCAGACCGACTACCCGCGCACCCGCCCGGACCTGCCCAACCACGAACCGCGTGGCTGCCCGCGTGGCGCGTCCTATAGCTGGTATGTGTATTCGGCCCAACGCGTGAAATACCCGATGATCCGCGGTCGCCTGGCCAAGCTGTGGCGCGAAGCGCGCAAGAGCATGAGCCCGGTGCAAGCCTGGGAACACATCAGCCAGAATCCGGAACTGGCCAAGCAGTACAAGAGCAAGCGCGGCCAGGGTGGCTTTGTGCGCGCCAACTGGGATGAAGCCAACGAAATCATCGCGGCTTCCAATGCCTACACCATCAAGAACTATGGTCCGGACCGCGTGGTGGGCTTCTCGCCGATTCCCGCCATGTCCATGGTGTCCTACGCTGCCGGTAGCCGTTACCTCAGCCTGATCGGCGGCGTGCCGCTGTCCTTCTACGACTGGTATTGCGACTTGCCGCCGGCCAGCCCGCAAATCTGGGGCGAACAGACCGACGTGGCCGAATCGGCCGACTGGTACAACTCCACCTACCTGATGGTGTGGGGTTCCAATATTCCGATGACCCGTACCCCGGACGCCCACTTCTATACCGAAGTGCGCTACAAGGGCACCAAGACCGTGGCCGTTTCCAGCGACTTTGGCGAAATGGCTAAGTTTGGCGACATCTGGCTGGCACCGAAGCAGGGCACCGATGCCGCGCTGGCCATGGCCATGGGCCATGTCATCTTCAAGGAATTCCACCTGGACAAGCCGTCGGCCTACTTCACCGACTACATCCGCCGCTACACCGACATGCCGATGCTGGTGACGCTGCGCCAGGATGGCGAACGCTATGTGCCGGACTATTTCCTGCGCGCCAGCCATCTGGCTGACAACCTGAACGAAGACAACAACCCGGAATGGAAGACCCTGGTCTTCGACGAAACCAGCGGCGACATCGTGGCACCTACCGGTTCCATCGGCTTCCGTTGGGGTCAGAGTGGCAAGTGGAACCTGCAACAGCATGACGGCAGCACTGGCCGCGAAGTATCGGCCCGTCTGTCCTTGATTGACAACCGTGACGACGTGGTTGGCGTTGGCTTCCCCTACTTTGGCGCGGAACATGACGAGCTGCTCACCCGCAATGTACCGGCCCGCAAGGTAGTACTGGCTGATGGCAGCAGCGCACTGGTGGCCACGGTATTCGACTTGATGGCAGCCAACTACGGCATCGACCGTGGTTTGGGCGGCGGCAACGTCACCAACGACTACATGGCTGATGTGCCTTACACCCCGGCCTGGCAGCAAAAACACACCGGCGTGAAGCCGGAAATGGTGATCCAGGTAGCGCGCGAATTCGCCCAGAATGCCGATCAGACCCATGGCAAATCCATGGTGATTGTCGGTGCCGCGCTCAATCACTGGTATCACATGGACATGAGCTACCGCGGCATCATCAACATGCTGATGATGTGCGGTTGTATCGGCCAGAGCGGCGGCGGCTGGTGCCACTATGTGGGCCAGGAAAAACTGCGTCCGCAAACCGGCTGGGCTCCGCTGGCTTTTGCCGGTGACTGGGTACGCCCGTCGCGCCAGATGAACGGCACCAGCTTCTTCTACGCCCACACCAGCCAGTGGCGGCATGAAAAGCTGGGTATCAATGAAATCCTGTGCCCGACTGCCGACGGCAAGATGGCCAATCTGAGCCTGATCGACTACAACGCCAAGGCCGAACGCATGGGCTGGCTGCCGTCTACCCCGCAGCTGACCACCAACCCGCTGGACATTACCCGCGCCGCCAAGGCTGCTGGCCAGGAAGCCATCCCGTTTGCCGTGGACAGCCTGAAAAACGGCACGCTGGACATGTCCTGCAACGACCCGGACAACCCGAAGAACTTCCCGCGCAATATGTTTGTGTGGCGTTCCAATATCCTGGGCAGCTCCGGCAAGGGCCACGAATACTTCCTCAAATACCTGCTGGGCACGCAAAACGCGGTAATGGGCAGCGAAGACGACTGCATCAAACCGACCGAAATCACCGTGCGTCCGGCGGTGGAAGGCAAGCTGGACCTGCTGGTGGTGCTGGACTTCCGCATGTCCACCACCTGCCTGTACGGCGACATCGTGCTGCCGACCGCCACCTGGTATGAAAAGGACGACCTGAACACGTCCGACATGCACCCCTTCATCCACCCGCTGTCCGAAGCCGTACAGCCGCTGTGGCAGGCCAAGTCCGACTGGGAAATCTACAAGGGCTTTGCCAAGAAGATTTCCGAAATCGGCAAGGACTATCTGGGCGTGCAGCAGGATCTGGTGCTCACCCCGCTGATGCATGACACCCCGCAGGAACTGGGCCAGCCGTTTGACCCGCGTGACTGGAAGAAGGGCGAGTGCGAGCCGATTCCGGGCAAGACCATGCCTGCCATGACCGTGGTGGAGCGCGATTACGGCGCCATCTACGACAAGTTCACCTCCATTGGCCCGCTGCTGGAAAAAGTGGGCAATGGCGGCAAGGGCATCAGCTGGAAAACCGGCCATGAAGTAGATGTACTGCGCGGCCTGAACCACACCGTGGCCGAGGGCGCGGGCAAGGGCCAACCCAAGCTCAATACCGCCATCGACGCCGCCGAGATGATTCTGACCCTGGCACCGGAAACCAATGGCCACGTAGCGGTGAAAGCCTGGGAAGCCTTGTCCAAGATCACCGGCATCGACCATACCCATCTGGCACTGCCGCGCGAGCATGACAGCATCCGCTTCCGCGATGTGCAGGCACAGCCGCGCAAGATCATTTCCTCGCCCACCTGGTCGGGCCTGGAAAGTGAAGAAGTCAGCTACAACGCCGGCTACACCAATGTGCACGAGCTGATTCCATGGCGCACCATCACCGGCCGCCAGCAGTTCTATCAGGATCACCAGTGGATGCGCGCTTTTGGCGAAGGCCTGTGCGTGTACAAGCCGCATGTGGACCTGAAAACCACCCAGGCCATCCTGGGCAAGAAGTCCAACGGCAACCACGAGCTGGTGCTCAACTTCATCACCCCGCACCAGAAATGGGGCATTCACAGCACCTATTCGGACAACCTGCGCATGCTGACGCTGTCGCGTGGCGGTCCACACGTGTGGGTATCGGAAGTGGACGCCAAGAAGGCTGGCATCGTCGACAACGACTGGATCGAAGTATTCAACGTCAACGGCACGCTGACCGCCCGTGCGGTGGTGTCACAGCGCGTACCGGAAGGCATGACGCTGATGTACCACGCCCAGGAGAAGATCGTGAACGTGCCGGGCGCGGAAACCAGCGGCAAGCGCGGCGGCATCCATAACTCGGTGACCCGTGCGGTGACCAAGCCGACGCACATGATTGGCGGTTACGCCCAGCTGTCCTGGGGCTTCAACTACTACGGGACAGTAGGTGCCAACCGTGACGAATTCGTCATCGTGCGCAAGATGAAAAAAGTTGACTGGATGGATCAGCCTGCAGGAGAAGACAAATGAAAATCCGTGCACAAATCGGCATGGTGCTGAACCTGGACAAGTGCATTGGCTGCCATACCTGTTCGGTTACCTGCAAGAACGTCTGGACCAGCCGCGACGGTGTGGAATACGCCTGGTTCAACAACGTGGAAAGCAAGCCCGGCATCGGCTACCCCAAGGACTGGGAAAATCAGGAAAAATGGCAGGGCGGTTGGGAACGCAAGCCTAATGGCAAGCTGGTGCCCAAGCAGGGCGGCAAGATGCGCATTCTGGCCAATATCTTTGCCAACCCCAACCTGCCGTCCATCGACGACTACTACGAGCCCTTCACCTTCGATTACGAGCATCTGCAGAACGCGCCGGAAATGCAGACGCCGCCGACGGCCCGCCCGGTGTCGGTGCTGACCGGCAAGAAGATGGACAAGATCGAATGGGGCCCCAACTGGGAAGACGACCTGGGCGGCGAGTTTTCCAAGCGCAGCAAGGATGCCCTGTTTGAGGGTATCCAGAAGGAAATGTACTCGGCCTTCGAGAACACCTTCCTGATGTATCTGCCGCGCCTGTGCGAACACTGCCTGAACCCGGCCTGTGTCGCCTCCTGCCCGTCCGGTTCCATCTACAAGCGCGAAGACGACGGCATCGTGCTGATCGACCAGGACAAGTGCCGTGGCTGGCGCATGTGTGTGTCCGGCTGCCCGTACAAGAAGATTTACTACAACTGGACCAGCGGCAAGGCTGAAAAGTGCATCTTCTGCTATCCGCGTATCGAAGCCGGCCAGCCGACCGTGTGCTCGGAAACCTGCGTAGGCCGCATCCGCTACCTGGGCGTGCTGCTGTACGACGCCGACCGCATCGAAGCCGCTGCCAGCGTGGAAGACCCGAAGAGCCTGTACGAAGCCCAGCTGGGCGTGTTCCTGGACCCGAACTCGCCGGAAATCCAGGCCGAAGCCCGCAAGCAGGGCATTCCGGAAGCCTGGATCAGCGCCGCGCAGAATTCGCCGGTGTACAAGATGGCCATGGAATGGAAAGTAGCCTTCCCGCTGCACCCGGAATACCGCACCCTGCCCATGGTGTGGTACATCCCGCCGCTGTCGCCCATCCAGAGCGCGCTGGAAAACGGCCTGATCGGTGAAAACGGCATCATTCCGGACGTGAAAGACCTGCGCATCCCCATCCGCTATCTGGCCAACCTGCTGACCGCAGGCAAGGAAGAACCGGTGGTGAGCGCACTGGAAACCATGGTGGCCATGCGCCGTTACATGCGCAAAAAGAGCGTTGAGAAAATCAGCGATCCGGCCACCCTGCGCGGCACGCATCTGAAACCGGCCCAGGTGGAAGAAATGTACCAGGTGATGGCGATTGCCAATTACGAAGACCGCTTCGTGATTCCGTCCAGCCACAAGGAAATGGTGGAAAACACCTTCGATGACAAGGCCAGCTGTGGCTTCACCTTCGGCAATGGCTGCTCCGGCGGCACGTCCGAATCCAGCCTGTTTGGCAAGAAGAAGGCCACCCCCATCGTGTTCCACGACATGCGGCGTGACCGCAAAGCCAACGCCGGGAGCTAAGCCATGAACCAGTCACTGTTCAAGATTGCCTCGGCCCTGCTGTGCTATCCGGAGCCCGAGTTGCTGGCGGCGCTGGATGATATCCGCAGCGAACTGCAAGCCAGCCCCACGGCGGCCAGCATGCTGGAACCGCTGCTGGCCCAGCTAGAGGGCAGCGATCTGATCGCCCTGCAGGAAGGCTATGTGCAAACCTTCGACCGCAGCCCGGCGCACTCGCTGCACCTGTTCGAGCACATTCATGGCGAGGACCGCGCCCGCGGCCAGGCCATGGTGGACCTGATGGAGGAGTACAAGGCCCACGGTTTCGAGCCGGTGTGTGCCGAGTTGCCCGACTACGTGCCGCTGTTCCTGGAGTTCCTTTCGCAGTGCGAAGCGGAGGAGGGCAGCCGCCTGCTGGGTGATGCGGTACATGTGCTAGGCCATATCGCCGGTAAGCTGCGCGAGTCGTCCTCGCCCTATGCCGGGGTGCTGGATGTGCTGGTGTGGCTGTCGCCGGTGGCACCGGAGCCTTTGAGTGTGCCGCCGATCCGCGACATGGACGAACTGCTGGAAACCTTTGGCCCCGGTGCGGATGGCAGCGAGCCCTTGCTCAAGCCCGCCATGCCGGCCATTGCTCCGGTCAATTTCTACCCGTCGCGACCCGGCGCCTGAATCTGCCCGTTTCCGGCCCGCTCCGTGCGCTGTCATGGGCTGGCCGGAACAGCAAGGAGAGAGATATGGACTATCTGCATCAATTTGTTTTCGGGATTTATCCCTATATCGCGCTCAGCATCTTTTTGCTGGGCAGCCTGATGCGCTTTGAGCGCGAACAGTACAGCTGGAAGAGTGAATCCTCCCAGCTGGTGTATCGCGGTAATCTGCGGCTGGGCAACATCCTGTTCCACGTCGGGGTACTGGGCTTGTTCTTCGGCCATCTGGTGGGCCTGCTGACCCCCTTGAGCGTGTGGGAAGCACTGGGTGTCACCCATAGCTTCAAACAGGTATTCGCCATGACTGCCGGTGGCATCATGGGTTCGCTGGGCCTGGTCGGCCTGCTGATCCTGCTGCATCGCCGCCTGACTAGCGAACGTCTGGCTGCCAATACGACCTGGCGCGACAAGCTGGTACTGCTGTGGCTGCTGGCCACGCTGGTACTGGGCCTGTGCACCATCGCCGTGTCCGCCCAGCACCTGGATGGCCATGAAATGGTGCTGCTGATGACCTGGGCGCAGCATGTGGTGACCTTCCGTGGTGATGCTGCGCAGTACATCGTGGCCGCGTCCCCCATCTTCAAACTGCACCTGTTCATGGGGATGAGCGTGTTCGTCATCTTCCCCTTCACCCGTCTGGTGCATGTATGGAGCGGCTTTGGCGCGCTGGCCTATCTGGGCCGCGCCTGGCAGCTGGTACGTCCGCGTGCCTGAGTTGTCTCGCGATTGATCAGCAAAGGCCCTGCGGGGCCTTTCTTATTTTGTGTCCGGCTCAACTGGCAGCGATTGCCGCACCATCTCCCAGAAACTTTCCACCAGTGGCCCGGCCACGCCGGGTGGGCGGATCAGGCCGATCTGCCAGACAGCAGCTTCTTCCCGTAGCAGAATGCTGCGCACCTGCTGGCCACCCAGGCTGGCCGAGGCCGGGATCAGTGCCCAGCCAAGACCGGCGGCCGCCAGTGCTATGGCGGCCGGAAAATCGCTGACCGGCAGAATGTCGCGGCAGTCCAGTGCGCTACTGGCCAGCAAGTACTGCACATGGTCGTGATAGGCGGGGGCGAGGTCGCGCCGGATGATGACCAAGGGCAGGCTGCCGAGGGAGTGCAAGTTGGTATCTGGAGGATAGCCCGGTGGCAGCACCGCCTGAAAGCAGTCCTGCACTACCGGCAGGCTGGGCCAGCCGCTGGGAGCGGGCAGACGGCAGAAGCCCAGGTCCAGCCGGCCTTCGCGCATGGCCTGCCACTGGTGATGGCTGGACAGGTCGCTCAGGGTGATGCGTACCTGCGGGCGCTGCTGGCGAAAACGCGCAATCAGCCCCGGTAACAGGGTGTGGGTGGAAGCGCCAAAGCCGATGCGCAGGCTGCCACTGCGCCCGGCCTGCAAATCTGCCGCCTGACGCAGCCAGGACAGGCTGTCATCCAGCAGCTGTGCGGCATCGGCCAGCAGCGCCCGGCCCAGCTCGGTCAGCCGGGTACGGTTGGCATTGCGTTCAAACAGCGGTGCGCCCACTTCGTCTTCCAGCCTCCGTATCTGTTTGCTGAGGGCGGACTGGGTAATGTGCAGCCGGCTGGCGGCCTGGCCGAAGTGCAGCAATTCGCCCAGCACGACAAAAGCCTTGAGATCGCGCAATTCCATCATTCCTCCGGGGACTGGTACTGGTGAGAATTTGTCACTGGCTGGAATGATAACGCGGGCGCATGCTGCGGGCAGATCATTCTCTGCAGCAGGCCATGACATGCACCATCAACACACTTTGCCGTTCCCGGCTGACTTTCTGTGGGGGGCTGCCTCGGCGGCCTATCAGGTTGAGGGTGGCTGGAATGCCGACGGCAAAGGCCCGTCGGTATGGGATAGCTTCAGCCGCGAAGTGGGGCGCACTTTTCAGGGCAGCAATGGCGATGTGGCGGTAGATCACTACCATCGCTATCCGGAAGACATCGCCCTGATGGCGGAAATGGGCCTTACCGCCTACCGTTTTTCCATCAGCTGGCCGCGTATTTTCCCCAGCGGACGCGGTGCGCCAAACGAGGCCGGGCTGGCCTTTTACGACAGGCTGATCGACAGCCTGCTTGCTCATGGCATCGAGCCGGTGCTCACCCTGTATCACTGGGACCTGCCGCAGGCCTTGCAGGACGAATACGGCGGCTGGGAGGATAGGCGCATCATTGCGGACTTCACCCACTACTGCACCGCCCTGTACCAGCGCTTTGGCGGCAAGGTGAAATACTGGGTGTCGCTGAACGAGCAAAACTACAACCTGAGCAATGCCTATCTGTTGGGCACCCACCCGCCGGCCGTGCAGGACCGCAAGCGTTTTTACACTGCCAACCATCATGCTTTCCTGGCCAATGCCAGCGCCATTGCCGCCTTCCGCCAGTGGGTGCCGCAGGGGCTGATCGGCCCCAGCTTTGCCTATTCCCCGGCCTATGCCGCCAGTAGCAGTCCAGAGGACATGCTGGCTTTTGAAAATGCCGAGGAATTCACCAATCTGTGGTGGCTGGATACCTATTGTCTGGGACGCTACCCGGCTGCCGCGCTGCACTGGCTGGCCGCACGTGGCGAGGCACCGGACATCCAGCCCGGCGATGAGGACATGTTGCGACGCGGCCTGCCTGACTTCATCGGCGTCAACTACTACCAGACCCACAGCTATACCGATAACCCGGCCGATGGCGTGGGCCTGCAGCGCATCAATACCACCGGTCAGAAAGGTAGCACCCCGGCCAGTGGCGTACCCGGCCTGTACAAGATCCAGCCCAATCCGCATCTGCCCACCAGCAACTGGGACTGGGCCATCGACCCCACCGGCCTGCGCATCGGCCTGCGCCGGCTGACATCACGTTATGCCTTGCCGCTGTTGATTACCGAAAACGGGCTGGGCGAGTTCGACCAGCTGACGGCAGATGGTCGTGTGCATGACGACTACCGTATCGACTACCTGCGCAGCCACCTGGCGGCCTGCCAGCAGGCGATTACGGATGGAGTCAAGCTGCTGGGCTATTGCGCCTGGTCCTTCACCGACATCCTTAGCTGGCTGAACGGCTACCAGAAGCGCTACGGCTTTGTGTATGTGGATCGCGACGAGCAGGATTGCCGCAGTCTGCAGCGCATCCGCAAGGACAGCTTCTACTGGTATCAGCGGGTGATTGCCAGCGGCGGCACCTGCCTGGACTGATTGACCAGCCGGGGAGAGTTTGACCGCAATCTGCAAGGTGCCAGCCGCCTGCATCTGCGCGATAATCCTGTTCTAGTGGCCAGTCGGGCCGCAGGAGCGGGGCATACATGCAGCAGGTGGAGGAACACGGGTTTGTGCTTGATTTGCCGGCGGATTATCACGCCGCCACGGTGCTGGCCTATCATGGCCGCGACCCGGCTGGCCCGGCCGAATGGCAGCAGGGGCTCCAATTGCGCAAGGGCCTGCTGCTGCAGGGCTGCGCCCTTGAGCTGCAACTAAGCTTTAGTGCCGCATCCTTGCTGGTGCGGGTTCGTGGCGCAGCCAGCCATGACTGGTCGACCTTGCTGCCCGTGGTGCAGCAGGCCGTGCTGCGCATGGCCGGGCTGGATGGCCAGCGCGAAGCCTGGTTGCAACTGAGTCGCCAGCAGCCGGATGCCGCCCGCTTGCTGGGTAACAAACCCGCCTTGTGGCTGCCACTGACGGCAGAACCTTTCGAAGCACTGTGCTGGGCCATCATCGGCCAGCAAATCAATCTGTCCTTTGCCACTGCACTGCGGCGCAGCCTGATACAACTGGCCGGGGTGGCGATTGCCGGCAGCACGCTGCTGGCCCATCCCGGCCCGGCCCAGGTGGCCGCTCTGTCGGCAGAACAATTGACTGCACAGCGCTTTTCCCGCTCCAAGGCGGCGTATTTGCTGGGGGCCGCCCAGGCGGTACTGGATGGCCGCCTGCCACTGGATGATATGTCCAGCCAGGATGCGGCCGAGGCCGAAAACCGATTGCTGGCCCTGCATGGCGTGGGGCCGTGGACGGCGCGCTATGTAATGCTGCGCGGCCTGGGTTTTGCCGATAGCGCACCGATTGGCGACAGTGGCCTCGCCACCGCCTTGCAGCGCTTTTACGCCTTGCCAGCCCGGCCCGATGCCAGCCAGACCGAACAGCTGATGCAAGTCTTTTCCCCCTGTCGCAGCCTGGCCACCCTGCATTTGTGGGCCAGCCTGACGGAGAACGCATGAAACCCGTGATACCCGATCTGTTCAGCCCGCATGGCCCGACAGCAGCAACTACCTCTGCTGCATCTGCCATACCCGCGGCACCATTATTTGCCCAGGGTGGTTTGTGGGATGCCGCCGGTGCCTCCGTGCCAGGTAGTACGGTGCCGGCGGATACGGAGGGCGACATGACGGCCTCCTTGAGCGTGCCACCGCATGCTGCCTGCCACGGCGTGGTGGATACCCGTTTTGGCCCGGCCATGGTGTGGCTGGATTTGCAGGGCCGCTTGCTGCGGCTGGATTTTCATCTGGAGCAGGAACTGCAGCGGGCGGTATTGTCCGGCAGCCGGCGTGACGATGCTGCGGTAGCGGCAGTGGCGCGCCAGCTACATGAATACCAGCGTGGCGAACGACGCAGTTTTGATATCCCGCTGGCGGCGCATGGTACGGCTTTTCAGCGGGAGGTATGGGCGGCCTTGTGCCAGATACCCTACGGCCAGACCATGAGTTATGGCGAACTGGCACTGGCGCTGGGCAAACCCGGTGCCGCGCGGGCGGTGGGCCGCGCCAATGCCACCAATCCGATTGCGCTGATCGTGCCTTGCCACCGGGTGCTGGGGGCGGATGGCAGCCTCACCGGCTATGCCGGCGGCTTGCCGCTGAAGGCGGCCTTGCTGCGTTTTGAACAGGAAAACACCGTGCCCGGCCTGTTTGCTGGCTGAGGCACCGCCTTACAGCAAGGGGCCCAGCATGGCGACGGCATTGTTCCACAGCCGTCGCCACAGCGGCCAGGCCGCCACGCTGTCCGGACCAACCAGGCTGCAGTGCTGTAAGTATTGTTGCTGCCGCTGGCGCAACGCGGCGGTCAATTCCCGGTCGTGGCACAGCAGATTGTTTTCGTAGTTCAGCTCGAAACTGCGCCGGTCCAGATTGGCCGAGCCAATCAGGCAGATGTCCTCATCCACCGTCAGCAGCTTGCTGTGCAGCAAGCCGCCATGATATTCGGCAATCACCACTCCGGCAGCCAGCAGCTCGGCGTAGTAGCTGCGGCTGGCGGCGCTCACCACCAGCGAATCATTGCGGGCTGGCAGTTGCAAGGTGGTGGCCACCCCGCGCTGGGCCGCAGCGCACAGTGCCGATTGCAAGGCCTCGTCCGGCACATAGTAGGGGGTGGTGATGGTCAGGCTGTGCCGGGCACTGTACATCAGTGCCACGAACAGTTCCGGCATGGCCGAGTGGCGTGCAGTGGGGCCGGTGCCAATGGTCTGAGCCAGCACGCCGCAGGCAGGGCCGCCTTGCGGCGGTTCCGGTGTCGCCGTCAGCAGCGGCAGCAGGTCTTCGCGGGTGGCCAGCATCCAGTCGGTGGCAAACAGCCGCTGCATCTGCTGTACCACCGTGCCTTCCACCCTTATCACCGCATCCACCCACGGCGCAAAGCGCGGCTTGATGCGAAATTCCGGGTCGGCACAGTTCTGGCTGCCGCAGTAGCCGGTGTAGTGGTCGATCACTACGATCTTACGGTGATTGCGCAGGTCTATCCGGCCACTGAAAGGGCGCAGCAGCGGGTTTCCCACCGGTAGGGCCGCTGCCAGTTGCACGCCGGCTGCCTGCATCTGCTGGCACAAGGGTGAGCGCAACAACAAGCGCGAACCCACATCATCCACCAATACCCGACAACTCACGCCACGCTGCGCGGCGCGCATGACCGCCTGGGCAACCCGGCTGCCGTTGTTATCCGGCAGCCAGATATAAAACAGCAGGTGCACATGGTGACGGGCCGCATCGATATCTGCCACCAGGCGGTCGATGGTGGCATTGCTGTCCGCCAGCAGTTCCGCCCGGTTGCCGCCGCAGGGGGCAAAGCCGCTGATGGACTGGCCAACGCGAAACAGTTGGGCTGGCGTAGCCGGCAGGGCCGTTATGGGGGCGGTTGGTGGCAGAGCCGGCAGAGGAGGGAGCTGCTGCTGGATGCGCGCCAGCCTGGCCATGCGACGGTGGCCTATGCTGACTTCACCCAGCAGCAGATAAGCCAGCATGCCGATGACCGGCATGGTAGCCACCACCACGGTCCAGGCCACCCTGGCGGCCGGGTCGCGGTAAGGGCGTAGCAGGACGCGCATGATCAGCAGCAACTGCAGGCTGACATGCAGCAGAATAATCAGAGTGGTGGTGGCAGGCATGCGTCACATCATGCCAGAGCCGGTCTGGCTGCGTCCAAACCGTGTGGTCGCCTGCATTGACGCCATCGGACGTGCTGCACACAATGGCAAGCAGCTAAGCGAAGGAGCGGTAGATGGGGGCAGCAAAAGGCAAGGGCAGACAGGTTGTGGTGGGCGGGCATGTGATCCATGTACACCAACTGCCACTGAAGCTGGCCAACGATATCTACCATGTGGCCATGACCATGAGCTGGCCGCAGTTTTACGTGGCCATTGCCGCCCTGTTTTTTGTGCTCAACATGCTGTTTGCCAGCCTGTACCAGTTGGGCGAGGGCAGTATTGCCAACCAGTTTCCCCGCGATTTCTGGGGTGCGTTTTTCTTCAGTGTGGAAACCCTGGCCACGGTGGGTTATGGCGACATGCACCCGCAAACGGTGTACGCACACATCATCAGCATGCTGGAAATCTTCATCGGCATGATGAGTCTGGCGCTGGTGACCGGTGTCACCTTTGCCCGCTTTTCCCTGCCGCGTTCGCGCATCGTATTTTCCCGTCACCCGGTAATCCGCCCCATGGATGGCAGGCAGGTGCTGATGTTGCGCGCCGCCAATGCGCGACAGAACGTGATTGTGGATGCCGAAGCGCAGCTGCACATGCTGCTCAATACCGTCAGCAGCGAAGGTACACCGCTCAGGCGGCTGCACGACCTGAAGCTGCAGCGGCAGCACCATCCCATGTTTGTGCTTAGCTGGACGCTGATGCATGTCATCGACGAGCACAGCCCGCTGTATGGCCGCAGCGCTGAAGAGCTGGCGCAATTGCGTGCCGGTTTCATTCTGTCGATTGGCGGCAGTGACGAAGTCACCCGCCAGAGCATGGCGGCACGCCACCTGTTTCAGCACGATGACATCCGCTGGAACCATCAGTACCAGGACCTGCTGTATACCGATGAACACGGCGAGGACCATGTCGACTTCGGCCTGCTGCACGCGATTTCCCCCATGCCCGAGCCGCCCGCTCCCGCGACGCGGCCTGGCGGCTGAGCTACTGCTGCTTCCTTCCGCTACAATGACCCGGCCTGTCGCTCAGGACCAGCCGGCCTCGATGCCGGCTGCCAATAACAGTGGCGGCCCACCGGGCCAGCTGCATCAGGATGTGAAGGAAAAATCATGGCGGGAGCCAGCCTGTTAACCTTGCTTGACGATATTGCTACCGTGCTGGATGACGTGGCGGCCATGACCAAAGTGGCCGCACGCAAGACTGCCGGTGTATTGGGGGATGACCTGGCGCTGAATGCGCAGCAGGTGGCCGGGGTGCGTGCCGAACGCGAACTACCGGTGGTATGGGCGGTGGCACGTGGCTCGCTGCGCAACAAGGCCATTCTGGTACCGCTGGCATTGGCGCTCAGCGCCTTTGCGCCCTGGGCGGTGATGCCATTGCTGATGCTGGGTGGGGTATATCTGTGCCTGGAAGGCATGGAAAAGCTGGCGCATCCCTTGCTGCATGGCAAGGAAGAAGACGCCGCCCATGAGGACGAGCTGGAAGCCATGCTGACCGACCCGGCCATCGATCCACTGGCGATTGAGGCCGAAAAGGTAAAGGGTGCCATCCGTACCGATTTTGTCCTGTCGGCGGAAATCATTGCCATCACGCTGGGTACGGTGGCCAGTGCTGCATTTACGTCGCAGCTGGTGGTGCTGGTAGGTGTGGCATTGATCATGACCGTGGGGGTATACGGTTTTGTCGGCCTGCTGGTGAAGCTGGATGATATCGGTTTATACCTGTTGCGCCAGGGGGGCCAGCTGCGCAGCCTGATCGGCCGTGGCCTGATCCATGGCATGCCCTGGCTGATGAAGGCACTGGCGGTGATTGGCACCGTGGCCATGTTCATGGTGGGCGGCGGCATCATCAGCCATGGCTGGCCGGCGCTGCATCATGCCATCGAGGGTGTGGTGCATCCGCTATCGCATCTTCCCGGCATTGGTGCGGTATCCCGCCTGCTGCTGCCAGCCATTCTGGATGTGCTGGTGGGCATGCTGGCCGGTACGCTGGCATTGAGCGCACTGCTGGGCTGGCAGCGCCTGCGCCGCTGACTCAGCTGCGCGTGTGCGGCAACGGCAGTTTGCTGGTGTGCTTGATGGCGTCCAGGATGATGGTGGACTTCACACTGCGCACCAGCGACAGCTGCATCAGCCGGTTCATCACGAAGCGCGACAAGGAGGGCAGGTCCTCCACCACGATGCGCAGCAGATAGTCGGCCTCGCCGGCGGTGGCATAACATTCCAGTACTTCCGGCAGCGCATCGATGGCCTGGGCGAATTCGCGTAGCGAACTCTCGCTGTGGCGTTCCAGGCTGACATGGGCAAAGGCCATCACCGACAGGCCGATTTTTTCCGGCAGGATGTTCACCTGATAACCCTGTACCACACCATTTTCTTCCATGCGCTGCAGGCGGCGGCCAATCTGTGAGGCTGACAGGGCAATCTGCTGGGCCAGCTTCTGATGGGTGCTGCGCGCATCCTGCTGCAAGGCCTGCAAAATCTGCCAGTCAAAACGATCCAGTTCCATTTGTGCAGTTTCTCCGCGTGGTTTGATTGTTTTATGCGGGAAGTATGCAAAAAATCAGCAATAATGGCAAAACTTGCGGACCTGCCGCACGCGGCAGCTTCTACACTGAAAGCATCCCCACCTACCGGATGTGCCGCCATGAACGAGCGCAGCAATTTCGTCGTCCCCGACATCACCACCCGCAAGAACCAGGGCCTGGGCCATGATGCGATCGACTACACCCTGGCACAGCCGCTGCAACGCTATAGCGCAGAAGACCACGCCACCTGGGCCACGCTGTACCAGCGCCAGAGTGCAATGTTGCCTGGCCGCGCCTGTGATCAATTCATGCAGGGCCTGCAGCAGCTGGAAGTGGACGCCGACCGGGTGCCAGACTTCGAGCGCCTCAACACCAAGCTGCTGGCTGCTACCGGTTGGCGCCTCGTGGCGGTACCGGGCCTGATTCCGGATGATGTGTTTTTCGAGCACCTGGCCAATCGCCGTTTTCCGGTGACCTGGTGGTTGCGCGAACCGCATCAGCTGGATTACCTGCAGGAGCCGGACGTGTTTCATGACCTGTTCGGCCATGTTCCACTGTTGATGAACCCGGTATTTGCCGATTACCTGCAGGCCTATGGCCAGGGCGGGATGAAGGCGAAGGATCTGGGTTTTCTGCCGGTGCTGGCCCGACTGTATTGGTACACGGTGGAATTCGGCCTGATCAACACACCCGAGGGCATGCGTATCTACGGTGCCGGCATCGTGTCCAGCAAGTCCGAGTCGCTGTACTGCCTGGATAGCGATAGTCCCAACCGTGTCGGCTTTGATCTGCAAAGGTTGATGCGCACCCGCTATCGCATCGACACCTTCCAGAAAACCTACTTTGTCATCGACAGTTTCCAGCAGCTGTTCGATGCCACCGCGGTGGACTTCAGCCCCATCTATCAGTCTTTGCAGGCCATGCCGGTGCTGGGAGCGGGTGATATCGATGCTGCCGACCAGGTGTTCCATGCCGGCAGTCGCGAAGGCTGGGCGGAAACCGACGATCTCTGACACACGCGTTGCGTGCATGAAAAAGGCCAGCGCCATCAGTGGCAGCTGGCCTTTGTCTTGTGTGGTTCTGCTCCTGACTCAGGGTGCGGCTTCCACCCGGTTGCGGCCGGTGCGTTTGGCCTGGTACAAGGCCTGGTCCGCCGCTTTGATCAGTGCTTCCACTGTACCGTGGGCAGTGGATTTTTCTGCCACGCCAATGCTGACAGTCAGGCTCAATGCCAGCCCGGAAGCCACCATATTACGGCTGGCCAGCGTGGAGCGGATGCGTTCTGCCACCTGTATGGCGGTGGCCAGCCGGGTATCCGGCAGGATGATGAGGAATTCCTCGCCACCAAAGCGGCAGATGATGTCGGTACGACGGCAGAACAGCCGCAGGATGCCGGCAAACTGCTGCAGGATGGTGTCGCCCACATCGTGGCCGTGCTCGTCATTCACCACCTTGAAGTGATCGATATCCAGCATCAGCGCAGAAAGAGGCTGCTGGCTGAGCTTGGCTTCGTCCCAGATCTGCGGCAGGTAGCGCATGGCATAGCGACGGTTGTACAGGCCGGTGAGGCCGTCGGTCTGGGCGGCCTCCTGTGCCAGCTGGTTGTCGATGGACAATTCTTCCAGATGGCGGCGCAGCAAGGCTTGTTCCTGGCGCAGGCTGCGCTGCTCCTGGATGATGCGCTGTCCGGCCTTGAGCCTGGCCTGCAGGATGCGCGGCGGTATCGGCTTGCTGATGAAGTCGTCGGCACCGCTGCTGAATACGGCGGCCAGATTGTCTTCATCATCCATGATGGTCAGCACGATGATGTAAAGCTGGCGTCCTTCGGGAATGGCGCGCAGGCGGCGGATCAGCTGCAGGCCATCGACCTCGGGCATGGCCAGGTCGGTAATCACCAGTTGCGGCTGTTTTTCCAGTACCAGTTCAAAGGCTTCCTGGCCGTTGGCGGCCACGTCAACCTGATGGCCCAGAATCTGCAGCAGGCGCTGCAGCATCATGCGCTGGCTGGCTTCGTCTTCCACCACCAGAATGTGCAGGGCTTCCTGTTCCTCTTCCGGCTCGGGCGGGCGCGGGGCGATCTGCTGGCGACGTTCCAGCAGCGAGAACGATTCCTGCTGTGGCGTGGGAATGGACAGCTGGGCATTCCATTCCCGCCATTCACGCAGTACTTCGTCGCACAGGCGCGGGAAGTGGCTGGGGTCAACCTCCAGCCGGCTGGCCTGCTTTTTCAGTTCTTCATAGCCGTGGATGCGGGCTTCGCCGGCAAGAAAACACAGATCAGCCAGACGCGTGGCCAGATGCAGACACAGGCACAGCCGTGCTGCGCGTGAGCTGTCTGCGTTGCTGGGCAGGAATGGGTCTTCGTGCAGTCTGACGGCATCGCAGAACATGGCCGGCAAGCCCCAGTCACGCAGCAAGGCGGTGGCGATGTCCAGGTGGTGGTAGCCAAAGCGCGCCTCTTCGTGCCGGGCCAGGCCTTGTGCATAGGGGCCACCCTGTTCCGCAATCAGCGCGCCATAGGCTTCAGGGTGCAGCGTGGCCATGGCCAGTTGGCCAATGGAAGACAGCATGCCGATGGTGAACAGCTCGCCGGGCGGGGCAATGCGCAGCTGGCTGCCCAGCAGTTGCATGGAGGCACCACAGGCCAGGGCGCGCGACCAGTGGAAATCGTAGTCGAATTCCCGGCACTGGCCACGGCGGTGTTCGGCTACCAGGGCAAAGGTGAGGGCAACCTGATGCACGGCATTCAGTCCGATGGACATCAGCACGTCCGGCGTGAGTGCCACGGCGGGGCGGCTGCGTACAAAGGAGGCCGAGTTGGCCAGCTTGAGCAGGCGGCCAATCATGACCGGGTCGGTGTTCAGTACCGCAATCAGCTCGGGCAGCGGCACATTGTTGTGCTCGCTCAGCTGCATGATTTTCAGCACCGTTCCCTTGGGCGAGGGCAGGTTGCCGCTGATTTTCAGTTCATTAAAGGTAGCAGCTTCAAGCATGTGGCGCTCCCGGTGGCTGGTGCGTCTGGCTGGCTGCCTCGTGTTCGTCGGCGTATTGCTGGCGGATGATCATGACGTCGGGCCACTGGGCAATGAGGGCATCGACACAGGCCGGGTCGAAGTGCATGCCCTTGTGGCTTTCCAGGTAGTGCCTGGCCTTTTCCAGCGGCCAGGCTTGTTTATAGGGGCGTGAGGAAGTTAAGGCATCGAAGACGTCGGCGACCGCCACGATGCGGCCCCACAGTGGAATGTCCGTGCCTGAGAGTCCTTGCGGGTAGCCGGTGCCATCAAATTTTTCATGATGGCTCAGTGCCACCACGGCAGCGCATTGCAGCAGCGGGGAGACCGAGCCGTTGAGTATTTCATGGCCAAACAGCGGATGCTGGCGCATGACCGCCATTTCCATCTCGGTGAGCTTGCCCGGCTTGAGCAGGATGGCATCCGGAATGCCAACCTTGCCGATATCGTGCATGGGGGCGGCTTCCTGCAGCATTTCCTGTTCTTGTTGCGGCAGGCCCAGCTGGCGGGCAATCAGGCGGGTATAGCCAGACATGCGCAGCAGGTGGGCACCGGTTTCCGGATCGCGGTATTCGGCGGCACGCGACAGGCGCAGGATGGCTTCCTTTTCGCGGGCACGGATTTCTGCCGTGGCCAGCTTCACTTCTTCCATCAGCCAGGCGGCACGGTTGGCCAGTTGCTGGCTGCTTTTACGCAGGGCCAGCAGGTTGCGCACCCGTACCGTCAGTTCCACCTTGTCCACCGGCTTGGTGAGAAAGTCACGCGCCCCCTGTTGCAAGGCCAGGTGGCGTACATCACGCTCGGTATCGGCGGTAACCATCACAACCGGTACCTCTTGCCGGTGCGGCAGGGCGAAAAAACGGCGCATGAATTCCAGGCCGTCCATCTCCGGCATCATGTAGTCCAGCAGGATCAGGTCCGGTTCGAACTGGGTACACCAGGCCAGCGCCTGCTGCGGGTCGGCAAAGGTATCCACGGTGACGCCATCCAGCCGTTGCAGGATGTGGCGCAGCAGCAGCAGGTTGGTGTCGTTGTCGTCCACCACGATGACATGAGACATTGCTCAGTCCTTTCCATAAGCGGCAATGAAGGCCAGCAGGGCATCCATTTCGCTTTCAATCTGTACTGCGATGCTGCGAATTGTTTCCAGATTGTTGTCTACTGCCGCGGCATGTAACTGTCCGGCAAGTGCCGCCAATACATCGGCGCCTACATTGGCAGCACTGCCCTTGAGCTCATGTGCCAGTTGGCGCAGTCCCTGGCCACCTTGCTGGATGTCCAGCCGCAGGCGTTCCCGCCAGCGCAGCAGGGAGTCGCGGAAGATATCCAGCATTTCGGCGATGCCGACCGGATCATCACCCAGGAATTCGGTAAGGCGCTGTACGGTGAAGCTGCTCGGCTGACTGACGGCGCTGGTGGCAGGCGGCGCGGCAGTTTCCGGATGCAGTGGCAGCCATTGCTGCAGCAGGGCCTTGAGTCTGGCGTATTCGATGGGTTTGGCCAGATAGTCGTCCATGCCGGCGGCGATGCACAGTTCGCGATCCCCTTCCATGGCATTGGCCGTCATGGCAATGATGGGCAGGTGCTGGCCTTGCGCGGCTTCGCTTTCCTGACGACGCAGGATGCGGGTGGCCGCATAGCCATCCAAGTGCGGCATCTGGCAATCCATCAGGATGGCATCGTAATGCTGTTGTTCCAGCGCCTGCAGCACTTCGCCGCCATGGCTGACCACATCTACCCGGTAGCCCAGCTTGTGCAGCATGCTGGCTGCAACGCGCTGGTTGACCGGATTGTCCTCGGCCAGCAGCAGCCGGTAATGATAATGCTGGTGCGGGACGGGATTGGTCGGTGCCATGGTGTCGGCTTGCGGGGTATGCAGGCGGATATTGCCCGGTGTCCATTGCACGGTCAGCGCATCCAGCAGGGTGGATTGCTTCATCGGCTTGTGCAGTACGGCAATGCCTTGTTGCAACAGGCTGGTCTTACGGTTGCCATCCTGCTCGTGCAGACAGACCACCATGGGAATGCCTTCCACTCCCAGTGTCTGCACCGCCTGTTCCAAGGTGGCATCCGACAGCGGCTCCACCAGTAACAGTACATCCGGGGTACTGTCGGCAGCAGCCAGCTGGCGCAGGGTTTCCAGCAACTGGGCCAGGCTGCCGGCACAGTGATGGGGCAGGGCCCAGCTATCCAGGTAATGGCTCCACAACTGCTGGTTATTGCTGCTGTCGCCGGCCAGCAATACCAGGTGCTGGCTGGGGGGCGTGCTGCTCTGCAGGCAGTAGTCATGACCGGTTGCCTGCAGCGGCAGGGTGATCCAGAACTCCGAGCCGACTTCGGGCGTGCTTTGTACGCCAATGCTGCCGCCCATGGCTTCGGCCAGACGCTTGCAGATGGCCAGCCCCAGTCCGGTTCCGCCATATTTGCGCGTGGTGGAGCTGTCTGCTTGCGAGAAGGGCTGGAACAGCCGGCTGCGGGCCTGGTCGGACAGGCCGATGCCGGAGTCCTTGACGCACAGGCGCAACATGGTCTGCTCGTCCCGTCCCTGTTCCAGGGTGGCGGAAACCAGCACCATGCCATGCTCGGTAAATTTGATGGCATTGGACAGCAGGTTCAGCAGGATCTGACGCAGGCGGGTAGGGTCGCCCAGCAGGCTGTCCGGCACCTCGGGCGTGGCGAAGCTGGCCAGTGTCAGCCCCTTGCTGTGTGCCTTGTTGGCCACGATGTCCACCGTGCCTTCCAGCAACTGGCGCAAGGAAAAGTCGATGTTTTCGATTTCCAGCCCGTCCGCTTCGATCTTGGAGAAGTCCAGGATGTCGTTGATGATGGACAGCAGGGTGTCGGCCGACATCTTGATGGTGCGGGCAAAATCGGATTGCTCGGCATCCAGCGGCGTATCCATCAGCAGGTCTATCATGCCGATCACCCCGTTTAGCGGGGTGCGGATTTCATGGCTCATGGTGGCCAGGAATTCACTTTTGGCCCGCGCTGCGGCTTCGGCGGCACGCGTGGCCTGCAGCATTTGCTGCTCGCGCTGGCGGATGGCGCTGATATCGGCAAAGGTGGTGACGCTGCCAACCAGTTGTCCCTGCAGCAGCAGCGGGGTATTGCTGACGCGCACTTCCACCGCCCGCCCATCCTTGCTGAAAAACAATTCCTCACTGGAACGGTATATGTCCTTGCGCTGCAATGCCTGATAGAGGGGGCAGTCTTCCAGCTCCAGAATGCTGCCGTCGGCACGGTGATGGTGAATGCAATCATGCACCTTCTGGCCGTGCAGCTCGGTAAAACGCCAGCCCAGGATGCGTTCAGCTTCCTGGTTCATGTAGGTCAGACAGCCCTGCATGTCCATGGCAATGATGCCGTCGTCCATATTGTCCAGCAGGGTGGAGAGCCACAGTTCCTGTTTCTTCTGCTGGGTGACATCGCGCAGCACCACTCGCAGGCGGTCTTTACCTGCCGCTGGTGGCAGGCTGCAGAAGCTGGCTTGCAAGGACAGTGCCTGGCCGACGCGGTCGGTCATCACCAGTTCGGTGGCCTGGGCCTGCTCTCCTTGCAGCACGCGCTGGCATTGCGCCCGGAATGCAGCCTGGCTGTCGCTTGCCAGCAACTGGTATACGTTTAGATCGCCAAGTTCTGCCTGGTTATAGCCCAGCGCCTGTTGCCAGCGGATGCTGGCGTACAGTATCCGTCCGTCTGCGGTGCAGTCTTGTACCAAGTCTCCCTGTTGCTCCAGTTGTTGCAGCAAGGCGTCATGCCAAGGCGTGCTGCTGCCCGCGAAGGCAGCCGTGCTGGTGTGCGACACGGGAAGGGACTGCTGTTGTTGTTCTTGCACGTTCAACTGTGTTCCACCGGCTATGTCTTGGGAAAGGGCGCTCATCGCATATTGTGCATGCCGCCTGGTCAATCGGCTTTATTCCGGGCTGGCCAGTGCGGCTACCAGACTGTCACGCGTCAGCGGTTTGGTGACGATGGCATTGAAGCCGGCCTTGAGCATGGCATCCTGTTCGTCACTCATGGCATGGGCGGTGTAGGCAATCAGGCGCAAGTCCTGCCAGCGCGGCTCCGCGCGCAGCTTGCGGCACAGCTCTATGCCACTCATGCCCGGCATGCTGATATCCAGCAGTACGCAGTGATAGTCGTGTTGTTGCAATTGCTCCAGCGCTTCGAAGGCGCTGGCGGCCTGATCTGTCTTCCAGCCCATGCGTTGCAGAAACAGGCCTGCCACCTTGCGATTGATTTCGTCATCATCAACGACAAGAATGGTGTCCAGCTTGCTCATGCTTGTTTTCCTTCCAGCGGAATGCTGACGTGGAATACCGTACCCACGCCGACTTGTGATTCAAAACCAACCTTGCCGGACATCAGCCGTATCAGCTCCTTCACCAGTGCCAGGCCCAGACCGGAACCGCTTTGGGTTCGGGTCAGGAAGGCATCTGCCTGGCGGAACTGCTCGAACACCAGTTGCTGCTGGTCGGCCGGAATGCCGCAGCCGGTATCGCGTATGTCCAGTTGCAGCTGGTGTGGACTGACTCTGGCATCAATCTGTATGTGGCCCTGCTCGGTAAATTTCACCGCATTGTGCAGCAGGTTGTTCATCACCTGCGTCAACTTGGTCCGGTCCAGCCTGACCGTATCCGGGCAGTCTGCCGCCTGTTGGTAGCTGAAGTCCAGTTGCAGTCCCTTGCCTTCTGCCTTGGGGCGGAACAGCTCCACCGTGTCGCGCAGCATATGGGCCAGGTTGACTTCAACAATTTCCATCGGCATGCGTCCTGCCTCGATGCGGGCCATGTCAAGAATGGAGTTCACCAGCGTCAGCAGATGTTGTCCGCTCTTGTGGATCATGCTGGCGGTTTCCAGATCGCCAGGATCGCTCAGCGAGGCCTGCAGATAGTCCGAACAACCCAAAATACCATTGAGAGGCGTGCGCAGTTCGTGCGACATGTGGGCCAGAAACTCCGACTTCATGCGGTTGGCTGATTCTGCTTGTACCTTGCTCTTTTTCAGGCGCAGCACCATCTGGTACATCACGAAGCCTGCCGTGCAGATCAGCAGGCTGACAATGGCGGCAACCAGGAAATAGGCATTGCGGTGTTCGTAAAAGTCGGCCATGGCCTCGTTCTCGCCCACCCCCATCAGCACCGCCAGCGGATAGCCGTCCACCGCCCGGAAGCTGACGGAGCGCTGCACATGGTCGATGCTGCTTTGCTGCTGATAATTGCCGCCATCCTTGCCCGGCCATTGCCGGAACAGGTTGCTGCTGCGGATATCCATGCCGATACCGGTGCCACCGGCACTGGTGCGCGCCCTGACAATGCCATCCTGGCCAACCAGTGTAACCACACCGGTTTTGCCGATATTGAGGTCTTTGTAGAAGTTGGTGAAATAGAAGGGGTCTACCGATACCACCACCACGCCGCCAAAACTGCCATCCGGCTTGTTGATACGGCGGGTGAATTGCAGCGACCACTTTTTCGATGCCCGCCCCTTCACCGGCTTGCTGATGAACAACTGCCCGCTATCCTTGGCGATATGCACCTTGAAATGTTCGCGGTCACTCAGGTTCATGCTCTTGGTATTGGGGACGCTGGACAGCTGCAGCATGCCATCCGGCCCGATAATGTACAGACCGACAAACAACTGGCTCTGGATGATGCCCTTGTCCAGATAGCTGTGGATGTCCATCTTGTTGCCTTCGGACTCGTACTGGTATTTCAGGAAGAGTACCGACTGGTCCACCGCACGGATGGTGCGGGAAATGTGTTCCTCGAACACCCGGACCAGGTTTTCGCTTTGCCGCTGCATTTCCAGCTGGCTGCGTACCTTGTCGGTATTCACCTGCCACAGCACCGTACTCCAGATCATGGCTACCAGGAACAGGCTGAACAGCGGAATCATCCACTCCAGGTTCAGGGCACCCAGGCCGTGCTCGAACAGCCGGGCAAGGCCGCGTTTCTCTTGTTTCATCTTTCCCCCGCTTGCTGTTTTCCAATTCGGAAACAGCCATTTCATTTTTTGTTGTACTGGCTGATGTTTAGGCCGCATGTCTTATTGTTTTTTCTGCTGCCGCATGTGTGGGGCAGGGACTGCGGCCTGTTTCCCTTCACCAGCCAGGCTCCATGCTAGCTGCCCGGTGCCGATTGCACTTTGACTTAGGGCATGCTCATGTTTTTTTATAGGATTCAACTTTTAAAAACGACAGCGATTACCGCAGGTATCAGATCAAATCACTGCCCAAAGCGCCAGCATCACGCCGATGATCAGCACACCCATCAAAATCTGCGAGGTATTGCGCTCCTTTTGCAGGGCCGATTTCATGCTGCTGTGAGCCGACTCCAGTAGCGCCACCTTTTCTTCCAGCGCCAGGCGAGACTCATCTTGCATTGCCAGTGATTGCAACATGGCTTCGCCGCCTACTTCCTGAATATGCTCCTTGTCCCATACGCCCAGCAGGCGGCTGATCTTGTCCTTGAAATACAAGCCGGTACGCTGTGCAGCATCCTGCCAGTCAAACTGGAAACCCTGGCTGGCGTAAAAGGCATTGCGGCGCAGTTTCTCTTCTTCGCTGGCATTGCCGGTAATGGCAATCATCCCCGGACTGATGGCGTAGTCGGGATAAATACCCTTGACCCAGGCAATGGTCTGGGCAAACAGAAAGGTATCCAGCCCTTGTCCGGCAAAGGCTTCGGTGCAGTTCACGCCATTTTTGGGGCCGAAGGTGACCGAGTGACTGGGGTGATCCACACGTACCCAGGCGCAGTTATAAGTGGTATGAAAGCGTGCATCATCATTGGCGTAATGTTGCCATTGATTGCCTTCTATCCTGGCAAAACCACGAAACTGCAGGCGGAAGAAATCTGATTGACCTGTCATGGCGCGGCTGCGGTGCAGGATGCCATAAATGGGCGCCGCGCTGGCACTGAGCGTCAACACCGTTTCCCCCAGCGGCATGGCCATGGTAGCGAGGGTGTTCTCGTTTTCCGGTGTGCGCAGTTCCGCTTCTGGCGGTGACGCGGGTTTATTGGTGTTGGCTGGCGTATTCATGCGCTAATCATAGCGTACTCATGCTGCAGCGTTGTGCAGGAAATCCTGAAATCAGTGCATGGCAGGCTTGTTGTTGGTGCGATGCAGCAAAAAATGTCGGTTTTTCCCGACGCCATGCCGGTAAAAAAGCTGGCACGGTGTTTGCATATAGGTAGGGGCATACCCGGTGGCGCCGGGTTTGCGAGTGAGTCTGTCCCGTTGCAATCTGCGGCTTTAATCGTGCATCAAGCCAGGCCTGGGCAATTTGCCCAGGCCCTTTTTTTGTTCACGCTGCGGTGGGGCAGGGGCTGACTTCCTGTTCTGTTCTGATTCCCTGTTTCCCTGTCCGACCAATTCCCACTTCTGCACAGTTTGTATTCGCAGATGCGGAGGATGATTTTCCAGCCGAGTCCGCCCGGCGCTAGGCGCGCCTGAACTCGCGATTTGCTAAGGTCAAATCGCACAAACATTGCAGGCGCTTAACACCTCGCTCCGACCACCCGTCGGCATGCTTGACGGGGCCCGTTAGTGCATTGGTGCGGTGCTAGCGGTAGCGAAACACGGTGTGGATGGAGTACTGATGCAGGCTAAGAATATGTTAATGCCATCGTGCTAACATGGCTGGTGTCGGCCAGGAGTGGCCGATCTCTTTTTCTTAAATCCGGACACTTGAGGCGCTGCTCCGGTTTGAAAGCTGCCTGATGGCCAATATCGACATATCGACAAAAGCCGCCGCTGGCACTAGTTCAGTTGATTGGCGGGTGTTGTTCGCGTAGCCGCCATTGAAGCGACATGCAACCTGAAGGTCTCTTTGTTTTTCCGGCGGATGCGAAATCCTCAGCTTGTTGCGTTCGCTCAATCCGGTGGCAGTTATTCTGAGTCGTGGAGCTACTACTCTTATGATGATTACCCTTGATCTCTATGACTTAAAATCGACCTTGACAGGTTTTCGATGCAGAGTATCAGCGCATGGGTTGACGTACAAAAGCCACCGTTTTGCTAACATTCATCAGGCAAATATAGAGAGATCCGAGTCTGATTTTTTCATCACCGGTTTTCATGGCGGTGCGACTTTATGTGGGCTTGAGTTGTTGCCACCGGTCATGTTAGCGTGTGGTTTCGTTTTCCGTGCAAACCAGCCAGCTTAAATTATTTAGTCCATATTTGGGATCCCATGAAATTTTCGATTATCGGATTTCGGTCCGCGTGTGCCGTTTCCATGCTATTTGCCGCGAATATCTCAAACGCGGAAAGCCAGAGTTTTGATGGTAATTATGTTGGCGTATCGCTTGGATACAGCCAGTTATCCGTGCACGAGGGTATGGCTACGTGGTCGCAAGCCGGATCGATAGACTACATCGGCAGCGGAGGACGAGATTCCCATTCGAATGCCGCTATCGGTGGCCTTAACGTGGGCCGTAACTGGCAGTTCGAGAATTTCGTTATCGGAGCGGAGCTTGGCGGCAGCTTATTGGATGGCAAAGCTAACGGCACCCTCCTCTCCTATGACTCAACACTCGGAAGTCCATCAAATCACGTCGCCTCAAGCACAAAGCTCAAGTCGTTCGTAAACGTCAAAGCAAAGTTGGGATACGTCATCGACAGTCAAACGATGATTTATGGGATGGCAGGAATCGCCTCCGGACGGGTCTCCAGAACAGCAACTGGTTTAACGGGTACAACAGGCGATGTATTTTTAGACGCCGGTGTAAGCAGCACCAATACCAAAACCATGATTGGATATACATACGGAATTGGTATCGAGAAAATATGCTCGAAACAATTTTCCTTGAAATTCGAGCTTAACTATATTGACCTTGGGAGCAAGGATTTTTCGTATGGCGGGACGACCTTTCTTGTCCCCTCCAGAATGAGCCAGTCTGTCAAGGTCACTAACTCCACCGCTTCTTTTATTTTGGCTTATAAATTTTAATTTCGACGAATTCGGTTATCTCATGGCAGAACGGCGGCTAGCTGATAGAGAGCGGTCAGAATCAGCCCAAAGGCTGACCGTCGGCTTTGGCCGAATTACTGTAGTTCAATGAATACGTCTAGAATGACGGCTTCGGGTCGAAAGCAGAAGTTCTACTGTTAGTGGTTTTGATTCGGCACACGAAGCCACCCACATCGCCTGATTCCCCACCGCACCAACGCGCCCATGGGCCCCATCAAGCATGCCGACGGGTGGCCGGGGCGAGGTGTTAAGGCCTGCCTGTCTGAGCGATTTGACGTTAGCAAATTGCGAGTTCAGGCGCGCCTCGCACCGGGCGGGACCTGCCGGGCAGCCGCAGGCCATGCTTGCCGGGGTGGCCTTGGAGATGAAATAGGGCTTGGCCAGGCAAGCCCTATTTCCCGTCCGCCGCGCGGAAGCGGCAATGCAAAACACTATCCGCGTGAGCGGAGGCAAAACCTGATGATTTCCGCCACTTAAACAGGTTGTATCTACTCGCACCGTGGCGGAACGCCCCAGTAAATTCCGGAGCTTCCGCCCTATGGGCTGGATCCTTGTCAAAGCCATGCGCGGTGAAGATTTTTCCTGCAATGCGCTGGCATGTACCCTCAGGTGTTACGGGGAAATCCTAAATGCTGACATACCTGCACATCTTGCCAGTGCTTACAGGGGTCTTTACTCTTGTCGGCCCAAGTTACGGGTCCTAGCCTTGCCAAGCTGTGTTAATCCACATGGTCGGGTCTGGCGATCCGTTTACGGCTTGGACAGGCAAAATAATTAATAAGCCTGTTTGCACACCTGCACGCATTGATGTTTCTATGGCGGGCCAGGTGGGGAGACCTTCGGGTCTGCCGGGTCCAAGTAACCGGTTCGCCAGCCCCGCTTTGGCCTGCCACCCGCCTGGCGACGAGTTGGCAGCTAACCGTTCAACTTGGAGTCTGTTTATGGGCAAGCGTCATTCATTATCTTCTGTTAGTCCTCCTCGCAAGTTTACTTTTCATCGCAAGCAGCTCCGTGTCTTCCCGCTCGAACAAGGCCCGCGCTTTGTCGCGGCGGATATCGCCAAACTGCTGAAATACCGGGATGAAACCGCCCTGCAAACCGCGCTGGGCAAAAAGGCCGGTTGCCTGCTGACGCCCGCCAGCGGCCCGGCCCTGCTCACCCTGAGCGAAACAGAGCTGCGCGATGTCCTGTGCGCCTGCGGCAAGCCACAGGCAAGACAACTGCAACACTGGCTGGACGATACCTTGCTACCGGTCTTGCGCAAGGAGACAGGGCCAGACCACGACAAGCTGCAACTGGCCTATGCACTGGCTGATGAAGCCGCGCGGCAGGTGGGGCTGGCGGTATGGGAGTCGGTATTGGCGGGGGAGGCGGACTGGCAGCAGTCGCGCTGGCTGATTTCCCTGCACTATCAGGCCGAGCAGGGGCAGCGGCGGCCATCCGGCAAAACGGTGGCCTTGCAGGCCGAGGTGAATACGCTGGCGGCTTTGGCTGAGCGTGTGGCGGCGGGTGGGGCGCTGCCGGTCAGCACGCGCGAGCTGATCAAACTGGCGGCAGCCTGTCATCTGCGCCTGGCCGAGCGCATGCAAAAACAGGCGCTGCGGGCTTAGGCGCGCAAGACGGGCAGCCGGCCAAAGCGCTGGCCGAACAGGCTGGTGGCGTCTTTCCCCCACCAGTCTTGCACCACGGTGCTGTACAGCTGGCGGAAGTCGATGGCGTAGGGCAGGTTGCCATCGGTCAGCCCGGCCAGCGGGGCGGTCTGGCCGTACAGGCCGCCCTTGACGCGTCCGCCCAGCAGAAAGTGGTTGTTGGCGGTGCCGTGGTCGGTGCCGCGATTGCCGTTTTCGCGCGGGCGGCGGCCAAATTCGGCATAACTCAATACCAGGGTGTCGTCCCAGCGGCCTTGGGCCTGCATGCGGGTTTTGAGCAGGGCAAGTCCGTCGGCCAGTTCGCCCAGCAGGCGGGCCTGGGTGGGCTGCTGGTTGCCGTGGGTGTCAAAGCCGGTAAGGGTGATGCGCGCCACGGCAATGCGGGTGCCGTTTTGCAGAATGTCGGCCAGGGTGTTGATGGCCTGGGCAAAGCCGCCTGCGGCCTTGGGAGGTGCGGTGGGAGCGTCGGCCGGGTTGGCCGGTGGTTTCATGGGCGCTTGTTGCAGGGCGCTGGCGGCGGTGCGGATGTCGCCTTCCACTTTCAGGATGTGGGACAGCGCGCTGCTGTGGGCACCGGCTTGCTGGTCCGCCGCCAGCTTGGCCTGACGGGCAAAGTCTTGCGGATTGCTCAGCACCACGGCGCGGGCGCCGCCATCCAGCGGCCCCAGATTCTGGCTGGACAGCACCACGCCATCGGCAGCAAAACCGGGCGGGGTGGGCTGGCTGCGAAACAGCCGGGTGAGCCAGCCTTCGCCCAGATACTGATTGCTGGCCGAGGCGGTTTCCCAGATTTCAATGGAACGGAAGTGGGACAGATTGGGCTCCGGGTAGCCTACGCCTTGCAGCACGGCCACTTCCTGGTTTTGCCACAGCGGCAGCAGGCTTTGCATGGCCGGGTGCAGGCCCACTTGTTCGCTCAGTTGCAGTACTTGCGGGCGGGCAATGCCGATGCTGGGGCGCAGGCGGTAATAGTCGTCGCTGCTGTAGGGGATGACGGTGTTCAGCCCGTCATTGCCGCCCTTGAGTTCCACCAGTACCAGCAGGCGCTGGTAGCCGGCCGGGGCCAGTGCATAGCTGAGATTGGGCAGTACCGATACCAGCAGGCCGGCACCCATGGCTTTGAGAAATTCGCGGCGTTGAAACATGGCGGTTTCCTTGTGATCGGTTCAGTGCACTTGATAGGCCGGGTCCAGCAGCAGCGGGGCAATGGCTTGTGCGCCATTCATGTCGGCGGGCAAGGGCTGGGCCGGGGGCACCGCCAGCAGCAGGCGCGTGGCATCGGCGGCAGTGTTGACATGGTAGATGGCGGCCCATTCGTCCGGTTGCAGCTTGATGGGGCGCAGACCGGCCTGCACCAGGCGGCGGATGCGCGCTTCGCGGCCACGTTGCTCGTCCATCTGGCCATCGGCGCTGACAAAGCTGTTGCGGATGGGGGCGGCGTCGTGGCTCAGGCGGTCGAGAAACTGTTTGCGGGTGAGCAGGGTGGTGCTGTTGATCCAGGCATCGCCACCGGGCCAGCCCTTGACATTGGGCGGGTTGAACACGTCCTGCCCCAGTTGGCGGTTGAGTCCGGCCAGCGCGCGCCAGTCCGGCGGGGTGAGGTCGAAGGTCACCAGCGTGCCCACGGTCAGCTCCACTGGCGATTTCACCAGCTGGCCCTGGCTGTTCCAGAAGGCCGGGGTGAGCAGCATGGCGCGCAGCAGCGGGCGGATTTCATAATTGTCGCGGTAAAACAGCGCGGACAGGCGCTGGATGTCGGCCTCGTTCGGTGTGGGGGAGACCAGGTATTTCCATAGCTTGAGGGTGACAAAGCGGGCGGTTTGCGGCTTGCGCAGCAGCATGTCCAGCACGTCGTCGCCATCGAAATTGCCCTGCTGGCCAAAGATGGTCTTGTCGCCGTTGTCATGCAGGTTCGGTCGGTAGATGAATTGGAAATCCTTGTCCAGCGACCAGCCGGTAAAGGCGCGGGCGGCTTCGCGGATGTCCTGTTCGCTGTAATGGCCTTCGCCCAGGGTGAACAGCTCCATCACCTCGCGGGCAAAGTTTTCATTGGGCTGGCCCTTGCGGTTATTCACCGTGTCCAGGTAGCGCATCATGGCCGGGTCGCGGGCGATGGCATGTAATAGCTGGCCGAAATTGCCCAGCGCCTGCTTGCGCAGCAAAACATTCTGTTGATACATCAGCTGCGGCACGCCCACTTTATCCAGGCCGGAAACAAAATGGTTGTGCCAGAACAGGGTCATCTTTTCGGTCAGCGGGCTGGGGCTGATGCGCATTTCCTCCAACCACCAGCCGCGCAATTCCTGCGCATGTTCGTTGCGCTCTTTTTGCAGGGCTTTCTTTTCGTCTTCGCTCAGATTGGGTTTGCCCGGTCGTTCAAACGGTTCGTTGACCCAGGCGGGCGGGGCGGTGAGGGCGCTGTAGCTGAGGTAATCGAGCAGCCGGTCCACCGCCTGCTGGCGGCTGAGCGGTGCATACAGGGCGATCTGGGCCGGATTGGCCCCAAAGCCGGTGCGGGACAGCAGGTGACGTGCGCCTTCCACACCGATGCCGGCCCAGGCCTGTAACGGTAGCAAAGCAAGCAGAAGCAGACGGATGGCAGTGTTCACGAATGGCCTCGCAGCAAAGACCGGCCCGCAACACGGGCAGGCAGAGGGCTGCTGCCGCGTTGCGGGGAGCGGTAGGATAGTGCCGGCAGTTAGCCGGCTCACGGCTGGATTTTACTTGCCGATTTCCTTGCTGACGGTGTTTTCTTCCCGGTTCAGGGTTTTTTGTTCCTGCTTGCTGATATGACCGTGGTTCTTGCGGGCATCGGCACGTTCCTGCTGGCGGATGGCGCGGTCTTGCTGGTGCAGTTCACGGGCTTTCTGCTTGCCGATTTCACCTTCCTTGCGTTCCTGGTGAATGCGCTTGTCCTGATTGGCCAGACGGTGGTTCACTTCAGCGCGGCGCGGGTGCTGTTTTTGCCATTCGGTTTCTGCCGAGGCGCTGGCGGACAAGGTGGCAAAGGTGACGGCGGACAGGCTGATCAGCATGATGCGGGTGGTCAGTTTCATGGTGGTGCTCCCTGGGTTATCTGTAGTTGCTGCGGTTGAACAAGCGTGCTGTTGTTGTGAATTCATCATGGTGGGAAAGTGTGTACAATCCATTGTTTGTTGGCGGCAGGGTGTTAATTTCCGTGAAAAATCGGTAACGCTTTGTAAGCGAAGGACCAGCAAACATGTCGGCGTGCGCCACTACGGGCCACGCCAGTCACCAGGGGTGCCGCTGTTACGGGCTGAGAAACACCCTAGAACCTGAACTGGATAATGCCAGCGGAGGGAGCGTGATGCAGAAGGACCCACCATCTGTTGTTCCGCTTGCTCCGGCGATTGCGCTTTGTCGCACGGAGAATGTCATGCAATTGTTCAAAACCACTACCTTGCTGGCTGCACTGCTGTTTGCCGGCCTGTCCCAGGCTGCCGAATTGCGCGTGCTGACGCATGCTTCCTTTGCCGTGGCCAAACCGTTGCTGGCCGAGTTTGAAAAGCAGAACGGCGTGAAGCTGAGCATCATCAAGGCAGGGGATGCCGGCGAGATGGTCAACAAGCTGATCCTGACCCGTGCCAACCCGATTGCCGACGTGGTGTACGGTATCGACAATACCCTGATTGGCAAGGCCGAGGCCGCTGGCGTGCTGCTGCCGATGAGCGACAAGGGCGGCGTGGTGTCGCTGCCCGGCGCGGTGAGCATCGATTACGGCTATGTCACGCTCAACTACGACAAGGCCTGGTTTGCCAAAAAGCAGCTGCCGCTGCCCAAAACGCTGGATGACCTGACCCGCCCGGCCTACAAGGACCTGCTGGTGGTGGAAAACCCGGCCACCTCCAGCCCCGGCCTGGCTTTTTTGCTGTCCACCATTTCCGCCATGGGTGAAGCCAAGGCCATGGCCTTCTGGGGCAAGCTGCGTGATAACGGCGTGAAGGTGAGCAAGGGCTGGACCGAAGCCTATTACACTGATTTCTCCCGCAATGGCGGTGCGCGCCCCATCGTGGTGAGCTATGCCACCAGCCCGGCGGCGGAAGTGTTCTACAGCAAGGAAAAACTGACCGCTTCGCCAACGGGCAACCTGTTGTTGCCCGGTGCCGTGTTCCAGCAAGTGGAAGGCGCGGCGCTGGTGAAGGGCGGCAAGGAAGCGGCACTGGCGCGCAAGTTTGTCGAATTCCTGCGTTCGGACGCGGTGCAGAAGGATATTCCCACCAGCATGTGGATGTACCCGGTGCAGCCGGGCACTGCGCTGGACCCGGTATTCCAGCATGCAGAAAAGCCGACGGCGCACACCACGCCGGATAGCCGCCAGATTGCCGCCAAGACCACCGCCTGGGTGGGCAAGTGGACCCGCATCGTGTTGAAGTCCGGCCAGTAATGCAGGCCAGCCCCGCGATTGCCGACATCCTCAGCCCGCGGCTGATCCTGCGTCATCTGACGCCGGACATGCTGCGGGCCAGCATGCAGGCGCGGCTGGCCGAAGCGGCGCGCTGGCTGGGCGCACCCTTGCCCATCAGCTGGCTGGAGGAGGCGGCAGTGATGTCGCTGCGGCTGGACCAGATGGAAAACGAGCCGGACTATGCGCCATGGTCGATGCGCGCCATGCTGTTGCGCGAAACCGGCCAGCTGGTGGGGCATATCAACTTTCACACCTGTCCGGGCCACCCTTACCTGAAGGGGCGCGGTGATGTGGAGTTGGGCTATACCGTGCTGCCGGAATTCCGTCGTCAGGGTTATGCCACCGAAGCCTTGCTGGCCTGTGCCGACTGGGCAGCGCACACCGCCGGGGTAAAGCGTTTTGTCTTGTCCATCAGCCCGGACAATCTGCCCTCGCAGCAACTGGCGGCCCGGCTGGGCTTTCGCTGGCTGGAGCGGGTGGAAGACCCGGAGGACGGTCCGGAAGACGTGCTGGTGGCCGATTGGCCTTTCCAGCAGGACCATGCATGACAGCGCGCCGCCGTACCCTTGCGCTGGCGCTGTTGCCGCTGGTCTTTCTGCTGCTGATGTCCATCCTGCCCTTGCTGCGTTTGCTGCAAGAGGGGCAGGGGCAATTTTCTGTTGGCCTGCTGGCCGATTCCTACCTGCAATGGCGTATTGTCTGGTCCCTGCTGCAAGCGGCGGCCAGCTGTGTGGCCGCGCTGCTGGTGGGCCTGCCGCTGGCCTGGTGTCTGGCGCGCTATCAGTTTCCGGGGCGCAGCCTGACATTGCGCCTGCTGATGCTGCCCTTTGTCATGCCCACGCTGGTGGCGGGCATGGGCGTGCTGGCGCTGTTCGGCCCGCAAGGCTTGCTTGGCATCAATCTGCAGGACACGCCCTGGCTGTTGCTGTACGGCAATCTGTTTTTCAATCTGCCACTGGTGATTCGTGCCGCGTGTGAAGGCTTGTCCCAGATACCGGCCAGCCGGATTGCGGCGGCGCGCACACTGGGCGCCACGCCGTGGCGGGTGTTCTGGCGGGTGGAGTGGCCGGCAGTGCGGCCTTGGTTGTGGTCGGCGCTGTGCCTGGTGTTTTTGTATTGCTTTTCCGGTTTTGGTCTGGCGCTGCTGCTGGGCGGACAGCGTTATGCCACGGTGGAGGTGGAAATCTACCAGTTGGTGGCTTACGAGCTGAATCTGGCGGATGCCGGTGCGCTGGCCTTGCTGATGCTGCTGGTGACCGGGCTGATGGCCACGCTGTATGCCTGGCTGGAACGCAGGCTGGCTGCACCGCTGAAGGTGGACCCGCTGCTGCCGCGCCCGCCGCATGGCGCACAATGGCTGCAACTGTTGGCCGCGCTGGGGGTGCTGCTGTTGTTTGGCGGTTTGCCGCTGCTGGCCGTGCTGTGGAAGGCCGCTCAGGCCTGGTGGCTGCTGGGGCCGGAGGTGCTGGCGGATGAAGATGTGCGTCTGGCCTTGCTCAACTCTGCCCGTTTCAGTGCGCTGGCAGTGCTGATGGCGGCGGGGCTGGGCTGCCTGCATGCGCTGGCCGCACGCACCAGTCTCGCTTTGCGGGCGTTGGCCTTTCTGCCCTTCATCGTGTCGCCGGTGTGCCTGGCGTTTGGCCTGTTGCTGCTCTATCCGCAATGGACGGCCAGTCTTGCCTTGCTGCTGGCCACCTATGCCTTGCTGGCCTATCCCTTTGTGGCGCGTAGCCTGGCCGGTGCGCTGGACAGCCTGCCGCCGCATTGGCCGCAGGCGGCGCGCAGCCTGGGGGCTTCGCCGCTGCGAACCTTTACCCGGGTGTTGTGGCCCTTGTTGCAACCGGCTTTCCGCCGTGGCCTGGCTTTTGCCGCTGCCACCGCGCTGGGCGAGTTTGCCGTCACCCTGTTTTTGTCGCGGCCGGAGTGGCTGACGCTCACCACGCTGATTTACCAGCGGCTGGGTCGGCCCGGTCCGGACAATGCCGCGCTGGCCATGTTGTTGTCCGCCGTGCTGATGCTGCTGGCCTTGCTGGCGTTTGTGGCGATCGAATGGCCATCGGCTGCCGAGCGCCCATTGAAGAAGGAGTCCTGACATGCTGCAACTGGATGGGGTATGCAAGCGCTTTGGCGACAAGCTGGTGGCCGACCGGCTGAGCCTGCAACTGGCCAAGGGCGAGGTGCTGGCCTTGCTGGGGCCGTCCGGTGGCGGCAAGAGCACCTTGCTGAAGATGATTGCCGGGCTGGAGCCGGTGGACGGCGGGCGCATCCTGTTTGCCGGGCAGGATCTGGCTGCGGTGCCGGTGGAACAGCGTGGCTTTGCGCTGATGTTTCAGGATTTTGCGCTGTTTCCGCACCTGGATGTGCTGGGTAATGTCTGCTTCGGCCTGCGGGAGCGCGGCATGGCCCGCCTGGCGGCACAGCAGCAGGCGCGCGCCTGTTTGCAGCAACTGGGGCTGGCCGGCATGGAAACGCGCAAGGTGTGGACCTTGTCCGGCGGCGAGCAACAGCGCGTGGCACTGGCGCGGGCGCTGGTGACCACACCGCGGCTGCTATTGCTGGACGAGCCGTTTTCCAGCCTGGATGCCGACCTGCGCCGCCAGTTGCAGCTGGAGTTCCGCCAGCAATTACAGCGTCAGTGCATGCCGGCCATGCTGGTGACCCACGACCGGGAAGAGGCGTTTGCCCTGGCCGACCGGGTGGCCGTGCTCAGGGGTGGCCGCATTGTGCAGTGTGCCAGCCCGGCGCAACTGCTGGCAGCACCAGCCACACCCTGGCTGGCGCGCTTCATCGGCTATGAAAACGTGCTGGAGGAGGGCGTGGTGCCGGAGCAGGCCCTGTGCCTGGGCGCGGACCAGCCGCTGGCACAGGTACAACGCATCATCCAACTGGCTGATGGCGTGCGGGTGACGGTGGCCAGCACGCAAGGGGAACTGACGCTGACCTTGTCGGCGCGTGAGCTGGCGCGCTATGGTGCCAACTTGCAGGTGGGCGGCACGCTGGCGGTGGGCATAGACCGCAGCGCCATGCTGCGCTATGCCGCCGCCTGAACGCGGCTTAACTGGCTGCGGCAGTGAGTGTGCTGACGCTGCCGCTATCGGCGCTGGACTGGCACACATCCACCCAGCGGGCATCGGTAATCTCGGCCATCAGCGCCGGGCTGATGCGCACTGCGCTGTGAATGGCACCGGCAGCCGGGAGTACCTCGTCAAAGTCGCGCAGCGAGGCATCCATATAGACCGGTAGCGGCTGCGCCAGGCCAAACGGGCAGACACCGCCTACCGGGTGGCCGGTCAGCTCCACCACTTCTTCCACCGCCAGCATCTTGCCCTTGCCAAAGGCTTCCTTGAACTTGCGGTTGTCGATGCGGGCATCGCCGCGGGTGACCAGAATGATCACCTCGCCGCCATTCAGGCGAAAAGACAGGGTTTTGGCAATGCGCCCCGGCTCCACGCCGTGGGCTTGGGCGGCCAGCGCCACGGTGGCGGTGCTGACTTCCAGTTCGATGATGGGGATGTCCAGTTGGCGGCTGGCAAAAAAATCGCGGACGGATTGCAGGCTCATGAATTAAAGAAAAGGGCTGGGGAGAACAGCCCTCACAGTAAACGCAGGCAGTAGCGCTGGCAAGAGGGCTGCCTGCCGGGTGTTGTCGGTATCAGTGACGGGCGATTTCTCCCAGCTTGTCGCTGATATCCTGCGCAGTGGCTGCCTGTTCTTCAGCCGCGTTGGCGATTTCTATCACCACATCGCGCACCCGGTTGATTTCTTCAACAATGGCGGCGATGGCCGCCTCGGCAGCGGCAAAGTCACGTTCTGTGGTCTTTACCTGTTCGCGCCCTTTGTCCATGGCGCTGATATTGCTGCTTACCTCCTGCTGGATGTCGCGAATCATGGTGCCGATTTCCTGGGTGGCCTTGGTGGTGCGCTCGGCCAGCTTGCGTACCTCGTCCGCCACCACGGCAAAGCCGCGCCCCATCTCCCCGGCCCGTGCGGCTTCGATGGCGGCATTCAAGGCCAGCAGATTGGTTTGGTCGGCGATGTCCTTGATCACGCTGACAATCTGGCCGATGGTTTCCGATTGCTGACCCAGCGAACCCAGATTATCTGCGGTACTGCTTACCAGCTTGCTGACCGCACGCATGGCCGTGGCATTGTTTTCGATCATGCCCTTGCCATCGCGTGCACGCTTGAGCATTTCCTCCGAGGAGTTGGAGGCGGAGGAGGTGCGCTGGGCCACCATTTCTATGGTGGTGGTCATGGCCTGGATATTGCTGGACAACTCATCGATGCGATCTTCCAGAAACAGCCGGCGCTGGTCATTGGCATCGCGCAAGCGTTGTGCTTCCAGTTCCGAGGAAATGTCCTGAAAGCTGGCCATGAAGCACAGCAGCTTGTTGCTGTCCTGTTCGTCCCAGATGGGAAACACCTTGGTTTTGAAGGTGACGCTGCCAACCGGAATCAGCGCCTCGTGGTGGTTGATGCGCCGCGCTGCGATATCGCGCAGGATCTGGCGGATTCGTTCCGGGTCGCGGTGAAACTGGTGGATGCTGTGCTGAAAGGCATTGCTGACATCCACACCGGAGCGAAACTTCTGGTTCATCATATTGCGATGCTGTGCCAATGCATCGCGCGCGGTGTGGTTCATGTAGAAAATGGTGTTGTCCGGCGTGGTGTCCGCCAGCATGATCAGGTTGTCCACGTAATCCAGCATGGCGCTGAACTGGTGTAGCTGCCTGAGGTATGCAGGCTTGTCCTGTTTGTCGCGCTTGAATCCGAACATGGGGTGCTCCGGTTGTGGTTAAGCTGCGGTACGTTTGCGCCAGCGGCCTCACCCCAATGCCGGCGAGTGTGCCGCATGGTGTGGAGCCTGCGCAAACCGTTGCAATGACTTCTTGCATGAAAAACTGCAGTAAACCACTCCGGTATACGTGGCCGGGGTTTTGGATGGCAAGTCAGAACAGGCCTGTGCTGGCAGCAGGTACAGCCTGCTGCCGACCTTCACTGGCTGCCGCCTATTCCGGCAGAGCCAGCATATGGGTTTCCTTCACTTCCTCCATCACCACATAGCTGCGTGACTCATTGGCATTGGGCAGCTGCAGCAGGATTTCCCCCAGCAGCTTGCGGTACATGGACATGTCCGGAATGCGGGCCTTGATCAGGTAATCGTATTCGCCGGACACCAGATGGCATTCCAGGATTTCCGGGATGTTCTGGATTTCGCGGCGGAAGGCATCAAAGATATTGCCCGACTTGGCCGACAGCTTGATCTCCACGAATACCAGCAGTGACGCGCCCATGGCGTGCGGGTTGAGCCGGGCGTAATAGCCTTCGATCACGCCGTCGCGCTCCAGCCGCCTTACCCGTTCGGTGCAGGGCGTGGTGGACAGTCCCACCTTTTCTGCCAGCTCCGTCATGGCGATGCGGCCATTTTTCTGCAACCATTTCAATATCTTAAGATCGATCTTGTCCAGCTCACGGGCGTGGGTATGTTTCACTTTCATGATTCACTACCAATCTTGATTTTTACAAGAAATTTGAATGAGATTTACTAATACTTTGGTGAATAAAACTGCATTGAAATAAATATACTACATAAAATCACTAAGCGCATGATGCGCGGCACGGAGAAAGAGGAAATGAAGGTAATCGTACTGGGTGGCGGCGTGGTGGGTGTATCCACTGCATGGTATCTGGCCAAGGCTGGCGTTGAGGTGACTGTTCTGGAGCGTCAGGATGGCGTGGCACTGGAGACCAGTTTCGGCAATGCTGGCCAGATCTCCCCGGGCTATTCCGCACCGTGGGCGGCCCCGGGTATTCCCACCAAAGCCATCAAGTGGATGTTCCAGCGCCATGCGCCGCTGGCCATTCAGCCGGATGGCAGCGTTTACCAGTTGCAGTGGATTGCCAAGATGCTGGCCAACTGCAATGAAAAATCCTACGCCCTCAACAAGAGCCGCATGATGCGTCTGGCGGAATACAGCCGCGACATGATCAAGGACCTGCGTGCCGAAACCGGCCTGGATTACGAAGGCCGTCAGGGCGGTACTCTGCAGCTGTTCCGCTCGCAGGCACAAGTAGAAGGCATGGCCAAGGATATCGCCGTACTGAAAGAGTGCGGCGTGGACTTCAATGTGCTGGACCCGGATGGCTGTGCCCGCATCGAGCCGGCACTGGCCAAGGTCAAGCACAAGCTGACCGGCGGCCTGCAATTGCCGAACGACGAAACCGGCGACTGCAATCTGTTTACCAGCCGTCTGGCCGAACTGGCTGCCGCCAAGGGCGTGAAGTTCCGCTTTGGCGTCAATATCTCCGCCATCGAAACCCATAACGGCCGCATCACCGGCGTGCGCATCGGCGACGAAATGCTGACTGCCGACCACTACGTGGTGGCACTGGGCAGCTACTCGCGTGACCTGCTGCAAAACCTGGGCATTGATATTCCGGTATACCCGGTCAAGGGCTACTCGCTGACCGTGCCGATCACCAGCCCCGCCATGGCTCCGGTTTCCACCATTCTGGACGAAACCTACAAGGTGGCCATTACCCGCTTCAACGACCGCATCCGCGTGGGCGGCATGGCCGAGCTGGCCGGTTACAACCTGGACCTCAACCCGCGTCGTCGCGAAACGCTGGAAATGGTGGTGGGTGACCTGTACCCGGATGGCGGCGATATCCCGGCGGCTACTTTCTGGACCGGCTTGCGTCCGATGACCCCGGATGGCACGCCCATTATCGGTGCCACCCGCTTTGCCAACCTGTCGCTCAATACCGGTCACGGTACGCTGGGCTGGACCATGAGCGCCGGTTCCGGCAAGGTGCTGGCCGACCAGATTGTCGGCGTACAACCGGAAATCAGCGTGGACGGCCTGTCCATCCAGCGTTACGCCAAGCAGGGCGAAACCCTGGTGGTGCCGATGCACAGCCGTACCGCCAACGCCGGGGCCTGAGTCGATGCGCCCGCTGATTGCCAGTATCCGGCTGGAAAACCTGCGTCATAACTATCTGTTGGCCAGGCAACTGGCCGGAGGCCCGACACTTGCCGTGATCAAGGCCAATGCCTACGGCCATGGTGCCGTGCATTGTGCCGCAGCGCTGGCCGATGTAGCCGACGGCTTTGCCGTGGCCTGTCTGGAAGAGGCCATCCAGCTACGCGAAGGCGGGGTGACCTTGCCCATCGTGCTGCTGGAAGGTGTGTTCGAAGCGGCTGAGCTGGCCGATGTCGAAGCGCATGGTTTGTGGTTTGTGGTGCAAAGCCAGCAACAGCTGGACATGGTGCTGCAGGCCAATCCAGCCAAGCCCTACACCGTATGGTTGAAGATGGATTCCGGCATGCATCGCGCCGGTTTCTTCCCGCAGGACTACGCCGCCGCGCATTGCAAGCTGATGGCCAGCGGCAAGGTGGGCAAGATCGTCAAGATGAGCCACTTTGCCCGCGCCGACGAACCGCAATTGTCTGCTACCCATGCCCAGCTGGAAGTCTTTGACAGCGTTTGTCGCTATCTGCCGGGCGAGGAGAGTATTGCCAACTCGGCGGGCATCCTGTGCCACGAACGCTCGCACCGTCAGTGGAACCGCGCCGGCATCATGCTGTACGGTGCCTCGCCGCTGCCAGCCGGTTTCGATCAGGGCGCTGCGCTCAAGCCGGTGATGCGACTGACATCGCGTGTGTTTGGCGTGCGTGAACTGGCCGCCGGCGAGCCGGTAGGCTACGGTGCCAGTTTCGTGGCCGAGCGTCCCACCCGCGTGGGCCTGATTGCCTGCGGTTATGCCGATGGTTATCCGCGTCTGGCTTCCACCGGCAGCCCGGTGGCGATTGATGGCGTGCGTTCGCGGGTGATTGGCCGCGTGTCGATGGACATGATGACGGTGGACCTGACCGACCTGCCGCAAGCCGGCATCGGCAGCGAAGTCGAGCTATGGGGCGACACCGTGCATATCAATGAAGTGGCGGCCCAGGCCGGCACTATCTCCTATGAAGTACTGTGCAATGTGAAACGCGCACATTTCCGGTACCGCTGATTTCCTTGTGCTTTGTGTAGTACTTTGTCTCTCGCCCGGTGATGCCGGGCATTTTTTTGTCCGCCACTGGCTGTGTTCTTGCCATACGTCTGCACGGCGCTGCCAATTAATGACAATTGAATGTAAGCTATCGATGGCTGTGGCACGCCTCACTTCGGAGGCTTGCTGGCACCGATCATGGTCGGCCTGTCATTGTCAGCAGGGCTGACCGCAATGAAGACAGGGGAAATCATGCGTCTGGCCAAATGGAATGTTTTTATCCCGGTGTTGGTACTGAGCGAGTTGGTATTCAGCACGGTGCTCATTATCTTGGGGCCGTTGTCTTACCTGCTGGTGTTCATTGCCGTGCTGGTGCTGTTTGCCAAACACGAAGTTTCGCCCCTGGTCCGGCAACCGGCGCGTGAGCAGCGCTATCGCCGTGGGCATTGGCTGCTGGCCATCATGAATGTGCTGGTAGTGCTTGCCCTTGGCCTGCCGTCGCTGCTGTCGGCCTTGTTACATGACGAGAGCAAGATGATGATGTTGTGGTATTCCATGCTGCTTTATCCCATTGCTCCTCCGGTCTGGGCGATCGGCCTTGTCATGGTGTTGACTTCGCGCGCAGTCCCGCCTTGTGCAGCGCAGCTTGGGAATCCGGAGTGATGGCACAGACAAAAAAACACCCCGCCAGTGTGACTGGTCGGGGTCTGCAGGGTCAGAGCCAGGCTCCGACGGAGGGTTAACTTTCACCCCATGTCAACGCCGTGCAAGCGCAGCCTGCATCCGCGGTCAAGGGTGCGGTCACAAGCAGGGTGAATTGACATATTACGCAATGGAAAGTGCTGTTTCCATTAGGGATTATCCTGATTCTGCAGGGCTTCCCCGGGGCAGGCACTAGCGGTTGGCCATCACCGCCTGTACCAGGTCGGCAATGGAGCGCACCTTCATCTTGTCCATCATCTTGCCGCGATGGGCTTCCACCGTCTTGATGCTGATGCCCAGCTCGTCGGCAATCACCTTGTTCATCTTGCCTTCCACCACCTTGTCCAGCACTTCGCGTTCGCGGATGGTGAGCGAGGCCAGGCATTCGGCCACGCGGTCGCGGGCGGCGCTGCTGACCTGCTGCTGCTGGCTCAGTGCCAGTGCACTGTCCACGGTATTGAGCAGGGCCTGCTGGTTGAACGGTTTTTCCAGAAAGTCGTGTGCGCCGCGCTTGACTGCCTGCACCGCCATCGGCACATCGCCATGGCCGGTGATAAAGATGACCGGCCAGGGATTATTGCGTGTACTCAGTTCGTCAAACAGTTCCAGCCCGCTCATGCCGGGCATGCGGATATCAACAATCAGGCAGCCGGCCCCGCGCGGCTGGAAGCTTTCCAGCAGGGCCTCGGCGCTGGCGTGGCAGGAGATGGCGTAATCATGGCTTTCCAGCAGGAAAACCAGCGAGTCACGGAATGCTTCGTCGTCATCGACGATGTGAACCTGGGGAGAGCTGGCACTCATGTTTCGGACACCGGTAGCGTGAATCGGAAAATACTACCACCACCGTGATTGTCTTCCACCCACAATTGGCCTTCGTGGAACTCGATGATGGTGCGGCAGATGTTCAGGCCCATGCCCATGCCCTCGGCCTTGGTGGTGAAGAAGGCATCGAACAGGCGTTCTTTCAGGTCTAGCGGCACGCCATGGCCGTGATCGCTGATGGCGACTTCGATACGGCGCGGGTTGAGCTGTCTTGCCTCTACGTGCAGCACGCGTTCGGCGGGCGGGCAATCCTGCATGGCTTCGATGCCGTTCTTGATCAGGTTGAGCAGCACCTGTTCCACCAGGATGGGGTCGACATAGAGCGCAGGCAGGTTTTGTTCCAGCCGGATGTCGATGGTGGCGGCCTGGCGGCGCGCTTCGATGTCGGCAATGGCCAGCGAGGCTTCGATGATGTCGGTGAGCTGGCAGGTTTTGCGGTCCGGTTCGCTTTGCTTGACGAATTCGCGGATGCGTCGCACCACGGTGCCGGCACGTTCGGCCTGGGCGGTAATCTTTTCCATCACCGGCAACAGTGCTTCCGGGGTGGCCTTGCCCTGGCGGATGCGTTCGATGCAGCCGGCCTGGTAGTTGGCAATGGCCGATAGCGGCTGGTTCAGTTCGTGCGCCAGGGTGGAGGCCATCTCGCCCATGGTGACCAGGCGCGAGGTGGATTGCAGTTGCTGCATCTGCTGCTGGTAGCGTTCTTCGGCATCATGCTGCTGGGTGGTGTCGGTGAGGATGGTCATGGACACGATGCGGCCATTCACCCAGCGTATGCTGCGCCGGCGCATGGAAATCCAGCGCGAGGGTGGGTCCATCCACACTTCCATGTCCACGTCGCGGGCGCTGCGCATCAGCTCCACCAGGCGCAAGTCGCAATAGCCCAGCTGGCTATCCGCCGGCTGATCCGGGGTAAACCATTGCTGGTAGCGCTGGTTGCAGAACAGCAGCTCCAGCGTGGCCGGGTCTACCACGGCGACGGCGGCATCCAGCCCTTCGATCACGGTGAGAAAACGGTCGTGTGAGGCTTCCAGCCGGCGTTGTGCTTCCAGTCGTTCGGTAATGTCGGTGAGTACTGCCATCCAGCCGGTATGGTGGCCGCGCGCGTCAATCAGTGGTGAGGCCAGAATGTGGGCATCGAACACCTCACCATTCTTGCGCTGCAGGATGGACTGGAAGCCCTCGGGCGGTGCATCGCCGGCCAGGGTATCGTCCAGGTCACGCCGATTGCCTTCTCCCTGCGGGCCTTGCCGCCAGTAGGGGTAGGGCGGGGCCAGGCCCAGCAGTTCCTGTTCGCTATAGCCGGTCAGCGCACAGAAAGAAGGGTTTACATAGGTAATACGCCCGTGCAGGTCGATGGCGCGAATGCCCACCACCAACGAGTCCTCCATCGCCTTGCGGAAGGCGGATTCCTGGCGCAGTGCCTGTTCGGCCTGTTTTTCGGCGGTGATGTCGCGGCCGGATACATAGGCCACGCCACTATCTGCCAGGGGGCTGAGTGCCCAGACGATCCAGCGGATTTCGCCACTGCGGGTGAGAATACGGGTCTGGACAAAGCGGTCGGCCCCGCCGGTATCGAACAGGCGCTCGAAGCTGTCGCGCGCACTTTCCCGCTCTTCCGGCAGCAGGTAGTTAAGGAAGGAGGTGCCCAACAGCTCGTCCGCGCTGTAGCCCAAGCCTTTTTCAAAGGCCGGATTCAGTTGCAGGATGGTGGTGTCGCGCCGTACCACGCCCAGCATTTCTTGCGACAGCCGGTATACCCGGTCGCGCTCGCGCTCGGCCTCCACCCGGCCGCGGATATGGCGGTTGAGGCTGAGCAGGCTGAGCAGGGTAAGCAGCACCATGCCGGCAATCAGTCCCAGCTGCAGCAGCCGGGCCTGGGTCATCGCGCCTTTTACCGGGCGGGCGGTAATCACCAGCCCGGTGCCGGGCAGTTCCAGTTTTTCTGCCACGCCGCTGCGCAGGCGGTTCTGGGCATTGTAGGCAATGGTGCTGCCATCGCGGGTTTGTAGTTCCAGCTGGTATTTTTCGCTGAACCAGGCCGGTGGCAGCCGTCTGACCACATTGTCGGCATCAAACATCGCCACCAGCATGCCGTTGAACTGGCCGTTCTGGTACAGCGGTATGTGCAGCTCGTAACGCCAGCTGCCATTGCTGCGCCGAAACGGTGCGCTGTAGGCAAAGCGCCCGTTTTGCTGGGCCAGCTTGAAGGCCTCCCTTGCCTGGATGTTGCCGCCGGGTGCCAGCGGGCCATCTTCATAGGGTGCGGTCCAGCGCAGGATGCCGTGGCTGTCGCTGCGCGCCAGCGCCAGCATTTCCGGGGTGTTGGCCAATAGCTGTGAGGCCTGGGTCTGGAAGCCGGCTTCGTCGGTTTCGCCGCTGCCCATGCTGCGGGCCAGGTCGGTCAGCTGGGCCAGATTGTCTTCCAGCTTCAGTTGCAGGGTTTGTTCTGCCCACAGGGCATCGCGGGCCAGATTGCTTTTTTGCTGCTCGGCTTCGCGTGCATCCAGTGTCCACAGCATTACGCCCATGGTGAGGAAGAACAGCACGATGGTGGTATTGGGAAACAGCTGATACCAGCCACTGCGTTTGCGGAACGCGTAAAAGCGGGGTGTGCGCATAGGGAGGCGGTGGGCAAGAGGTCGAAAAATCCGGTGGCATGCACTGGCCGGAATCATTTGCTCCAGTGTACGACAAGCCGGCTGGCCTGACTGTAAGGGTTGGCCCGCAGTTGTGGCCTGTGCTTGCGCAAATTCGCGTGCTACTTGAGTCCATGCCCTTGCCGGGGGTAATCTCGCGGCTGGTTCGGATCAGGCAGGAAGACAAGCAGCATGCGCAGCATCAGCATAATCGGCGGAGTATGGTTGGGCCTGGTGTGCAGCCTGGTGCTGGCCGCACCGCAACCCATTCGCATCGGCGTCCCCGGGGCTTTTACCGGCGGTTCTGCCCCGATGGGCCTGAGCATGCGTAACGGCATCCGATTGGCGACTGCCGAGATCAACAAGAGTGGCGGTGTACTGGGGCGGCCCATCGAACTGGTGGAGCGTGACGACGGCGGCATCCCGGCGCGTGGCATCAAGGTGGCGCAGCAATTGCTCACCCAGGACCGGGTGGTGGCGGTGGTGGGCTTCGTCAATACCGGGGTGGCGCTGGCGGCCAGCAAGAATTATCAGGACGCGCGGGTGCCGGTGATGCTGGCGGTGGCCACCGCCGCCATCCTGACCCGGCAGTTTCCGCTGCATGGCAACACCGACAATTATATTTTCCGGGTGGCGGCTGCAGACGACCTGCAAGCGCCCTTGATTGTGCGCGAGGCGGTACAGCGTTCCGGCTATCGCAAGCTGGCCATTTTTGCCGACAACACCAATTACGGCTATCAGGGCCTGATGGAGCTGGAACGTGCGCTGGGGCAGAACGGACTGAAGCCCAGCTATGTGGCGCGCTTCAACCTGCAGGAACGCGACATGGCCAATGCACTGCTGCAGGCACGCAATGCCGGCAGCCAGGCCATTCTCACCTATGCCATCGGCCCGGAGCTGGCCGAGCTGGCCAACACCATGACGCGCATGGACTGGAAGGTTCCCATCATCGGTAGCTGGACGCTGTCCATGTCCAATTTCATCGATAATGCCGGCCCCAATGGTGAGGGTGCGCGCATGGTGCAAAGTTATATTCCGGCCGAAGACGACACACCCAGACGGCGTGATTTTCTGGATGGCTACCAGTGGTTGTTCCACACCCGCCGCATTCCCTCACCGCCCTCGGCGGCACAAGGCTATGACGGCATGAAGCTGATGGCGGAAGCCATCCGCCAGGCCGGTTCGCTGGATGGCATTGCCATTGTGCGGGCGCTGGAAAACCTGCGTCAGCCGGTGGCCGGGGTGATCACCACCTACAAACAGCCATTCAGCCGCAACGACCACGAGGCGCTGGAGCTGAACGTGCCGGTAATCGGCAAGGTGGAGCGTGGCCGGGTGGTGTATGCCTACCCGGCCGACAAGTCACATCAGTAAGCGCTTCAGCCGCGCGTGGGTAGCGGGATGAATTCGGTTTCGCCGGGGACTGCCGGAAAACGACCTTGCTGCCAATCGTCCCTGGCCTGGCGGATGCGCTCCAGCCGGGTGGAGACGAAGTTCCAGTCCAGAATGCGGTGGGCATCCGGCGTCGGGCCGGCCAGCAAGGCCAGGCGGCTGGGCTCGCGGGCGGTAATGCGCAGCGGTGTGGCCGTGTCCGGCAACAGGCCCAGTTCTCCGCTGACCAGGTGTTCTCCGCCCAGGCTGAGGCTGCCGCTGGCCAGATAAATGCCACGCTCAGCAAAGCCTGTCGGTATTTCCAGCGTGGTACCGGCAGCCATCTCAACGACGGCATACAAGGCTTCACCAGGAAAGACAACCGGGGAGTTGCGCCCCCAGGCACTGCCCAGTACCAGCTGTATCCGGCTACCATCCTGTTGCCAGGTCGGCAGCTCATTGCTGCCATAGTGCATGAAGGCAGGTGCGCATTCTTCCAGCTCTACCGGCAGTGCCAGCCACAGTTGCAAGCCTTCTACTGCCATACCATTGCTGCGAATGTCATCCGGGATGCGTTCCGAGTGCACGATGCCGCGCCCGGCAAGCATCAGGTTGGCCGCGCCCGGCTCAATGCGCTGCACGCTGCCCAGACTGTCGCGGTGCATCAGTGCGCCACTGAACAGATAGGTGAGGGTGGCCAGTCCGATATGCGGGTGCGGACGGACGTCATTGTCACGCTCGGTCAGGTTGAAGTGTGCCGGCCCCATGTGGTCCAGAAAGATGAAAGGGCCGATATGGCGTGCGCTGCGACTGGGCAGCAGGCGGCGCACCGGAAAGCCGATATCGCTGATCTTGGCGCTGATGCGTTCGCTCCATGTATGCATGGTGATGGGCTCCTGCCGACAGGGCTGCCACCTTGAGGGTGACAGCCGCTGCCTGCGTGTTGGTTCAGAAACGTCCGTTGCGGAAATCGTCAGCCGCAGCTTCCAGTTCGGCACGGGTATTCATCACGAACGGCCCCCACTGGGCAATCGGCTCGTTCAAAGGTTTGCCGGCCACCAGCAGGAAGCGCGCTGGTGCGTCACTTGTCACGCGGATGCCACCGGCTGCAGCATCATTGGCCAGAATGGCCATCTGGCGCTGCTTGACCGCTTGTCCGTGACTGCCCGCTTCCAGCTCACCCTGATAAACATAGATGAATGCATTATGGCCTGCCGGGATGGCGATGAACTCCTCCTGTCCGGCAGCTAGATGCACGTCCAGATACAGTGGCTCGGTATCCAGACGCTGGATGGCAGCGGGCTGGCTATCCACGCAGCCGGCAATCAACCGTAGCAGGCTGCCGCTGGCCGTTTGCTGTTCCGGGATTTCGCCAGTCGGGATATCGCGATACCACGGTGCAATCATCTTGTTCTTGGCTGGCAGGTTCACCCACAGCTGGAAGCCATGCATCAGGCCATCCTGCTGTTCTGGCAGCTCCGAATGCACCAGGCCACGGCCTGCGGTCATCCACTGCACGCCGCCCGGGCCAAGCAAGCCTTCCTGGCCGGTGCTGTCGCGGTGGCGCATGCGGCCATCCAGCATGTAGGTGACAGTTTCGAAGCCGCGGTGCGGGTGGTCCGGGAAGCCGGCAATATAGTCGTCCGGATTATCGGAACGGAATTCGTCCAGCATCAGGAAAGGGTCGAGCCGGCGTTGCAGATCATGCGTGAGTACCCGTAGCAGGCGTACGCCAGCACCGTCTGATACCTCCATGCCATTGACAAGACGTTCTACTTCGCGGCTGATGGTGTGTTTGCTCATCGTGCATCTCCTTGCTTGGGCCGGCAGTGCTGGGTGCCCTGGCCGTTGAACATGGTTTGCATTATTGCAGTGGAAATTTGAATAAAAAAGCGCAAAAATTAGTAGTAATCAATCGGAAAATTAGATAAATGAAACAGGCCAGAACCACCTGGGAGCAATGGCAGGTTTTGCAGTGCATTGTCAGGGAGGGTGGCTTTGCCCAAGCGGCCGCCGTACTGCATCGCAGCCAGTCATCGGTCAGCTATGCAGTAGCCAGGCTGCAAGAGCAGCTCGGGGTAGAGCTGTTGCGACCGCAAGGGCGGCGCATGCAGCTGACGCCGGCGGGAGAGGTATTGCTGCGGGATGCACAGAATGTGCTGGCAGCTTCGCTGCGGCTGGAGGAAAAGGCGCGTTCCTTGCAGCAGGGCTGGGAGGCTGAAGTGCGGCTGGCTGTGGACAGCTTGTTTCCTACGCCGGCGCTGTTGCCTGCGCTGGGGCAGTTTGCCAGCCATTGCCCCAGCACCCGTCTGCAGATGCATGAGGTGGTGATGTCCGGGGCTGACGATGCTCTACATGGTCAGCAGGTGGAGCTGGCGGTGGCGGGACGGGTGCCACAGGGATTTCTGGGTGACTGGTTGCTGGAGGCGGAGTTTGTTGCCTGTGCCGCGCCACATCATCCCCTGCATGGCTTGGGCCGGCAGCTGGAGATGGAGGATTTGCAGCAGCATGTGCAGGTGGTGCTGCGTGATTCGGGTCAGCGACAGCCGCGCGATGAGGGCTGGCTGGGGGCGTGGCAGCGCTGGACTGTATCGCAGCCGGATACGGCCATTGCCGCGGTGGAGCAGGGCTTTGCTTTTGGCTGGCTGGCCTGGCACCGCATTGCCGCCGGCGTGGCCGCCGGGCGGTTGCAGCCATTGCCGTTGGCTCATGGTGGTTTGCGCAAGGCGGCGCTATATCTGATTCTGGCGGATCCGCCGGTTGCCGGACCGGCTACCCTGCAACTGGCTGATTGCCTGCGGGCAGAGGCAGAGCACTGGCGCAGCAGCTACCAGCCGTACCAAGGGGTTTAGCCCGTGCCATAAGCAAAACGACCAGCGCTGGGCTGGTCGTGGCGGGTGTGGTGTGTGGCCGGACTTAGTGGCCCTGCTGCCCCTGCAGGTAGTGCTCCAGTGCGTGGCCGGCAGACAGGATGTGGAAGCGGATGAACTCTGCGGCTTCCTCGGCTGCGCCTTGCTTGCACAGTTCCAGCAGCCGGGTGTGCTCCTCGTGGGCGCGCTCCATGGTGCGGGTAAACAGGATCTGCATGCGGGTGTAGCGGTCGGTCTTGTTGTGCAGCTGTTCGATCAGCGCCAGCGTGTTGGGGCGCTTGGCTGCGCGGTACAAGGCCAGGTGAAAGCGCGAGTTCAGCTCACCCCAGTGGCGCACGTCGTTCTTTTGCAGGGCTACTTCGAATTCATGCAGGGTCTGCTCGGCCAGGGCAATGTCGGCCGGGGTCTGACAGGGAATCGATGCCTTGAGCACCGATCCTTCCAGCATGGCGCGGATTTCCAGCAGTTCCAGCACGTCTTCCAGCGACAGCTTGGAAACCACGGCACCCTTGTGGTCGATGATCTGGATCAGCCCTTCGGCCTCCAGCTGGCGCAGGGCTTCGCGTACCGGCACGCGGCTGACACCGTATTCATTGGATAGCGCTTCTTGGCGCAATTGCTGTCCGTCGACGAATTCTCCGGAAAGCAGTCGCTGGCGAAGCGATTCGGTTACGGCACTGGTCAGCGTCTGGCGCTTGATCGGCTGCAGGGTAGTCATGGTTTTTAGGGTCTGTCAGTCAATCGGATAAATGCAAATGTATTCGATTATACGGTGCTTCCATTGTCAGACAAGAGGGCATTGCGAAGGTTTTTGTCGCAAAAGTGAAAGATTTTGCCATTGGAAAAGAAAAACCCGGTCGAAGCCGGGTTTTTCTTGCAAGACTGGGGTGGATGATGGGGCTCGAACCCACGACAACAGGAATCACAATCCTGGACTCTACCAACTGAGCTACATCCACCGCCGAAGCGGGTTGACCTGTCAGCCATGAGCTGACCGTCTGAAAGAGGGTGGGGTGGATGATGGGGCTCGAACCCACGACAACAGGAATCACAATCCTGGACTCTACCAACTGAGCTACATCCACCACAGGGTGCTGCATTCTACTACAACTGTTGCCAGTACTGCTTGAGCACTGGCGCGCCCGACAGGAATCGAACCTGTAACCCCCGGCTTAGAAGGCCGGTGCTCTATCCAGTTGAGCTACGGGCACACACGTATCGGGCTTTTTCTGGTCGGGGCGGCGGGATTCGAACTCGCGACCCCCTGATCCCAAATCAGGTGCGCTACCAGGCTGCGCTACGCCCCGACGACAGAGAACGCAAGTATACGGACAGGCCTGTTTTCTGTCAACACCATGTTGCAATCTTTTTTCGGGGTGCTGTCGGGCCGGCTATGGTGGAGCCGACATTCGGCTGTAACACTGGCATGACTAACTGCATGATATATAGATGCTTATTTTGCTAATTTTTCTTTACGTGAAATTATTCCTAATGTATTTTTGTGGTTTCGTAAAAAGCCAAAAAATGAGAAAATTGCCGCCTCTTTTCAAGTTCCATACGGAATCAGGCATGGCGGCGCAACTCATTGATGGTAAGGCAGTAGCAGAACAACTCATCGCCAAGGTAGGCGAAGGTGTAAAGCAGCGTGTGGCTGCAGGCAAGCGCGCACCGGCGTTGGCGGTCATCCTGGTCGGTAACGATCCGGCCTCCAGCGTTTATGTAGGCAGCAAGAAGCGCTCTTGCGAAAAGGCGGGCATCCGTTCGGTTGCCTACGATCTGCCGGCTGAAACCAGCCAGCAGGAATTGCTGGATATCATCGATACCCTGAATGCCGATGCCACCGTGGACGGCATCCTGGTTCAGCTGCCGCTGCCCAAGCAGATCGACCCGCAAGCCGTGATCGAGCGTATCGATCCCAAAAAGGACGTCGATGGCTTCCATCCCTACAATATGGGTCGTCTGGCCATCAAGATGCCGCTGCTGCGTCCGTGCACGCCGCGCGGTGTGATGACCCTGCTGGAAGAATACGGCATCGACCCCAAGGGCAAGAAAGCCGTGATCGTGGGTGCTTCCAATATCGTGGGTCGTCCGCAGGCGCTGGAAATGCTGCTGGCGCGTGCCACCGTTACCGTGTGCCACAGTGCTACGCAGGATCTGGCGCGCGAAGTGGGCGAGGCCGACATCGTGGTGGCTGCGGTGGGAATTCCCGGCTTTATCAAGGGCGAGTGGATCAAGCCCGGTGCGGTGGTGATTGATGTGGGCATCAATCGTCTGGATACCGGCAAGCTGGCCGGCGATGTGGAGTTTGCCGCTGCTGCCGAGCGCGCCAGTTTCATCACCCCGGTTCCGGGTGGTGTCGGTCCGATGACCGTGGCAACGCTGTTGCAGAATACGCTGGATTCGGCCAATCTGAACGCCTGATCCCGTTCACCGGCATACAGCGCCACAGGCTGCAGGGGCTTGCCCCTGTCGCGTGTGGCGTTTGTCATTGGCAGTGTGGGTACGGGCAGAACAGAATTGGCAAGTGACAGCCGCAAGGCTGCCGTTGATCATGTAAAGACAAAGAGACTGTAATAATGAGCAATTCCCCCCAGTCGGCCACGCTGTTGATCAGTGCACCGGACAAGAAGGGCCTGGTAGCGGCCCTGGCCAATTTCCTGATGACCTACAACGCCAACATCATGCACGCTGACCAGCATCAGGACGGCAGTGAAAACCTGTTCCTGATGCGCATCCAGTGGGATCTGGCCGGCTTTACCCTGCCGATGGACGCGTTTGCCGCCGCTTTTCAGCCGATTGCCTCCGAGCACAATATGAACTGGAAGGTCTCCCTGTCCAGCCGCAAGCCGCGCATGGCCATTTTTGTGTCCAAGTACGAACACTGCCTGGTGGATTTGCTGCACCGCTGGCGCATTGGCGAGCTTAACTGTGATATTCCGCTGGTGATTTCCAATCACGAAGATTGCCGCCGGCTGGTGGAATTCAACGGCATTCCTTTCCATGTGCTGCCGGTTACCCGCGACAACAAGGAGAACGCCGAGGCCGAGCAGTTCCGCCTGCTGGAAGAAGCCGGTGTCGATTTCATCGTGCTGGCGCGTTATATGCAGGTATTGTCCGGTGAGTTCGTCAAGCGTTATCCGGATCGCGTCATCAACATCCACCACAGCTTCCTGCCGGCATTCGATGGGGCCAAGCCGTATCACCGTGCCTTTGCCCGTGGCGTGAAGCTGATCGGTGCCACCAGCCATTACGTGACCGAGGATCTGGACGAAGGTCCGATCATCGAGCAGGAGGTCACCCGCATTTCGCATCGCGACGATGTGGAAGACCTGATCCAGAAAGGCCGCGATCTGGAAAAAGTGGTGCTGTCCCGTGCCGTGCGCTGGCATCTGGACGACCGCATCCTGTCTTACAGCAACAAGACCGTTGTCTTTGACTGAGCCGGCACCATGCACCGTCTGATTGATGACTTGCTGGGCCTGCTGCGTTTCCGGGTGGGGCCACTGGAGCAGTATCAGTATCCACGCTGGGTACCCGCACTGCTGCTTACCGTGCTTGGACTTGTCGCCAGTGGCGGCACCGGCGAGCTGGGTGGCAATATCGCTGGCCGCATGCTGTTCATGCTGCTGTTTACCTGGCTGGAAACCTTGTTGTTCACCCAGTTCATGACGGTATGGCTGCGGCTGGCCAAGTGGCAGCCGTCCGGTTCGCTGTTTGGCCTGATCGTGCTGTGCAACAGCCTGCAGTTTGTCGAGCCGCTGACCAGTTGGCTGCCGGATGACGTCGCGCTGGGGGCGGATCTGGCCCTGTCCTTGCTGACCATTGCCCTGATGGTCAACGGGCTGGCTCTTGTCTCCGGTGTGGGCCGCGTGCGGGTGCTACTGGGGGTGATGCTGTTTGCCCCGGTTGCCATGCTGACACTGGCCATGAACTTGCAATTGGCGGGCAGCATGGGTTGGGTGACCATTCCGCAAGACATGTTGGGTCCGGTCAGTGAGGCGACGGCACCTGCCAGCGATACCCCGGCTGTGAGCAAGGGCAATAGTGATTTGTAAGTAACTGTGTTGTCGTTGTCACAGAAAAGGGCTGCCTGCGGGCAGCCCTTTTCTGTTGCGGCAAGCGTCCTGCTCAGGGCTCTTCCTCCGCTGGGCTGGCCAGCAGCGTGCACAGGGCCTGTTGCACGCTCTGGCGTTGCATGGCACTGCGCAATTGGCCGTGATAGTGGCCGTCGACAAACAGCAACAGGGTAGGGAGATGAAAGATTTCGAAGGCATGGGCCAGTGCCATGCTTTGCTGTACATCAACATAGGCCAGTTGCTGCAGGCCGTCGGGCTGCCAATCCTGCAGCAGTTGCCGCCATGCGCGACAGGCTGAGCAACCGGGTTGGCCGAACAGGACCAGGGTATTGCCGGGCAGGGCGGCCAGCCGCTGGTAGAAACCAAACTCGTCCAGCAGCAGCCAGGGAGTACTGGCCATGATGGTTCAGTCTACCTTGGCGATGTAACGGGCCAGCCCCAGAATGGCACGCAAGGCCTGCCCCTTGGCCGTTTCCTCATTACGCAAGCGGGCGTAGCGCCGCAGGATGGCGCGGCTTTCCACAAACAGGTCGAGATCGGTTTCCGGCGAGGAAACCAGGGCAATACGCTCGATTTCACCTTGTGGCTTTGCCTGGCCCTGCGCAATGCACAGGTATACCTTGTGGGCATTGTGGGGGGTGATGTGGTCGAACAGGTAGAGCATGGAGTTGATGCGCAGCCCGGTTTCTTCCCGAATTTCGCGGATCAGGGCCTGGGAGCGCAATTCGCCCCGGTTGGCCTTGCCGCCAGGCAGGTTGTAGCGACTGCCACGTGCTGCGGTGACCAGCACACCATCCGGCAATTCGATAATGGCGGTGGCACGTCTTGCCAGATCAGCCGGCAGGCGTTGATCGGGCTTTTTGTCGTCCAGATTTCTCATGCGTCTCTATATAACAGATACGGGCCGCAAATGGCGGCCCAGTTCTGTTGGCTATTCTAATGTAAGCCTCCGGTAGCGACAAACAGTCAATGCTTCTTTATACCTGTAATGTCTTGATCCGTGGCATACATGCCTGACCGCAGCGTCAGGCGGAGTCAAGTTCACGGCGTGTCAAACCAGGCGGTAAACCAGTCCACCCAGGCCAAGCAGCAGGCAATACCAGCCAAAGGGGCGCAGCGATTCGATTTCGGTTTTCTTGAAATAACGCATGAGAAACCAGGTGCTCGCGTAGGCACACAGGCCGGCAACGGCACCGCAGGCAAGTAGCAGACCCCAGGGTTGGGCATGGCCGGCATGGGCCAGCTTGGGGATTTCCAGTATCCCGGCCGCCAGGATGATGGGGGTTGCCAGCAAGAAGGAAAAGCGGGCGGCAGAGGCATGATCCAGGCCATGCGCCAGTCCGCTGAGCAAGGTCACGCCAGAGCGGGAAATGCCCGGCAACAGCGCCAGTGCCTGACCGCTGCCGATCTTGATAGCGCCTGTAATGCTCAACTCATCCAGGCTCTTGTGTGCCCGACGCTGACCCAGACGCTCACCCCACAACAGCAGCAGGCCATTGATGCTGAGAAAAACCAGTACGGCAGTGGCGCTGCCAAACAGTACGCGCAGTTGTTTTTCCAGCAGCAGCCCCAGCAGGCCAGCAGGGATGGTACCGGCTAGCAGTCGCCACATCAGCCGTGCTTCCGGGTTGCTGCTGCCGCCTTTGGCGCGGATGAAGCCGGCAATCAACTGCAACCAGTCGCGATAGAAAAACAGTAGCAGGGCCAGGGCAGTCCCCAGATGCAGCATGACCATGAAGGGCAGAAAGTCCGGGTTGCTGCGATTGAGCGACCAGTGCAGCCAGTCCGGAATCAGGATGCCATGTCCCAGGCTGCTGACCGGAAACAGTTCGCTGATACCTTGGATAACCGCAAACAGCAGTGCTTCAACAGGATTCATCGTGACGGGGGCGGTGTGCGCAAAAAATGAAAACGCACAGTTTTATCATGCAAGGATGTCGTTTTGATGACGTGTCATGGATGGCTGCGGGGCTGGGTTTCGCTAACAAAACCTGGCAGGGCACCCAGGATTCGGTGCGCCGATGCCGACACTATCCACCGTAGGGCAAGCAGGCACCAGGCCACGGCAGGTATGTTGTCAGCAGCTTTCAGTGCTTGGGATCGAGCGCATCTTGCTCCAGCTCGGCTTCCATGGCGGCACGAATGCTGGCAAAGAACTGGTGGATTTCCTGCACGGCAGGGGAGATGGCGGCCAGCCATTGTTCGCGCTGGGTGGTATCACTGCTGTCGATGTAGGGGCGCATTTCCGGGTCGGGATGGCGTTCGAACGCCAGCGCCATGATGGCTTCCAGCGCGCCGGCATGCTCGGCATCGTCAAACAGCAGATTCCAGTCGTCCTGTAGCAGCTGCATGCCTTCGACAAAGCCTTCGGCCCAGTCATTGCCGTGCACCACGCCTTGTTCATCGACATCCAGCCAGGGTTGGAATTCTGCGCCCTGTTGCAGGGTGTGCGTGATGTCCAGCCAGTGGCCCATCAGCAGCGAGACAAATTTCTCCAGATCCTTTTCGCTGCGAAAGGCCTGCTCGTCGTCAAAGGCCTCGCCCAGGATCAGTGGCAGACATTCGGTGGGCCTGATGGCTTCCGGGCCGCACAGCAGGGCGGTGAAGAAACCGTCCAGCTTTTCCAGGTTCATGCACTGCAGGCTTTCAAAGCGTTGCAGGGTGGCAGACAGGCGCTGGTAGTCGGCCTCAGTCAGCGGAGCGTGTTTCATCAACAGTGGTCTTTCAGTGGTAATGCCGCATTATTACCGATCAGCCCCCTGGCTGACCAATCACGTTGTGGTCTTATTCCTTCCAGCGCATGGGCGGCAGGGCGGCAAAGGCTTCGCGCAAGGCTTGGCCCCAGCCGGTGTGCAGTTGCTGGAAGTAGGGGTCGTGTTCGGTAATGTGCTGGTGAATGCCGGGGCCGAAGTCGTCCTTGTCATAAACCAGCATGTCGATGGGCAGGCCGACTGACAGATTGCTCTTCATGGTGGAGTCAAAGCTGATCAGCGCGCATTTGGCGGCGTCTTCCACCGGAGTGTGGTAGCTGACCACCCGGTCGATGATGGGCTTGCCGTACTTGGCTTCGCCGATCTGGAAATATGGTGTGTCCTGGGTGGCTTCGATGAAATTGCCCTGCGGATAGATATTGAACAGCCGTGGTGCCTCTCCCCGGATTTGCCCGCCCAGCAGGAAGGAACAGCCGACTTCGATCTTGGACTGGCTGAGGGTGGGGCCGTCGCGCTCGACAATTTCACGCAGGGTATCGCCCACCAGGCAGGCGGCATCGTACATCGATGGCACGTTGAGGATGCTGCGCTCCTCCCCCGGCTTGCTGGCGCGCTGGCGCAGCAGGCTGACCACGCTTTGGGTGGTGGCCAGATTGCCGGCGGACAGCATCACCAGCAGCCGCTCGTCCGGCTGCTGGAAAAATTGCATCTTGCGAAAGGTGGACACGTGGTCCACCCCGGCATTGGTGCGGGAGTCCGAGGCAAACAGCATGCCGGACGCAAGATTCATGGCGACGCAGTAAGTCATGATGCAGCTACTTGAAAAGTGGAGTTAAACCAATCTAGCCGGCTTGTTACTGGCCGTCCAGCCAGACACGCGCCTGGGCGCTCATGCTTTCGGTGCCACCACCAAAACGCACGCCGCGCACCGGGCAGGCGTCCAGATAGTCCATGCCGATGGCCAGCTTGAGGTGATGCTCGTTGGCGGCTACGGCATTGGCCACGTCGAAGCTGTGCCAGGCACCGTCTACCCAGGCTTCGGCCCAGGCATGGCTGGAGACATGGTCGGTGGCGTGGGCCGGCGAGTAGACATAGCCGCTGACATAGCGCGCCGGAATCCCCAGCTGGCGGGCGCAACTGAGGAAGACATGGGTGTGGTCCTGGCACACGCCAGCGCCCTTGGCAAAGGCGGCGGCAGCCGGGGTATGGCTTTGGGTTTCGCCAGGCAAAAAGGGCATGTGCTCGCGAATGCCTTCCACCAGCGCTTGGAGCTGGGTGAGGCTGGGTATGGGCTGGCGGTAAGCGGCGGCAAAGCGGCGTAGGGCCTCGTCCGGGGTGGTCAGTTCGGTCTGGCGCAGGAAAAACAGTGGCGGCAGATCGTCGCTCAGCGGGGCGGTGACATCGGTCTCCACTGTGCCGCTGACCTTGATGCGGATTTCCTGGTGCGGGTAGTCCAGCGTCAGCACATGCAGGATGTTGCCGTAGCTGTCGGTACTGCGATGGGCGGCCACCGGCAGTTCCAGCTGCCAGTCCAGAATCTGCAGGCCGTTGCCGCCTTGCGGCGTCAGGCGCAGGTACTGGGTGCTGTGGCGTACCGGGCTGTCGTAGCGGTACAGCGTTTCATGACTGATGGCGAGTCGCATGGCTATCCCTTTCTGAAAATGAAAACCGGTCTGCGCTCAGGCAGCTTCCAGATAACTGTGGTGAATGGTGTTGCCCAGCAGGATGATGTCGCCGATCAGACTGTCCAGCGTCTGTTCCAGCCCGTCGGCAAAGATGTCCTCGATGCTGCTGTAGGTGAGCCTGGCCTGGATTTCGCTGGCGCGGCGGCGGGCGGCGCGGCCAGCCTGGCCTTCGATGCGGCCCAGCACCTTGTTGATTTCACCAAAGCAGGCGCGCAGGCTGCGCGGCATGTCGTGGCGCAGGATCAGCAGTTCGGCCACCCGCTCCGGGGTGATGCTGTCGCGGTAGATGTCGCGATAGGCCTCGAAGCCGGACACCGAACGCAGCAGCGCCGCCCACTGGTAGTAGTCCAGGATGTTTTCTGCTTCCGGCTCGTTGTCACTGATCTGCTTGGTTTTCACATTCAGGATGCGCGCGGTGTTGTCGGCGCGTTCGATGAAGGTGCCCAGCCGGGAAAAGTGGAAGGTGTCATTGCGCAACATGGTGCCGTAGCCTGCGCCACGGAACAGGTGCGAGCGCTCGCGCACCCATTCCAGAAAGGCCGAGGCGCTGCGGGTGTCCAGGCCTCGAGCCTGCCATTCGCGCATTTCCAGCCAGGTTCCGTTCACCTGCTCCCACATCTCGGTGGTGATTTTTACCCGCACCACATGGGCGTTTTCCCGTGCATTGCGCATGCAGTTGTAGATGCTGCCGGGGTTGTCGCCATCCAGCGCCAGATAGTGCAGCACGGCTTGCGGGGTGGGGGTGTGGTGATGGCGCAGAAAATCCGCCGTGCTGCCGGTGACATCCAGCGGCACCAGCAGGTCGTCCTGCGAGGACGCATGCAGCAGCGACATCTGCAAGCTGACATCCAGCAAGCGCGCGGTGTTTTCGGCGCGTTCCATATTGCGTGCCATCCAGTACAGGCACCCTGCCATTCGGCTTAGCATGTGATGTCCTCCTTCAGGATCCAGGTGTCCTTGGTGCCGCCGCCTTGCGACGAGTTGACCACCAGCGAGCCTTCGCGCAGGGCCACGCGGGTGAGGCCGCCGGCTACCAGCTGCACTTTCTTGCCCGACAGCACAAAGGGGCGCAGGTCGATATGGCGCGGCGCAATGCCGGATTCGACAAAAGTGGGGCAGGTGGACAAGGATAGTGTGGGCTGGGCGATGAAGTTGGCCGGGTCTTCCAGAATGCGCAGGCGATAGGCTTCGATTTCCGCCTGGGTGGCGGCCGGGCCAACCAGCATGCCATAGCCGCCGGCGCCGTGAACTTCCTTCACCACCAGCTCGGGCAGGTGATCCAGCACGTAGGCCAGATCTTCCGGCTTGCGCAGCTGCCAGGTGGGCACATTGTGCAGGATGGGTTCCTCGCCCAGATAGAAGCGGATCATGTCCGGCACATAGGGGTAGATGGACTTGTCATCCGCCACACCGGTGCCCACCGCATTGCACACGCTGACGCGGCCTTCGCGGTACACCGACATCAGACCCGGCACGCCCAGCATGGAGCCGGCATTGAAGGCCAGCGGGTCCAGATAGGCATCGTCCAGCCGGCGGTAGATCACATCCACCCGCTGCGGGCCGGAAGTGGTGCGCATGTAGACATGGCCGTTCTTGACGAACAGGTCCTGCCCTTCCACCAGCTCCACTCCCATCTGGCTGGCCAGAAAGGCGTGCTCGAAATAGGCGCTGTTGTACTGGCCGGGGGTGAGCACCACCACGGTGGGATTATCCACCTCGGCCGGTGCCACCGAGCGCAGGGTGTCCAGCAGCATATTGGGGTAGTGTTCCACCGGCGTGATGTCGTGGTTGGCAAACAGCTCGGGAAACAGCCGCATCATCATCTTGCGGTTTTCCAGCATGTAGCTCACCCCGGACGGGGTGCGCAGATTGTCTTCCAGCACGTAAAAGCCGCCGTCGCTGTGGCGGATGATGTCCACCCCGGCGATATGGGCGTACACCTGGCGTGGCAGATCTATGCCCTGCATGGCCAACTGGTAGCCGGCATTGGTGAGAATCTGCTCCGGCGGGATGATGCCGGCCTTGAGGATGTCCTGCTCGTGGTAGATGTCGTGCAGAAAGCGGTTGAGTGCCGTGACGCGCTGGATGCAGCCTGCTTCCAGCGTTTTCCACTCACTGGCGGAGATGATGCGTGGAATGGTATCGAACGGGATCAGCCGTTCGGAGCCGCTCTCGTCGCCGTACACGGCAAAGGTGATGCCGACGCGGCGAAACAGGGTGTCGGCCTCGCTCTGCTTGTCGCGCAGCCAGGCCAGCGGCGCCTGGTTAAGCCAGTTGGCGAAGTGCTGGTAGGACGGACGGGTGTCCTGATCCGGTGCCAGCATTTCGTCGTAGTGGGTGTGGTCTAGCGGTGTGATCCGGTGCATCGCGCATTCCCCCTTGATGGCTTGTGCAATGCATTACGCAATAAGCATGCCCGGCAAAGAGTAGCCGTTGTGGCCGGCAATACGGCAGGCTGTGGTGCAGTGTCGGAGCCCTTATGCACCGGATGCAGGCACTGTCAGGGTCGGAAGGGGGAATTACCATGTCGGGTGAAGACGGTGCTGCACCGCAATGAAACAAGGCGGCAAGGCGTGGTGCGCAAGCGGCCTGACAATGGTGCAGGCACAAGGCGGGCGGGCAGTGGCAGAGACAATGCCGGCAGCCACGGGGCGTGAGGCCCATCGCTGCCGGCTGGTCATGGCCCGAGGCCGGGCCGTGATGGTCAGAGGATTTCGGCAATATTGCGCGCGGCGCGCTTGGCATCCAGGAAAATCAGGCCCAGCTTGGCTTCACGCCGGGCAATCACGGTGAGTACGGCATCCTTGCCGGCATAGCTCATCAGGATGTAACCGTTATCGCCCTTTACCATCACCTGTTCCAGCTCGCCTCGCGTCAGCTCCTTGGCGGTGCGTTCACCCAGCGACAGCATGGCGGCAGCCATGGCACCAACCCGGTCTTCATCTACATCCTGCGGCAGCAGGGCGGCCATGGTCAGGCCGTCGGATGAGATGATGGCCGAGGCTTCGATATCGGCCGAGGCACCGTTAAGGTCACTCAGGATGGACTTGAGCATCTGTTCACGCATGGTTTTCTCCAGTGGGTATTCTGTGGCCCGTATCGGGTCTGCTGTTTATTCAAGCGTAACGACGGCTGAGCAATTCGATCAGCGTCACGAAGTGTTCGTCCTGCAGGCGCGGGATGCCGCCGATCACCAGCACGAAAGACTGCTGCCCGACATGCAGGGGGAAAAATCCCAGCTCACTCTGTCCGGCAGGATTGCTGACCGACCAGGCCAGGCTGCTGATGTTGAGGTTGTTCTTCAGCAGCAGGGCGTGGCGACGGTTCAGCGACATGATGTCGCCGGCCAGGGCGGCGATTTCCTCGGCGGATTCGTGATGAAAGCCCGCCGTGGCGTAATACAGACCGTTGTCGTCGGCCAGCAGGGCCCGACCGTTGTCCGACAGCGCGGCCAGCAGCGATGGCAGCTGGCTTTCCAGATTGACTGCCAGCGAAGGGCGCGGCTCTTCGGTGCCGTGGACAAAGTCCAGTCGCTGCAGCCGGTATAGGGTCTCCAGTCCCTTGTCCAGGTCATTGTTGCTCCACTCGGTCAGCAGGGACTCGGTCAGCGGAACGGAATGGCCCAGCCGCAGAATCTGGGTCAGCAGCACGCGGGCGGCATCCTGTTCCGGGCTGGACACGGCATAGTAGGCCCCGGCCGGGCTGGCAATCGGGTACAGCGCGTCCTTGAGCGAAAGGTTGTCTGACATGATCAGCTTTCCAGCCCGGGATCAATGGAGAACAGCAGGGCCAGCACCAGCTTTTTGACGTCCTCCCGGGAGCGGGCATCAATTTCGAAAATGGGTGGCCGCATGTCAAATTTTTCCAGCAGGGCGGCATAGGTTTCGATGCTGGGTGTGGCGCGCATATCGGTCTTGGTGACACCGATCACCAGTGGGGCGTCCTTGAGCATGTCGCGGAAGGCGTTCAGAAAGAACTGCAGATCCTTCACCGGATTGGTACGGGTATTGTCCAGCAGCAGGATCAGACCGATGCCGCCCTGGCTGAGGATGTCCCACATGAAATCAAACCGCTCCTGGCCGGGTGTGCCATAGAGATGGACCTTGGTGGTTTCATCCAGCATCAGCACGCCGTAGTCCAGTGCCACCGTGGTGGTGTCCTTGCGGTTGAGTGTCATGTCAGACGCACGGGCATCGGTGGTAACCGGTGCAATATCGCTGATGGCACCGATGGCCGTGGTTTTGCCTGCGCCGACCGGGCCGGCAAAGATGATCTTGTTATCGTAAGCACGCATGGATTCGAGTTTTCCTGTTTACAGGCCGATGACTTTTTTCAGCAAGCGGGACAGCAGGTTGCCACTGCCCGGTGCCGGTTTCACCATCGCTGCGCCGGGGGCGTTGCTGGTGTTGTCGCTGCTGGCGGCTTCGGCCTTGGCGGCGGGCCTTACCGGCTCGGTGGTGATGACCGACAGATTGCCGCTGCGGTTGGGGAGGTCGAGAATCCCGATGCCGTAGGCGGCAGCCAGATAGTTGAACAGATGTTCTGGCGGCACCTTGAGCAGGCGGGTGATCAGCTTGAGATTGACCGGGGTCCGGGTGAGGAAGGCGGTAATGCGCATGGCTTCCGGAATGGGAGCCAGCCGGGTCAGGTTAGGCCAGAAGCGCAGGCGGATCGGGGTGTCGGCACTGATGCCACGCATCAGGCGGCCCTGACAAGTCCAGATGGCCAGCTGCCAGGCCAGGGTTTGCGGGCGAAGTTCCTGACTGACCGTTGGCAGGGGTTCGTTGGCATAGGCTTGCTGATCCACATCCTGGCTGGGGGCCGCGCACAATGCCTGCAGGCTGTCCAGCGGCTGCAGCAACAGAGCTTTGTCCTGTGCCGGCAGCAATACCAGTACCGGTATTTCCCTTACTCGTACCACGGCAGCACTGCGCTGGCGCAGCAAGCGGGCCACCATGCCGAACAGGCCGGCATTGGGGTCGAACCGGGCAAAGCTGATTTTGGCGTAATCGACCTTGCTGGCATCAAGGTGCGGTTCTGCCGTCGCACTGGCCGGACGTTCCGGAGGCAGCATGCTGCGCACCACGTTTACCTTGTTGTCGTGGTTTGCTGCGGTGCTGTCCGTTACTGTCTCGGCATCTGGCAAATCCATTAACTGCGGCAGGTCGGATGCAGGTGCCACTGCGGCATTCTGCAGGGCTGCCGTGGCGGCGCGGTGAGCCTCCTGGGACTGGGTGATGACCTCGGACAGCGTCGGTGCCACGCTGGCGACATAGGCGGCGGCTGCGCTGATGGCCTCTGGGGCTGCCGCTGCGGCAGGTCTGGTTTGCGGCGTCGTAAGGCTGACTTCATGGTGCAGCGCTACCGTGGTTGCCTGCATGGTTGCGCCGGGCCGCGGACGCTGTGTCTTGCCGAGCAGTTCGCGCATTTGCGGGAACAGGGTTTCAATCCGGACCGGTTTGCGCAGTACTGCTGCCGGAGCTTCTCCGGGAGGTGTGGTGGTGACAATCAGTGCCGGCAGGTGTGGATGTTCGGCCCGAAAATCATGCCAGGCATTCCAGCCGTCTACGCTGTCGACATCCACAATGGCCAAATCGGGTAGCTGGCCGGGGGCTTCATCCAGCAATTGGTAAAGCTGGTGCGAATGGTGCATGCGGAACGCCATGCGAAATACCGACAGCTTGCGGGGGTCCATCCCCACGGGCAATACGGTGACGAGTTGAGGCTGGGTGGTGTTGCTAAGCATCATGGTCTGGTTTCTCAGGCCGCAAGACGTTGCTGGTTCAGGCGTTGCTGCATGGATTGCACGAAACGGCTGAGCATGGCGGTAATTTCATCTGGCGGGTTGGCCAGCCGCTCGCGAATCTGTCTGGTCAGCCAGGTGAAGCGGGCCAGATCGCCCAGGTGTTCGTACAGTTTGAGCAAGGGCGGATATAGTTCGGCTTCGGCCGGGCTGGCCAGAATCGCGGTTTCCAGCGTCTGGATCGCCATGTCTATCTGGCCGAACTCGATGAATTCTTCCGCTTCGGACAGTGCGTTGTTCAGCGGTGATGCCGTGTTTTCGGCCTGTCTGGAGGTAACCAGCAGCAGCGGTGCTGCCGGTTGGCTGATCGGAGTGATGTAGGCGAAACGACGTCCGATTTCTTCCAGTTCTAGTCGGTCGGGTTGGCTTTCCAGTGCCAGCAGGACCGGGTGTTCGCCCAACTGGCAGCCCAGCTGGAACAACTGCTGTTTCAGGCTGTGACCGGCATTGCCGATACCGACATGAAACTGCCACAGATAGCGGCAGAACAAAGACAGCCGGCGCGTCATGTAACAGGCGCGCAGGGTGTCAATCAGACGCGACAGCGATACACCTTCTTCGCTGGCCATGTCCTGCAGTGCCGGCAGGGCAGCAGCCGGTTCGTGACAGGCCAGCAAGATGCTTGCCTGACGCGGGCGCGGCAGCATGGTGGTGAGCAGGGTGATCTCGCGGGGGCTGAGTGGTGCCAGCTCGGCACGGCCTTCCACCAGCGGGACGCGTGGCAGATGGGCCGCCAGCTGTACAGCTTCTATGGCGGACACTGCCGGCTGGCCCGGTGTCTGTACCACGGCGCGCAGCAGGATTTCCTCATGACCTGCTGCCGGCAGATGATCGCCCAGTTGCTGGTTGACTTCCTCTATGCCCAGGCCCAACCGGCTTTCTGCCAGTACGCGCAGGGACAGGTTTTGCGGGTCTTCCTGCAGGCCGAGAAACACGGCGTCGGTCAGTTGCTGACGGTCCAGCATGCTGCGCTCGTGCAGGCGCTCCAGCATGTCGCTGTAGTCGTCGATCCAGCGCAGGGCCAGATACAGTTCGGACAGGCGCTTGAGCTGGCTGGGTGCATTGATCGAGCTGCCATCCACATAGCTGCGTAGTGCAATGGCCGCCTGTTCCAGGTAGCCGAACTCCAGGAATACTTCGATTTCGGCCAGTACGTCCAGATCATCCACTTCATAGCTCAGGGTCTGCTCATCGGCATCATCCTCGTCCAGGCTGGTATCGTCCTCGGCATCAGCTGCTACTACAGGAGTTGCTGGCTGGATCATGGCCTGTTCGGTGGCTGACGGTTGCGGTCGACGGATGACTGCTTCGGGCAGTAATTGCGGCTGATGGCTGGTGTCGGTTGTGGTCGGCCCGGACTGGCGGCGCAGCAGGGTGATCAGCAAGGTGCCGATCAGCAGCAGCAATACGGCGCTGGCCGCCATGGCTTCGGGAGAGGCGCTCAACTGGCTTAGCAGGGCGGCGATGGTGTCCATGGGCAGCAGGCTCAGTCCAGGGTGAAGTCAGCAGCGGTGATCAGGTCCGTGCCGCATTCCAGGGTTTCAAACCAGTCAAGGAAGCGTGTCACCATTTCCTTGCCCTTGAACGAGCCGCCATGCTGCGGAACAATCCACTCTATATCCAGCTGGCGGACCATCTGCACCCACAGCCGGCAGGCTTTGTTATTGGTCATGTAGCGCTTGTGAAAGCCCAGCATGTGACTGTCGATCAGGTGGGCATCAAAATCGACCACCGGCTTGCCGGCATTGTGGCCATCCATCAGCGATGCGCCGATGTCGCCGGAGAACAGGATTTTGCTGAGCGGATCGTAGATCTGGAAGAAACCGACGGTATGCAGGTAATGTGCCGGAATGATCTTGAGCGTGGAGCCACCCAGGGTGATGTCCATGCCGCGTGGCGGAATGGGAATCAGCCGGCCTTCGGTGGCACCGCGCATGCAGAAGTGGGGCAGAAAGCGCACCCATTCCTGGGCAATGATGATCTGGGCATCGGTAATCAGCAGCCAGCCATTGGCCGAGGCGATGATGTCCGGGTCCTGGTGAGAGGCAAAGATATAACGGGTATGCGAGGGCAGGAAATAATCGGCCAGCTCGGCAATCAGGTGTTTGTAGGTAAGGTTGCCACCCGGGTCCAGCAGCATGCCGTCACCTTTGTCGATGATGGCAAACTGGTTGGACTGAATGCCTTCACCTTGTACCAGTTCGGTAAAGGCGACGCATTTGTGATTGCCGTCATCATAAAGCACCAGGGCCATGGCTGTTCCTTGCGTAAGGATTGCCGCCAGAACACGGGTTTTAGCGGCAAATCTGCTGACAGGGCGTAACTCGGCATGAGTATGCTTGCCGCTGTCATCAAGACTTGTGAGAAGGTGTTTATTATTTTCATTTGGCTCTAAATCGTTTTGATATGAGTCAAGGATGACGAAAATGCAGGCTGAATATTTGTTTGGAATATAAGAAAAAATGCACTGTGAAATGTGCATGTGTTTTCAGTTACTTCCTGTCGCAGCCACGTACGGTGGCCATGCTGCGGTTGTGATGCAGTGGCCTGTGGGCGGGGTGGCACGTGGTGGGTAGTTGTGACAGGCAGAGGCGGAGAATGGCTTGCTGCGGTGCTTAGTGAGCGTGCGGTGGATGCATGGCTTCGGTGATGGCTTGGATAATGCGAGGGTCGGTAGCGGGGTTGGCGGCCAGATACAGCGGATCGCCCTGCGGCAGGCTGAATATCGCCTGGAATTGTTGTTCCGGGACTTTCAGCTTGGCCAACTGACTGCGTAGCTGGTCCGGGTCGGCAATCAACAGCTGGGCAGCACCGCTTTGCAGCAGACGCGGGCATTCCTGCTGGCTGTTGGTGGTGATGTACTGGCTGCCTGGCGCAAAACCGGACTTGACCAGAAACTCTTCCTGCACATCATGATTGCCCACACATACCTTGCAGCAGCTTTTCACTTGCTCCAGTGATTGGGGTGCAATGCCGGTTTCGCCATTCAGGCGGTAGAACACCCTTTGCATATGACCAATCTGGCCCAGCCAGACAAACAGGTTTTCGCGGGTATTGGTACGGGCGATCGAATAAATCAGCGTGTTGGGGCGGGTGGCCGCCACGCGGTAAGCCCTGGCCCAGGGCAAAACCTGGAAATTGGCCTTCAGGCCGGCGCGGGTCAGAATATCCTTCACCAGCTGGGTACTGCGCCCGGCGACATTGCCCTGGGGGTCGATGGTGCTGAGCCAGGACGAATTCTCGGTGACCACCAGCAGTTTGCCGTCAGCAAGTGCTGCTGGCGACAGGCAGGCGCACAGCAGGAGCAGCCAGGGTAGTCGCTGGCGCAGCAATGACAGGCGGGAGCGGAAGACGGTCATGCGCAGTGCTCTCCGGTTGGCAGGGTGGTTATAAACACTATAAACGACAAAAGCCGCAGGGTTGCCCCTGCGGCTTGCTTGCGGCAGCTTACAGCTTACAGCTTGCCTTCCAGCCAGGACGGCAGGCTTGCCAGTGCTGCGGCCAGGTTTTCCGGCTGGGTACCACCGGCTTGGGCCATGTCCGGACGGCCACCGCCCTTGCCACCCACTTGCAGGGCAACCTGATTCACCAGCTCACCGGCCTTGACCTTGCCGGTCAGGTCCTTGGAGACGCGGGCAATCAGGCTGACCTTGCCGTCGGCCACGCAGGCCAGCAGAGCCACGCCGCTTTCCAGCTTGTCCATGACCTTGTCGCTCATGTCACGCAGGGTGGCGGCATCGATATCCTCGATCTTGCTGATCAGGCAGGCCACGCCCTTGATGCTTTGCTGCTGGCTGGCCAGCAACTGGTCGAGCTGACCCAGAGCCAGTTGGCCCTTCAGCTGCTGAGCCTGTTTCTGCGCGGCTTTCAGTTCGGCCTGCAGTTTTTCCAGCTTGGACAGCAGTTCACCCGGCTGGGCCTGGGCGATGGCAGCAGCGGCTTTCAGTTCGCCATCCTGCGCCTGCACCAGCGCTACCGCACCTTCACCGGTAACGGCTTCGATACGGCGCACGCCAGCGGCCACGCCGGTTTCGGCGATGATCTTGAACAGGCCGATGTCACCGGTACGCTTGACGTGAGTACCGCCGCACAGCTCGGTGGAGAAATCGCCCATTTTCAGCACGCGCACGGTGTCGCCGTACTTCTCGCCGAACAGGGCAATGGCACCTGCCTTGATGGCGTCGTCGTAGGACATGTGGCCCACGCTGACTTCCACGTTGTGAATCACCACGCGGTTGACGATGCGTTCCACTTCTGCGATCTGCTCGGCGGAAACCGGCTCGTTGTGGGCAAAGTCGAAGCGGGCACGTTCCGGGTTCACCAGCGAACCCTTCTGCGCCACGTGTTCACCCAGAACATGACGCAGGGCGGCATGCAGCAGGTGGGTGGCAGAGTGGTTACGCGCGGTGGCGGCACGCTTGTGCAGGTCGATGGTGGCGGTAACGCTGTCGCCCACCTTCAGGTTGCCACGTGCCAGACGGCCCTTGTGACCGAATACCGCAGCCTGCACCTTCTGGGTGTCGGCCACGTCGAACAGCGCAGCCACGCCGCCCTGAGCGGATATTTCGCCCACATCGCCCACCTGACCGCCGCCTTCGGCGTAGAAGGCGGTATTGTCCAGTACCACGATGCCTTCGTCGCCGGCTTCCAGCTGCTGCACGGCTTCATTACCCTTGTACAGTGCCAGTACCTTGGCATCCACGCTGGTGGATTCGTAGCCGTTGAACACGGTGTCAGCACCGCTATAGTCCACATTGCCGGCCATCTTGAAGGACGAAGCAGCACGGGCGCGTTCGCGCTGGGCTTCCATTGCCTTGTCGAAACCGTCCTGATCGACTTCCACTTCGCGTTCACGGCAGATGTCGGCGGTCAGGTCCAGCGGGAAGCCGAAGGTGTCGTACAGCTTGAAGGCGGTTTCGCCATCCAGCACCTTGCTATTGGCCGCCAGGGCGGTTTCCAGCAGGGCCATGCCCTTGTCCAGGGTTTCGGCAAAGCGTAGTTCTTCCTGGCGCAGGGTGTCTTCGATTTCGGCCTGCTTCTGACGCAGTTCCGGGTAGGCCTGGCCCATTTCCTCGGCCAGATCGGCTACCAGTTTGTAGAAGAACAGACCCTTCTGACCCAGCTTGTAACCGTGGCGGATGGCACGGCGGATGATGCGGCGCAGTACATAGCCACGACCGTCATTGGACGGAATCACGCCGTCGGCAATCAGGAAGGAACAGGCGCGGATGTGGTCGGCAATCACCTTGAGCGACGGCACGTCCATGCTGAAGGCCACGCCGGTTTCGCGGGCGGCGGCTTTGAGCAGGTTCTGGAACAGGTCGATCTCGTAGTTGGCGTGTACGTGTTGCAGCACGGCCGAGATACGCTCCAGGCCCATGCCGGTATCCACCGATGGCTTGGGCAGCGGGTTCATCGCACCGGATTCGTCGCGGTTGAACTGCATGAACACGTTGTTCCAGATTTCGATGAAGCGGTCACCGTCTTCTTCCGGGCTTCCCGGCGGGCCGCCCCAGATGTGTTCGCCGTGATCGTAGAAAATTTCGGTACACGGGCCGCAGGGGCCGGTGTCACCCATTTGCCAGAAGTTGTCCGAAGCGTAGGGTGCACCCTTGTTGTCGCCGATACGGACGATCTTGTCAGCCGGAACGCCGATTTCCTTGTTCCAGATGTCGAAGGCTTCATCGTCGGTGGCGTACACCGTCACCATCAGCTTGTCCTTGGGCAGCGCCAGCCATTGTTTGCCGGTAAGGAATTCCCAGGCAAAGTGGATGGCATCGCGCTTGAAGTAGTCGCCGAAGCTGAAGTTGCCCAGCATTTCGAAGAAGGTGTGGTGGCGGGCGGTGTAGCCCACGTTTTCCAGGTCGTTGTGCTTGCCGCCGGCGCGTACGCATTTCTGGCTGGTGGTGGCGCGGGTATAGGGGCGCTTGTCAAAGCCGAGGAACACGTCCTTGAACTGGTTCATGCCGGCGTTGGTGAACAGCAGGGTGGGATCTTCCCACGGTACCAGCGAGCTGGAGGCTACGACCTGGTGGCCTTTGGAGGCGAAGAAATCCAGGAATTTCTGGCGAATTTCGGAGGTTTTCATGTCGGTTTCGTCAAGATTGAATACATTGGTAGCGGCGTGGGACAGCGCCTTGTGGCCGTTACGGTCATGCCCGATTGTGTCAAGCCGCAGCAAGGCTGGCAAGGGTCATGGCGCGGCAACTGCCTGTGGCGGAACTAGTCGTCCGGGTCGCCAGGAAAATCGTCGTCGTCGCCACGGCCTGACATCACCTGACGGATGATGTCCATGCCAAATCCGCGTGCTGCCAGAAACCGCATCTGTTTTGCCCTTTCCTGCGGCGTGGTGGCTACGCTGCCAAACTTCTTTTCCCATTGCTGCCGGGCCAGATTCAGGTCGTCACGGTCTTCCAGCACACTGGCGATATCGTCACTGCTGACTCCGCGGTGACGCATTTCCTGCTGCAGGCGGCGGGTGCCGTATTTCTGGCCGCGGCTATCGGTAAACTGGCGGGCAAAGCGGCTGTCGGACTGCCAGTTGCGCTCGGCCAGTTCGTCCAGCAGGGTGGCGAGCTGTTCCGGACTTTCGGCAAACGGCGCGAGCCGCCGCTCCAGTTCCCGCCGTGTATATTCGCGGCGGGACAGGAGATCGACGGCTCGCGCCTTCAGGCTTTTTTCCATCGGCAAGCCGGTTGCTTATACGTCCAGTACGTCGTCAGCCATGTCTTCGGCGTCGTTTTCGGTAATTTCCACCTTGATGCCGACAGCTTCGCGGATCTTGGCTTCGATTTCCTTGGCGATGGCCGGATTGGACTTCAGCCATTCACGGGTGTTGTCCTTGCCCTGGCCGATTTTCTGGCCGTTGTAGGCATACCAGGCACCGGATTTTTCGACGAAGCCGTGCTTGACGCCCAGTTCGATGATTTCGCCTTCGCGGCTGATACCTTCACCGTACAGGATGTCGAAGTCGGCCTGGCGGAACGGGGGCGATACCTTGTTCTTCACCACCTTGACGCGGGTTTCGTTACCGATTACCTCGTCAGCCTTCTTGATGCCGCCCACGCGGCGGATGTCCAGACGCACCGAGGCGTAGAACTTCAGCGCGTTACCACCGGTGGTGGTTTCCGGGTTGCCAAACATCACGCCGATCTTCATGCGGATCTGGTTGATGAAGATCACCAGGGTGTTGGTACGCTTGATGTTGGCGGTCAGCTTGCGCAGCGCCTGGCTCATCAGGCGGGCTTGCAGGCCGACGTGGCTGTCGCCCATTTCGCCTTCGATTTCAGCCTTGGGTACCAGGGCGGCAACCGAGTCGATCACGATGACGTCAACACCGCTGGAGCGTACCAGCATGTCGCAGATTTCCAGTGCCTGCTCGCCGGTGTCCGGCTGGGAAATCAGCAGGTCTTCCACGTTTACACCCAGTTTTTGGGCGTAGATCGGGTCCAGCGCGTTTTCCGCGTCGATGTAGGCGCAGGTGCCGCCCAGCTTCTGGGCTTCGGCCACGGCCTGCAGACACAGGGTGGTTTTACCGGAGGATTCCGGGCCGTAGATTTCCACGACACGGCCGCGCGGCAGACCGCCTACACCCAGCGCCAGGTCCAGGCCCAGCGAGCCGGTGGATACCACTTGCAGGTTTTCGTTGATCTGGTTGTCGCTCATGCGCATGATCGAACCCTTGCCGAACTGCTTTTCGATCTGGGCAAGGGCTGCCGCCAATGCGCGGCTCTTGTCTTCTGACGCCATGCTGTCTCCAATTGCGTGTAGTGGAACCGATAGATGGGGGATTATCGCACAAAGGCAAGAGCCGACAAATGCGAAAGGCGGCTTGAAATGACACCAACACGCGCAACATGGTATTCATGGAGAGGCTGGCCGGAATCGTCTGGTCGGGTAAAATGAGAGCATGATGAACGAGCGCGCACAACGACTGCTGAAAACGCTGATCGAACGCTATATTGCCGATGGTCAGCCGGTGGGATCAAAAACCCTGTCCATGCTGTCGGGCATGGAACTGTCATCTGCTTCCATCCGCAACATCCTGGCCGACCTGGAAGGCATGGGGCTGATTGCCTCGCCGCATACCTCGGCCGGGCGCATTCCCACCGCCAAGGGTTACCGGCTGTTTGTCGATCACCTGCTCACCATCCAGCCGCTGGAAGAGCTGGCGATGCGCGAGCTGGAAAGCAGCCTGCAGCCGGACAGCCCGCAGCGCATTGCACAGGCGGCATCCACGCTACTGTCTGATCTCACCCATTTCGCCGGCGTAGTGGTGACACCGCAGCGCTCCGACGTGGCTTTTCGCCAGATCGAATTTTTGCGGCTGTCCGAGCGCCGCATCCTGATGATTCTGGTGACGCTGGATGGTGATGTGCAGAACCACTTGCTGAGCACCGAGCGCGACTACAGCCCGG